>NZ_VCBX02000001.1:2397500-2715000 GCF_005938745.2 Rhodococcus sp. KBS0724
ATCTGTGGGTGAATGCAGCCGAGGGACGGGTGTATTCGGACGCCGAAGCGCAGTTGTGGACCGAACTCGATCCGCTTTTCCCGTTCAGCCGACACCCGCATCCGAGCGTCGGAAAGGCCTGCAGAACCGGAGAATCCGTCATCTCTGTCGACGGAGACGGCACCATTCGGCGGTGCCACTTTGTTCCCGAGGAGATCGGAAATCTGTACGACGGCAGTCTCGACACAACGCTGACCGCCCGAGACTGTCCAAAAGCGCTGTGTGACTGTCACATCGGCTACGTGCATCTCGAATCGCTCCCGCTCTACGACGCCTTTGCCGGCGGAGTGCTCGAGCGGATACCGGCCGTGCTGCCGAGTTCGCGAGTGAGCGGAGCGCTGCCCCTACACGTCGTGCGTTGAAACAGAAGATCCCCGGCCGCGCGATGTCAACGCTGCCGGGGATCTTCGCTAGCTCGTGCTACTTACGGGACGTACCGGACCGCGCCCTTGTCGGCAGACGTTGCCAGCGCAGCGTAAGCGCGCAGGGCTGTGGTGACGGTGCGCTGACGGTCAACCGGGTGCCACGGACGCTCCGAAGCTTCCATCTTGGCGCGGCGCTCAGCGAGCACGTCGTCGTCGACGAGGATCTCGAGCGTGCGCGACGCGACGTCGATGCGAACCTGATCGCCGTTCTGCACCAGACCGATAACTCCGCCGGCAGCAGCCTCGGGGGAGATGTGGCCGATGGACAGACCGGACGTGCCACCGGAGAAGCGGCCGTCGGTGATCAACGCGCATTCCTTGCCGAGGCCTGCGCCCTTGAGGAAAGCGGTGGGGTGCAGCATTTCCTGCATGCCCGGTCCGCCCTTGGGTCCTTCGTAGCGCACAACGAGGACGTCGCCGGCCTTGATCTTCTTCTGCAGGATCACCGAGACGGCTTCTTCCTGCGATTCGACGACCAGAGCCGGGCCCTGGAACGAGAACAGTTCCTCGTCGATGCCGGCCGTCTTGAGGATTGCGCCGTCGACGGCGATGTTGCCGCGCAGGACAACCAGGCCGCCTTCGACGGTGTAGGCGTTCGCGACGTCGCGGATGCAGCCGCCGGCCGCATCGGTGTCGAGGGCAGACCAACGGTTGTCCGTGGAGAACGGCTCGATGGTGCGCACGCCACCGGGAGCAGCGTGGAACAGTTCGATGGCCTCGTCGGTTGCTTTGCCGGAGCGGATGTCCCAGTCGTCTAGCCACTGGTCGAAGCTCTTGGTGTGCACGGTGGAGACGTCGGTCTCGAGGAGTCCGCCGCGACGAAGCTCACCGAGCAGCGCGGGGATTCCGCCGGCGCGGTGGACGTCTTCCATGTGGTAGTCCGAGTTGGGGGAGACCTTGGACAGGCACGGAACCTTACGGCTGATCGCGTCGATGGTGTCGAGGTCGAAATCGACCTCGCCTTCCTGCGCCGCAGCCAGTGTGTGCAGGACGGTGTTGGTGGAACCGCCCATGGCGACGTCGAGTGCCATCGCGTTGCGGAACGCTGCCGGGGTCGCGATGTTGCGCGGCAGAACCGACTCGTCGCCGTCGCGGTAGTACTTGAGGGCAGCTTCGACCACGGTGGTGCCTGCGCGGGAGAAGAGTGCGTGACGAGCCTTGTGAGTTGCCAGCGTGGAGCCGTTGCCCGGCAATGCGAGGCCGAGGGCTTCGGTGAGGCAGTTCATGGAGTTGGCCGTGAACATGCCCGAGCAGGATCCGCACGTCGGGCACGCGCTGCGCTCGACCTCGTCGAGGCCTTCTTCGGACACGGCGTCGTTCGCCGAGGCGGAAATCGCGGTGATGAGGTCGGTGGGGGCTTGCGCCACACCGCCGACGACCACTGCCTTACCGGCCTCCATCGGACCACCGGACACGAAGACCGTCGGGATGTTCAGACGCATCGCGGCGTTGAGCATGCCGGGAGTGATCTTGTCGCAGTTGGAGATACACACCAGTGCGTCGGCAGTGTGGGCGTTTGCCATGTACTCGACCGAGTCGGCGATGATCTCGCGGCTCGGGAGTGAGTAGAGCATTCCGCCGTGGCCCATGGCGATACCGTCGTCGACTGCGATGGTGTGGAACTCACGAGCGACGCCGCCGGCCTCACGAATGGCCTCGGCAACGATCTCGCCCACGTTCTTGAGATGCACGTGGCCGGGTACGAACTGGGTGTACGAGTTCGCTACGGCGACGATCGGCTTACCGAAGTCGGAATCCGTCATTCCTGTGGCGCGCCACAGGGATCGGGCTCCGGCAGCATTACGTCCGACGGTGGTGGTGCGTGACCTCAACGGGGGCATGGGCGTGTTCCTTATGTGATCGTTGCTGATCTACTTCTGCTGCGCGAACAACAGGGCTGTGTGCTCACGCGGCGAAAAGAATTGAAGCGAGGGCGATTCAACGCTACTCGCGTGCTACTTCTGTTCTGATTCGGGCTGGTCGTTCGACGGCTCGGATTCGGATTCCGGCTCAGGGGCGCGTTCGTTTGCGGACTGTTCGGCCCGTTCCGCTTCTTCGGCGTCGTAGGCTGCCGCCGCGGCAGCGTAGGGATCGGTGATGCGCCCTCCACTGGCGATCGCGATCTCGGGGAGCCGAACGAAGCTGACTGCGGGCAGCGTCACTTCCGTTCCGTCGGTGAGTTCGGCGCGGGCCCAGCTGCGCTTCGGGAAGCGGAAGCCCTTGACTTCGTCCCAGCTCAGTGTGCGGCTGGAGAACATCGAACGAACCTCGAGGCCGTCGGGGCTGACGGTGGTACGGACCCGGGCGACGAAGTAGACGGCGATGATCGGGAGGATCACCAACCAGCTCAATGCCGCGGGCCAGCCGAAGATCGGGAAGCTGACCGCGAAGAGCAGGAAGGCGCACGCCATGTAGGCGAGCTGCGAAATGCGGATGACGTGCCGAAGTGGTTTCGGCGTGTGGGATGATTGAACCGGTGGCACGGGCTGCTGCGAAGTTGACACCTCTACATCTTCGCATTGCAGCCGATGTATCTCAGATTCTGGGACGGTTGACTCACCAAGTTTGCCGTTCGCGACTAGCGCCTCTACTGTCGAGTGCGTGAAACAGAATGAGTTGCTCGTAATCGACTGGCGCGTCGTCGCCTGAGTCGATAATTTTCAACTCACCAGATAACGACGCGCCACCCTCGCTCAGCAGATGCTGACGGGGGTTTTTTGTTGCCCGGAGCCAAATCAGAGGATTTCCCAGTGAGCGCACCAACAGCACGGCCTCAACCCACGCCGCGCAAGTCAGGGACACCGAGCCCGACTACCGCGGCTGCCGCATCGCAGACGGCTACCCGTCGCCAGCTCCCCCCGGAGCGGGTAACGGGCGCGCAGTCTGTCGTTCGCGCCCTCGAAGAGCTCGACGTCGACACGGTATTCGGCATCCCCGGCGGTGCCGTGTTGCCTGTGTACGACCCGCTCTTCGATTCGGTCAAGGTCCGTCACGTACTTGTGCGCCACGAGCAGGGTGCCGGCCATGCCGCGACCGGCTACGCGCAGGCCACCGGCAAGGTCGGCGTCTGCATGGCTACCTCGGGTCCCGGTGCAACCAACCTGGTCACGCCGCTGGCCGACGCTCAGATGGACTCCGTTCCGATCGTGGCCATCACCGGCCAGGTCGGTCGTAGCCTCATCGGCACCGACGCGTTCCAGGAAGCCGACATCTCCGGCATCACCATGCCGGTCACCAAGCACAACTTCCTGATCACCGACGGCATCGACATCCCGCGCATCATGGCCGAGGCGTTCTACCTCGCCTCGAGCGGTCGTCCCGGCGCAGTCCTGGTCGATATCCCCAAGGACATCCTCCAGGCTCAGACCACGTTCTCGTGGCCGCCGGAGATGCGTCTGCCCGGATACCGTCCGGTCACCAAGCCGCACGGCAAGCAGGTCCGTGAAGCTGCGCGTTTGATCGCCGACGCCAAGTCTCCCGTCCTGTACGTCGGTGGCGGCGTCATCAAGTCCGACTCGTCGGCCGAGCTGCTCGAACTGGCCGAGCTGACGGGTATCCCCGTGGTCACCACGCTGATGGCCCGCGGCGCGTTTCCGGACAGCCACGACCTGAACTGCGGAATGCCCGGCATGCACGGCACCGTTGCCGCCGTTGCCGCGCTGCAGAGAAGTGATCTGTTGATCACACTCGGCGCCCGCTTCGACGACCGCGTCACCGGACAGCTGGATTCCTTTGCGCCCGACGCCAAGGTCATCCACGCCGACATCGACCCGGCCGAGATCGGCAAGAACCGCTACGCCGACGTCCCGATCGTGGGCGACTGCAAAGAGGTCATCACCGAACTCATCGAGGCCATCCGTGCCGACATGGCCACGGGCACCACGTTCGAACTCGCCGAATGGTGGGCGTACCTGAACGACATCCGTCGTACGTACCCGCTGAGCTACGACCGTCCGACCGACGGTCAGCTGAGCCCCGAGTTCGTCATCCAGTCCGTCGGCAAGCTCGCCGGACCGGACGCTATCTACTGCGCCGGCGTCGGTCAGCACCAGATGTGGGCCGCCCAGTTCGTCAGCTACGAGAAGCCGCGCACGTGGCTCAACTCGGGTGGACTCGGCACCATGGGCTACGCGGTTCCCGCTGCCATGGGCGCCAAGATGGGCATGCCCGACACCGAGGTGTGGGCCATCGACGGCGACGGCTGCTTCCAGATGACCAATCAGGAACTGGCCACCTGCGCACTCGAAGGTATCCCGATCAAGGTTGCCCTGATCAACAACGGCAACCTCGGCATGGTCCGTCAGTGGCAGACGCTCTTCTACGACGAGCGTTACTCGAACACCAACCTCGGAACGCACGGCGCCATCCGCATCCCGGATTTCGTGAAGCTCGCAGAAGCGTTGGGCTGCCACGGAATTCGCGTCGAGCGTGAAGAGGACGTCGAAGCTGCGATCCGTGAGGCGCAGTCCATCAACGACAAGCCTGTCGTGATCGACTTCATCGTTACTGCCGACGCACAGGTGTGGCCGATGGTCGCCGCGGGAACCAGCAACGACGAGATCATGGCGGCCCGGGGTATCCGGCCGCTGTTCGACGACGACGAGGCCGCAGCCGAGCCCGCCGTCATCCATGAAGCCATGTCGCGCGAGCAAGCCGGACCCGCCGCGGGCACAGGGGAGGACAAGCAGTGAGCACCACCCACACCCTCAGCGTGCTCGTCGAGGACAAGCCAGGCGTGCTCGCTCGCGTCTCCGCCCTGTTCTCCCGCCGAGGATTCAACATCGAATCCCTCGCAGTCGGCGGCACCGAGATCCCCGAGATCTCTCGAATGACCATCGTCGTCACGGTCGACGAGTTCCCCCTCGAGCAGGTGACGAAGCAGCTCAACAAGCTGATCAACGTCATCAAGATCGTCGAGCAAGACGGTGATGCTTCCGTCGCTCGCGAGCTTGTGCTCATCAAGGTGCGCGCAGATGCAAGCGTGCGCACCCAGGTCATCGAAACGGTGAACCTGTTCCGCGCCAAGGTAATCGACGTCTCCCCGGAGTCCGTCACCATCGAGGCGACCGGTACCCGGTCCAAGCTGGATGCACTGCTGCGGATGCTTGATCCGTACGGTATCCGGGAGATCGTTCAGTCCGGGGTCGTGGCAGTCGGTCGAGGGCCGAAGTCGATCACGGCCACCCGCTAGTACTTTAGACACGTAATAATCCAAGGAGAGGTTGAGAACTGTGGCAGTCGAGATGTTCTACGACGACGATGCCGATCTGTCGATCATTCAGGGCCGCAAGGTTGCTGTGATCGGCTACGGAAGCCAGGGCCACGCCCATTCGCTGAGCCTGCGCGACTCGGGTGTCGAGGTCCGCATCGGCCTCAAAGAGGGCTCCAAGTCCCGCGACAAGGCTGAAGAAGCCGGCCTGACGGTCGGTACGCCGGCAGAGGTTTCCGAGTGGGCCGACGTCATCATGGTGCTCGCACCGGACACCGCTCAGGCAAGCATTTTCACCAATGACATCGAGCCCAACCTCAAGGACGGCGACGCGCTGTTCTTCGGTCACGGCCTGAACATTCACTTCGACCTGATCAAGGCTCCGGAGTTCGTCACCGTCGGCATGGTTGCGCCCAAGGGCCCCGGCCACCTGGTGCGTCGTCAGTTCGTCGACGGCAAGGGTGTTCCCGCGCTCATCGCCATCGACCAGGACCCCAAGGGTGAAGGCCAGGCTCTCGCTCTGTCCTACGCGAAGGGCATCGGTGGAACGCGCGCAGGCGTCATCAAGACCACGTTCAAGGAAGAGACCGAGACGGACCTCTTCGGCGAGCAGGCTGTGCTCTGCGGTGGCACCGAGGAACTGGTCAAGACCGGTTTCGAGGTCATGGTCGAGGCCGGCTATGCACCCGAGATGGCGTACTTCGAGGTTCTGCACGAGCTCAAGCTCATCGTCGACCTCATGTACGAAGGCGGCATCGCCCGCATGAACTACTCGGTGTCCGACACCGCTGAGTTCGGCGGCTACCTGTCCGGCCCGCGCGTCATCGACGCCGGCACGAAGGAGCGCATGAAGGCGATCCTGGCCGACATCCAGTCCGGCGAGTTCACCCGTCGTCTGGTTGCCAACGTCGAGAACGGCAATACCGAACTCGAAGGTCTCCGCAAGGCTAACGCCGAGCACCCCATCGAGGTCACCGGCAAGAAGCTGCGCGACCTGATGAGCTGGGTCGATCGTCCGATCACCGAAACCGCGTAATTCGTAGTTTCAGCTTGTCTTCACTCCGGCCTGATGCCTGTTCCGGTCCAATTATCTTGGACTGGAGCGGCATTGGGCCGGAGGTCTTTGTCGGGCCGAACTGAGGTCCGACGCAATTCTCATTGAGAATTCGCCCGCAAAAGTGTCCACTATGTGGTATTGCCTACCGAGTTGTGGACGCCGAGACGGCGCGCACTAAACTACTGGGGGTTAAACCACCCCCACACCCACCTAATCAGGGAGTTTGCACGTGAGCCAGCCTGGCCGCCCCGTTGTTCTGATCGCAGACAAGCTCGCGCCATCCACAGTCGAGGCACTGGGCGACGGTGTGGAGGTGCGTTGGGTCGACGGACCCGACCGCGCTGCCCTGCTCGCAGCTGTGCCCGAGGCCGACGCGATTCTTGTTCGCTCCGCCACCACCGTCGACGCCGAGGTTCTGGCTGCAGGCACCAAGCTGAAGATCATCGGCCGCGCCGGTGTCGGCCTGGACAATGTCGAGATCCCCGCAGCCACCGAGCGCGGCGTGATGGTCGTCAATGCACCGACCTCCAACATTCACTCGGCAGCCGAGCACGCAGTTGCACTGCTCATGTCGACCGCTCGCCAGATCCCCGCCGCAGACAAGACCCTGCGCGAAAGCACCTGGAAGCGAAGCAAGTTCAACGGCGTCGAGATCCTCGGCAAGACCGTCGGCGTTGTCGGCCTCGGCCGCATCGGCCAGCTGTTCGCGCAGCGTCTCGCCGCTTTCGAAACCACCATCATCGCGTACGACCCCTACTTGCCTGCAGCTCGCGCAGCGCAGCTCGGCATCGAACTGGTCAGCATCGACGAGCTCGTCGAGCGTGCGGACTTCATCTCCGTGCACCTGCCCAAGACCAAGGAAACGGCCGGCCTGATCAACGCCGAGCGTCTTTCCCGCGCCAAGGACGGCGTCATCATCGTCAACGCCGCCCGCGGTGGCCTGATCGACGAAGACGCGCTGTACGACGCTCTGGTCTCCGGCAAGGTTCGCGGCGCCGGCCTCGACGTGTTCAGCACCGAACCGTGCACCGATTCCAAGCTCTTCGAGCTCGACAACGTCGTCGTCACCCCGCACCTCGGCGCATCGACGTCCGAAGCTCAGGACCGTGCAGGCATCGACGTCGCCAAGAGCGTTCTCCTGGCTCTGGCCGGCGATTTCGTTCCCGAGGCCGTCAACGTCTCCGGTGGCCCGGTCGGCGAAGAAGTTGCTCCGTGGCTCGAACTCGTCCGCAAGCTGGGTCTCCTCGCTGCGACGCTGTCTCCCGAAGCTGTTCAGACGGTTCAGGTTGTCGCCTCCGGTGAACTGTCCGCCGAAACCGTCGACATCCTCGGCCTCGCTGCCCTGCGCGGCGTGTTCTCCGCCAGCAGCGACGAGGCAGTCACGTTCGTCAACGCTCCGGCGCTCGCCGAGCAGCGCGGCGTCACTGTGTCCGTCGAAAAGCACTCCGAGGCACTCGCTCACCGCAGCGCCGTCGAGGTTCGCGCGGTTGCCGCTGACGGCACCGTCACGTCCGTCACGGGCGCACTCACCGGCCTGCAGCAGGTCGAGAAGATCGTCAGCATCAACGGCCGCAGCTTCGACCTGCGCGCCGAGGGCCACAACATCGTTGTTCACTACAACGATCGTCCGGGCGTTCTCGGTGTCCTCGGTACCGTCCTCGGTAACGCCGGCACCGACATCCTGGCAGCAGCATTGAGCCAGGACGCCGAAGGCGAAGGCGCAACGGCCATCCTGCGCGTCGACAAGGTTGTCGCCGACGCCGATGTCGAGGCAATCGTCTCGCAGCTCGACGCTCGCGTCGCCCAGGTCGACCTTTCCTGATTGTTTTCACTGTGCGCCTTTATTAACCGCCGGCGGTTAATAAAGGCGCACAGTTCTACCGAATGAGGATTCAATGAAGCTTGCGGTCATTCCCGGTGACGGAATCGGTGTCGAGGTAACAGCTGAAGCACTCAAGGTGCTCGGCAAGTTGGTCCCCGATCTGGAAACCACCGAATACGATCTCGGTGCCCGTCGCTACAACGCCACCGGTGAACTGCTGCCTGCAGACGAGCTGGACCAGATCCGTCAGCACGACGCAATCCTGTTGGGCGCCATCGGCGATCCGCGGATCGTTGCGCCGGGCATCCTCGAGCGCGGTTTGCTGCTGAACATGCGCTTTCAGCTCGATCATCACGTCAATCTTCGTCCGGCGCAGCTGTACCCGGGCGCGACGTCACCGCTCGCGGCGCAGCCCGAGATCGACTTCGTTGTGGTTCGTGAAGGCACCGAGGGCCCGTACACCGGAAACGGTGGAGCCATCCGCGTCGGCACCGATCACGAGATCGCGACCGAGGTGTCGATCAACACCTGGTTCGGCGCTGAGCGTGTTGTTCGTTACGCATTTGCGTTGGCGCAGACGCGTTCCAAGCACCTCACGCTGATCCACAAGACCAACGTGCTCTCCAACGCCGGAGCGATCTGGACGCGTGCGATCGAGACCGTCGGAGCGGAGTTCCCGGACGTCGAGACGGCGTACTGCCACATCGACGCTGCCACCATCTACATGGTGACCGACCCGTCGCGCTTCGACGTCATCGTGACGGACAACCTGTTCGGTGACATCATCACCGACCTGGCCGGCGCTGTAACCGGCGGAATCGGTTTGGCCGCAAGTGGAAACATCGATGCGTCCGGCACCAACCCGTCGATGTTCGAGCCCGTGCACGGCAGTGCCCCGGACATCGCCGGTAAGGGAATCGCAGATCCCACCGCCGCGATTCTCTCGGCCGCACTGCTTCTTCGTCATCTGGGCCGCGAGGACGACGCCGCTCGCGTCGAGGCTGTGGTCGCTGCCGACCTGGCTACCCGCGGCGACGGTCCGATCGTCACCACCGAGATCGGTGACCGGATTACTGCCGCTCTGTAATCAACACTGCACGGACTCTGACGCGCGTGGGCCTTACGGCTTGCGCGCGTCAGTCGTTTCCGGCACACCGATAGACTTGCGCGCATGCGTCTTGGTCGAATTGCCAGTCCCGATGGTGTTGCGTTTGTCAGTATCGAAGGTGAAGAGGATGCCCTCGTTGCCAAGGAAATTGCCGAGCACCCGTTCGGGAACCCCACCTTTACCGGCCGTAGTTGGCCACTAGCCGATGTGCGCCTGTTGGCGCCGATCCTTGCCAGCAAGGTGATCTGCATCGGCAAGAACTATGCGGCTCATGCTGCCGAGATGGGCGGCGAGGCACCGGCAGATCCGGTGATCTTCCTCAAGCCGAACACGTCCATCGTCGGCCCGGGTGCGCCTATTGTCCTGCCGCCCAGTTCAACTGAAGTTCACTACGAGGGCGAACTCGCCATCGTCATCGGTCAGCCCTGCAAGGATGTTCCGGCAGCAAAGGCCCTCAGCGTCGTGCTCGGGTACACCGTCGCCAACGACGTCTCTGCTCGCGATCATCAGCGTCACGACGGTCAGTGGACCCGCGCGAAGGGTCACGACACATTCTGCCCGCTGGGGCCTTGGATCGAGACGGCTCTGGATCCGTCCGACGTCGACATCAAGACCGAGGTCAACGGAGCGGTCAAGCAGGACAGCAGCACGGCTTTCCTGCTGCACGACGTCCCGAAGATCATCGAGTGGGTCTCGGCCGTGATGACCTTGCTGCCCGGTGACGTCATCCTCACCGGTACGCCCGAGGGCGTCGGCCCGATCGTTGCCGGCGATTCCGTCTCGGTGACGGTGTCCGGCATCGGCACGCTCACCAACCCGGTGATTGCAAAGCGCTGACCACCAGGTTCGGCCGGGGCCTCATCCTTTCGGATGGGGCCCCATTTTTCTTTTTCCCCGTGATAGCTGCACGGTCGCCTACGCTATTTTATCGGCCGTAACGACAATGTGGCCAATGTCGCAATTGTGGTGGTATTCAGCCATTTGTTTGAGACGGACGGCAAGTGGCTATGCGCAAACAGCTGCTTGCACCTTTCAAGAATGGGATTAACCCGAAAAGTCGGTCTTAGTGCCCATTTGATAACCCTAAGTTTGCCAATGTAACGATGATCCGTATTCTGTCGATATCCGAAGTGATGCCGGTGGGGTATTGATGAGTTTTCGGAAATTGGAGGCTGTGGCACATGGGGGCCTTTACTGCGTACCGGCGTGCTCGGGCGATCGGGCCGGGCGAGTCCGCAGCGGCGAAGTGGCGAGACAAGAAGCGCTACCTGTGGCCGTTGGGTCTGCTGGTGCCGCTCAGTCCGTTCGCGGCGTGGTTCCTGGTGGAGAAGCTGACTCTGGGTTTGTTCTGGGCTGTCGGAGCCTGGCTGATCGTCATTGTGATTCCGCTCGTCGATCTATTGGCTGGCGAGGACGGGAACAGCCCCCCGGACGAGAAGATTCCGGAGTTGCAGGCTGATCGTTACTACCGCTGGTGCACGTACCTGTTTCTTCCGTTGCAATACATAGGCCTCGTGTTCGCCTGCTGGTGCTGGGTGAACTCGCCGATGGCGTCGGGGGAGAAGTTCGCGCTGGCGATGACCGTCGGGGTGGTAGCCGGCGTCGGTATCAACGCGGCGCACGAAATGGGCCACAAGAGCGAGAAGCTCGAGAAGTGGTTGGCCAAAATCGCGCTGGCGCAGTCTTTCTACGGCCACTTTTTTGTCGAACACAATCATGGTCACCATGTGCGCGTGGCAACTCCGGAAGATCCCGCAAGCTCGCGATATCGCGAGAACTTCTGGTTCTTCCTGCCGCGGAGCGTCATCGGGGGACTGCGTTCGGGATGGCAACTCGAGCGTGCCCGCCTCGCGCGTGCGGGAGTAAGCACCTGGAGTTACAAGAACAACATCCTCAATGCGTGGGCTATGAGTGTGGTGCTGTTCGGCTCGCTCATCGCGGTGTTCGGCTGGGAGATCGCACCGTGGCTAGCAGTGCAGGCCATCGCCGGATTCACCTTCCTCGAAACTGCTAACTACCTCGAGCATTACGGGTTGCTGCGCGCCAAGCGTGAGGACGGAACTTATGTTCGCTGCTCGCCGGAGGACAGTTGGAACAGCGATCACGTCGTGAGCAATCTGTTCCTCTATCAGTTGCAGCGCCACAGCGATCACCACGCCAATCCGCGGTTGCGCTACCAAAGCCTTCGCAGCGCCGCCGACGCGCCGCAGTTGCCGGCGGGATATGCGGTCATGATCGTCTGTGCGTGGGTTCCGCCGCTGTGGCGTTCGATCATGGACAAGCGGCTTCTTGCGTACTACGACGGCGACATGACCCGGATAAACGTGTTGCCTGGGCGCTGACGGGTGGCGCGCTCACCACTTTCAGGGAAAACGAAGAGCCGGCGGGACTAATCTGTAGTACGACCATCCATCATCGCCGAGCCAAGTGAGCCATGACCAACAGCGAAGTACGCGTCCGTTTCTGTCCGTCACCCACCGGAACCCCGCACGTGGGTTTGGTGCGCACCGCCCTGTTCAACTGGGCGTTCGCACGACATCACGGTGGAACCTTCGTGTTCCGCATCGAAGACACCGATGCTCAACGGGACAGCGAAGAGTCTTATCAGGCGATCCTCGACGCCCTGCGCTGGCTGGGTCTGACCTGGGACGAGGGCCCGGAGGTCGGTGGGCCGCACGCGCCGTATCGCCAGTCCGAGCGTCGTGACCTGCATCTCGATGTCGTAGCCAAGCTGCTTGCCGCGGGCGAGGCCTACGAGTCGTACTCGACCAACGACGAGGTGGAAGCGCGTCACAAGGCAGCCGGACGCGACCCGAAGCTCGGCTACGACAACTTCGATCGGAATCTCACCGACGAGCAGCGTGCGGCATACATCGCCGACGGACGTAAGCCGGTAGTTCGCCTTCGGATGCCTGATCACGACCTGACGTGGAACGACCTCGTTCGCGGCGAGACCACGTTCAAGGCCGGAACGGTGCCGGACTTCGCGTTGACGCGCGGCAACGGCATTCCTCTCTACACTCTGGTCAATCCGGTCGACGATGCGCTGATGAAGATCACGCACGTTCTGCGCGGTGAGGACCTCCTTTCGTCCACGCCGAGGCAGTTGGCTCTGTACGAGGCGATGATCCGGATCGGTGTTGCGGACTTCACACCGTCCTTCGGTCACCTTCCCTTCGTGATGGGCCAGGGCAACAAGAAGCTCTCCAAGCGTGACCCCGAATCCAACCTGTTCATTCACCGTGACCGCGGGTTCATCCCCGAGGGACTGTTGAACTACTTGGCTCTGCTCGGCTGGAGCATTGCCGACGATCACGACGTGTTCTCGCTCGACGAGATGGTCGCGGCGTTCGACATCTCCAAGGTCAATTCCAACCCGGCGCGGTTCGACCAGAAGAAGGCAGACGCGATCAACGCCGAGCACATTCGTTTGCTCGAGCCGGCTGACTTCGCGTCCCGCCTGAAGTCGTTCCTGGTGGAGCACGGCCACATCAGCGCTGACGTGGACGAAGCGACGTTCACCGTTGCTGCGGACCTCGTGCAGACTCGCATCGTCGTTCTGTCCGACGCGTGGGATCTGCTGAAGTTCCTGTTCGTCGACGAGGCGTCGTTCGCGCTCGATCCGGCTGCTGCGGCCAAGAACCTGAAGGAAGATGCGGGTCCGGTTCTGGATGCGTCGCTTGCAGCGCTCGACGCTACGACGGAGTGGACGGCGGCAAGTATCGAGGAAGCCCTCAAGAAGGCTCTCATCGAGGATCTGGAGCTCAAGCCGCGTAAGGCCTTCGCTCCGGTGCGGGTGGCAATTACGGGCTCTCACATCAGCCCTCCGCTGTACGAGTCGATGGAATTGCTCGGTCGCGACGTCTCGCTTGCCCGATTGCGGGCCGGTAGGGCAGCGGTAACTGCTTAGTTTGGGTGCTCGCCGGCCGAAAATGAAGCAAAAAGGTGCCGTGACCATACGATTTGGTATTTGGGGCAGGGGTACTGGTAATCTTCTTTTCGGCCGGAGACGAGCCGCCAAGCATTACAGCGAAGCGGAACGAGCAAGGCCGAGCAAGACCTTTGGGGTATGGTGTAATTGGCAACACAGCGGTTTCTGGTACCGCCATTCTAGGTTCGAGTCCTGGTACCCCAGCGAAAATCCGGTCGATTTTGCAGCCGGACTCAGACAAGCTAAGCTTGCTGAGCTTCCAGAGAACAGCCCGAAAGGGAAGTTCTTGAAGTGCAAAAAATAGAACATGCTTAAAGCGTGTCCTGGCCCCGTCGTCTAGCGGCCTAGGACGCCGCCCTCTCAAGGCGGTAGCGCGGGTTCGAATCCCGTCGGGGCTACAAAAGAAAGACCCTCCGATCATCTGATCGGAGGGTCTTTTTCTTATCTGCGCGATTGGTGTGACGCCGCCGAAAAAAGATCACCCCAGCCGAAATCGACTGGGGTGATTGTCATCTCATCGCCGCGAAGACGGCGGTCCTATCCGCTCTTGCGGCGGAATTCGCGTTTGTGATCAGCGGCACCATGAGTGCTGTGGACCTTCGACTGACCGTCACGATGATCGGCTGCAGTAGCGTTGCTGTGGTTCTTACGCTCGAGTGCTTCGCGGAACTTGCGCTTGTTGGCCTCCGCCGGTGTTTCCGATTCAGACGCCGTTTCGGATTCCGGCTTGGTGCTGTCCTGCTCGCTCATCTGTGTGCTCCTTGGATATTGGGCCTGTGGTCAAGCTACGCCTTCAGTGGCGGGAGCTGTAGACCCGGACAGTGGCATCGCCGGCATTCCGAGCTTGCGATGGTCCCAGGACCGTGTGCGTTCTGGGATAAATCGCACCGCGACGCGTTTGTGGAGCATAGCGTCGACCGCAGGCCGAAGGTCGTCGGAGTACGGCCCGGTGTATCGCTCCCAGACGCTGATTCCGACCGCGAACAAGGCGTCGGGGTCGTCGACTATTTCTCCGACGCCTTCCATCGATACACCGCGGAGAGCGTCGTAGGTGAGACCGTCCTCGATCAAGACCGACATCCGCGAGTCGCGTCGCAGGTTCACGGCTTTCTGGGATTTGGCTTTGGTCTCGAACCAGATCTCGCCGTCCACGATCGCAAACCACATCGCGATGAGGTGCGGCATGCCGTCGCCGCTCAGCGTGGCCATCGTTGCGGTACGGCTCTTTTCGACGAAGTCCGAGATTTCGGACTCGGTCATCGTGATCTGGCTGCGTTGTTTCCCGGTCATGACGGCAGTGATCTCCTCGGCTGCGGGTGCTCTTGAAGTTCTTACTGTGGCACGGATTACATGATTACGTGTCTGATTTACAGGCGCTTGTGCAGAGCTTCCGCTGCCGCGAGAAGATCGGCTGCCCAGCGTGCGCCGGGGCGCCGACCCATCCGGTCGATCGGTCCGGATACCGAAATCGCCGCCACAACAGTGCCGGAGCTGTCCCGTACCGGTGCCGCGACACTGGCAACTCCCGGTTCGCGCTCGGCCGCACTCTGGGCCCAGCCGCGACGACGAACTTCGAGGAGGACTCGCTCGCCGAAGGTCGCGTCGGCGAGAACGGCGCGCTGAGTCTGCGGATCTGCCCATGCGAGAAGGACCTTGGCACCCGAGCCGGCGTTCATCGGCAGGCGAGCGCCGACCAGGACGGTGTCGCGCAGGCCCGTCGGTGGTTCCATCGATGCGACGCAGACGCGTGCGGTGCCTTCGCGGCGGTACAGCTGCACGCTCTCGCCGGTGATCTCACGCAAGCGGGGGAGGATGAGCCCCGCCGCGGCGATCAGAGGATCATTGGCAGTGGCAGCCAATTCGGCGAGGCCGGGGCCGGGACACCACAGGCCGTCGGAGTCGCGGGCGAGAAGTCGATGGACCTCGAGGCCGACGGCAAGACGGTGCGCGGTGGCTCTGGGCAGGCCTGTGCGCGCACAGAGTTCGGAGAGGCTGCACGGTTCCTCGGCTACTGCATGAAGCACGCCCATTGCTTTGTCCAGCACGCCGATGCCGCTATGCTGTCTCATAGGTCGATACCAGATTCTCGCATAGTGGGATAGTAGCGCATGATCTTCGACAGGTCAGCAGCATCCACTTTCCGGGAGTTTGATGCGCAGCATGAGAACTGTTGGGCTGTCGGACTTACATTTCACGCGCGGCGGGCCAGCCCGTAGTCCGTCGACGCGAGGCTACGTACAGAGGTGGAAGACATGGCACAGAAAGCACGCACTCTCGCCGAGAAGGTGTGGGACGACCACGTAGTAGTGAAAGGCGAGGGACAGAATCCCGACCTGATCTACATCGATCTCCACCTCGTCCACGAAGTGACGAGCCCGCAGGCATTCGACGGATTGCGGTTGGCTGGACGGCAGTTGCGCCGTCCCGATCTTACGATCGCCACCGAGGATCACAACGTCCCGACAGTCGACATCGACAAGCCGATCGCCGATCCCGTCTCCAAGACACAGGTCGACACCCTGCGCCGAAATTGTGAAGAGTTCGGAGTTCGCTTGCACCGCATGGGCGATCTGGATCAGGGCATCGTGCATGTCGTGGGCCCGCAGCTCGGACTGACGCAGCCGGGAACCACCGTCGTGTGCGGCGATTCGCACACGTCGACCCACGGCGCTTTCGGCGCTCTCGCAATGGGAATCGGCACCAGCGAGGTCGAGCATGTGATGGCAACGCAGACACTGTCCTTGCGCCCCTTCAAGACAATGGCGATCACGGTCGACGGCGAATTGCCGCCAGGCGTCACGAGCAAGGATCTGATTCTTGCTGTCATTGCCAAGATCGGCACCGGCGGTGGCCAGGGATATGTGCTCGAGTACCGCGGCGAGGCGATCCGGAAACTGTCGATGGAAGCACGGATGACCATCTGCAACATGTCGATCGAGGCCGGTGCCCGCGCCGGCATGATCGCCCCCGACGAGATCACGTACGAGTTCATCAAGGGACGTCCGCACGCGCCGACCGGCGCCGACTGGGATGCCGCTGTGGCTGCCTGGGAACTGCTGAAGACCGACGACGGAGCGGAATTCGACAACGAAGTCCACATCGACGCCAGTGCTCTGACACCTTTTGTCACGTGGGGAACCAACCCGGGACAGGGTGCGCCGCTTGGTGCCTGTGTTCCGAATCCGGAAGAAATCGTCGAAGAGAACGAACGTCAGGCAGCCGAGAAGGCGCTCACCTACATGGGACTCGACGCCGGGATGCCGTTGCGCGACGTCTCGGTCGACACGGTCTTCGTCGGTTCGTGCACCAACGGGCGCATCGAGGATTTGCGTGAGGTCGCCGGCGTCCTCGAGGGTCGCCATGTCGCAGAAGGCGTTCGGATGCTCATCGTTCCCGGTTCGATGCGGGTGCGCGCGCAGGCCGAAAGTGAAGGCCTGGGCGACATCTTTGTTGCTGCGGGAGCGGAGTGGCGACAGGCCGGTTGCTCGATGTGCCTGGGTATGAACCCGGACCAGCTGGCGCCAGGCGAACGTTCGGCCTCGACGTCCAACCGGAATTTCGAAGGCCGCCAAGGTAAAGGCGGGCGGACACACCTGGTTTCTCCGCTCGTCGCTGCAGCCACCGCCGTCCGTGGAACGTTGTCGGCACCGTCCGATCTGGTCTGACGCACTTAATACTCGAGGAGATTTTTGATGGAATCCTTTAGCACGCACAAGGGAATCGGCGTACCGCTGCGACGCTCGAACGTGGACACCGACCAGATCATCCCGGCTGTTTATCTGAAGCGGGTGACGCGCACCGGGTTCGAGGACGGACTGTTCGCCGGCTGGCGCACCGATCCGAACTTCATCCTCAACCACGCGCCGTACGACAAAGGCAGCGTCCTGGTTGCCGGCCCGGATTTCGGTACGGGCTCGTCGCGAGAGCATGCCGTTTGGGCGCTATCCGACTTCGGTTTTCGCGTTGTGATCGCGTCGCGCTTCGCAGATATCTTCCGCGGCAACGCCGGAAAAGCGGGCCTGCTGGCCGCGCAGGTGGAGCAGAGCGACGTCGAACTGCTGTGGAAGTTGCTCGAAGAACAGCCCGGACTGGAATTGACAGTCGATCTCGAGAATCGGACAGTGAGTGCCGGAACAACGGTGGTGCCCTTTAGCATTGACGACTACACGAGGTGGCGTCTGCTCGAAGGTCTCGACGACATCGGACTGACATTGCGCCAGGTAGAGGCGATTTCGGAGTTCGAAAAGTCAAGGCCGTCATGGAAACCGACTACCCTCCCGGCCCAAATTTCCCAGGGCTGAACGGATATCGGGGATAGCGGGCAAGAAGAGAAATAGGTCACGATTTCGGGGCTACGTTGATTGAGAATTGGCGTGGCACATAGACTCTTGCCGTTATCAGGTTTACCGTAGTTCTCAGTCGGTCCTACGGTGGACCATTATTTGCGGAGGAATTTCAATGAACAAGGCAGAGCTCATCGATGTTCTGACTGAGAAGCTGGGTTCGGACAGGCGCACAGCAACCGATGCAGTGGAGCACGTCGTGGACACCATCGTCCGCGCCGTCCACCGTGGCGAGAGCGTGACCATCACCGGCTTCGGTGTCTTCGAGCAGCGTCGTCGTGCGGCACGTGTCGCACGTAACCCGCGTACGGGCGAGACCGTCAAGGTCAAGCCGACGTCGGTTCCGGCTTTCCGTCCGGGCGCACAGTTCAAGGCGGTTATTGCTGGCGGCCAGAAGCTTCCGGCCAGCGGCCCGGCAGTCAAGCGCGGCGTAGCAGCACCGGCCACCAAGGCAGCAGCCAAGAAGGCAGCAGCCAAGAAGGCAGCAGCCAAGAAGACGGCAGCAAAGAAGGCTCCGGCCAAGACCGCAGCCAAGAAGACGGTTGCCGCTAAGGCTCCCGCCAAGAAGGCTCCGGCCAAGACCGCAGCCAAGAAGACGGTTGCCGCTAAGGCTCCCGCCAAGAAGGCTCCGGCCAAGACCGCAGCCAAGAAGACGGTTGCCGCTAAGGCTCCCGCCAAGAAGGCTCCGGCCAAGACCGCAGCCAAGAAGACGGTTGCCGCTAAGGCCCCCGCCAAGAAGGCTCCGGCTGCCAAGAAGGCTCCGGCCAAGAAGGCTCCGGCCAAGCGCGCTTCCAAGTAGTCGCGTTCGGGCGAAAAGCCTGACGCTGGAAAGCAAGCAGTAAAAGCAAGAGGCCCAGTTGCGATGACGATCGCAACTGGGCCTCTTGCTTTGTTTTCAGAACTCTTTACGAATTGGCGACTTTCGGGAGCGGGCTGTCGAGATGATCAGCCGCAATCAGTCGGTCGCCCACCAGTGAGAGAACCCAGGTGCTGGCCTTGCGGTTGCGCGCTGAGGGCAGTGTTACACCGGCTGATTCGCTCCACCAGGCCATCAGATCCGGAATGACGCCTCCTTGGCTACAGATGACCGGTGTGCCGCCTGCAGACGCAATCTCGAGCACCCGCGCACGGGCGGCCGCTGGATCTTCGGCGTATCCTTCTTCGCTCAGAAGAGGTTCGATCCCGATCTCCACTCCGAGAGCCTCGGCCAGCGGCATCACAGTTTCGATGCAGCGAGTTCGGTCGGCGGAATAGACGGTGTCTGCACCGAAGATGCGGAGCTGCTCGACTAAGGCCGCGGCCTGTTCTTTGCCTTTGGCTTCGAGAGGGCGGAGCGTGTCGTCGCCCTTGTACCGCTTACGACTTCCCGCTTTTGCATGACGGACCAGCAGTACGGTGCGCGTATCGGGTGGTGCGGAGACAAAGCGGCGCAGGATCATCCGATCCATCGGATACGAGAGATGGTCAGGGACTTCGTCGATCGGAAGCCAGTGCAGAACGTCCACTTCGCTGTTCGGACCAAAATCTCCGTCGACGGCTTCTGCGGCCCAGTATTCGACCCGCTTCAGTTTGCGGTGTCCAGGAACCGGATAGGTGACACCGCCGAGGTGACGACCGAAGCGGCCGGTGATGGACGTTTCTTCCTGGACTTCACGAACGGCGGCTGTCAGGAAAGTTTCACCCGGATCGAGTTTTCCTTTGGGAAAAGACCAGTCGTCGTATTTGGGGCGGTGAACAACGGCTATTTCGATGGCCTCCGAATTATCGGGAGCCTTTCGCCATAACACTGCGCCGGCGGCAAAGATATTCGCTTTGACAGGTTTGTCAGCCATGGCAGCGACCGTCAGGATCCGCTGGACGTGCGACTGCGCATCAACGAATGCTGATGCTCGCGCACATCCTCGCCGTGTTCGGGGGAGGCAACCCAACTTCCGTCGGGATGGAGTACCCAGCACCGGGTGCGTGGGTCGAGCGCGGAATCGAAGATGTCGCCCAACTGCTTCGCCAGCTTGGGATCCGTCACCTGAACCATCACCTCCACTCGGCGATCGAGGTTGCGGTGCATCATGTCTGCGCTTCCGATCCAGAATTCGTCGGCGGCCCGGAAATGGAACATGCGTGAGTGCTCGAGGAATCGTCCGAGAATGGAACGGACTTCGATGTTGTCGCTCAGTCCCGGTACCCCGGGCTTGAGCGCGCAAATTCCGCGAACCACGATCTCCACGGGCACGCCGGCCTTGGATGCCCGGTACAGCGCATCGATAACCTGTTCGTCGACAAGTGCATTGGCCTTCATGCGGATGGCAGCATCACGCCCGGCCAACTTGTGTTCGATCTCGGCTTCGATGCGTTCCACGATTCCGCGGCGCACACCGTACGGAGCGACCAGCAGGTTGCGGTAGTTGGTCTTGCGCGAGTAACCGGTCAACGAGTTGAAGAGGTCCGTGAGGTCGGCGCCGACCTCCGGTGCGGCTGTGAACAATCCGACGTCCTCGTACAACCGTGCGGTCTTGGGGTTGTAGTTGCCCGTTCCGATGTGGCAGTACCGCCGGATGGTCGAGCCTTCACGCCGAACCACGAGGCACGTTTTGCAATGAGTCTTGAGTCCGACCAGGCCGTACACGACGTGCACTCCGGCCTGTTCGAGTTTGCGAGCCCACTTGATGTTTGCCTGCTCGTCGAAGCGAGCCTTGATCTCCACAAGGGCGACAACTTGTTTGCCGGCTTCTGCGGCGTCGATAAGCGCGTTGACGATCGGCGAATCACCGGACGTTCGGTAGAGGGTTTGCTTGATCGCAAGAACCTGCGGGTCGGCAGCCGCCTGCTCGATGAACCGCTGAACGCTCGTGGAGAACGAGTCGTACGGATGATGGACGAGTACGTCACCGTCACGCAGAGTGGAGAACACGCTCTTGGGTGTTTCGCGTTCACCGAATGCCGGGTGCGTGGCCGGAACGAAGGGTGCGTCCTTGAGCGCCGGACGGTCGACGGCGTAAACCTGCCAGAGGCAGGACAAGTCGAGCAGACCGGAAACCTCGATGACGTCGGCGGGGTCGACGTCGAGTTCACGAAGCAGCAAGTCGAGCATGTGTTCGGTCATGTCGTCGGCAACTTCGAGTCGGACCGGTGATCCGAAACGGCGGCGCGCCAGTTCGCGCTCCAGCGCCTGCAGGAGATCCTCGTCGCGATCTTCCTCGACCTCGAAATCGGCGTTGCGTGTGATGCGGAAGGCGTGGTGCTCCACGATTTCCATTCCGGGGAACAACACGTCGAGGTGCGCCGAGATCAGTTCTTCCAACGGGATGAACGAGTCGATCGACGACGTGGTGCTCTTGACCCGAACAAAGCGGCCGACGTTGTCGGGAACCTTCACGCGGGCGAAGTGCTCGCCACCCGTCAGGGAATCCTTCACCGTCACTGCGAGGTTGAGACTTAGCCCGCTGATGTACGGGAACGGGTGTGCGTGGTCGACGGCGAGTGGAGTGAGAACGGGGAACACCTGTTCGGTGAAATGCACCGAGAGACGCTCGTGATCGTCGTCGCTGAGGTCAGACCACCGAACGATCGAGATTCCTTCTGCCGCTAGGGCCGGGCGAACGGAATCGAGAAAGACGTGTGCGTGCTTGTCTGCGAGTTCCTGTGTCCGCTGTGCGATGAGAGCCAACTGTTCGCGCGGGGAGAGTCCGTCGGCAGAACGGACGGACAGGCCGGTTTCGTCGCGACGCTTGAGTCCGGCAACACGAACCATGAAGAACTCGTCGAGGTTGGACGCGAAGATAGCGAGGAACTTTGCGCGTTCGAGGAGGGGGAGTGACTCGTCGGCTGCCAACGCGAGAACGCGGGCATTGAAATCGAGCCAGCTGAGTTCGCGGTTGAGATAACGGTCTTCGGGTAAGCCACCGAGGAGGACCGCGGGAATGGCCTTCGTGGCTGCCGGCGGCGCACTCGGTATGTGGGTGGGTGATCCACTGACCGGTGGTCGCCCCGACGGCTGCGGTGTCGAAGGCTGCTGCCCGTCACCGGTTTTTACCGTGTTGTTCTCGCCAACTTCTGGCGAGGTCGTTTCTGTCTTGTTTGCGGACTTGCGGTGCTCGAGTGCTTCGCCGTTGCTCACGTGTCGATCATCCCCCACAATTGCGCGCTTCGACAATCGATGATCGAAAAAGGTTAATGCGTGTTGGTTGTGGCGCGATGGAACCGCGTCAACGATGCCAGAGTTGCCGGGCCGACGCCGAGCGCGCGGGCGGTGTCGAGATCTGTTGCGGTGTCGACGTCGGTCCGCAGACCCGGCCATTCTCCGATGAGTCGCCTGGCACCGGAATCCGTGTGACCACGGGCGGATTCGGGGCCGAATCGTGGATCGAGCGGTAGGTCGGGATCGCACGAGAACAGTGCGGCGGTGCCGGTTCCGTGGTGATCGACGACGATGGAACGGCCGCCGGTGCGGGCGGCGCTGAGGGCTTCGAGCAGTTCGGCCGGTTGCAACGACGGAAGATCCGCTTGGATGACAACAAGATCCACCGTGCCGTGTTCGGTGCGGATGTGGGTGGCCGCGGCGTCGAGGGCGGAGTTCAGTGAATTCTCGGTGGACCGATTCGAATCCGTGGACCTACTCGAATCGGGATCGGCGTACACGTTCACTCCCGCGGCGTATGCGAGTGCGGCGACGGTCGGATCCGGAGTCACCACGGTGACGCCGTCGATGGCAGACACACCCGTAACCGTGGCGAGAGTGTCGTGAAGCATCGCGAGAACAAGATCGGCACGGGCGTCGACATCGAGTTCGGCGGCCAGCCTGGACTTCGCGGATCGGAGGTCTTTCACCGCGACGATGGCATGCATCGGGCGCGGATGTTCCGATCTGGTTGCGCTCGGCCTCGCACTGGTCATCCTTCGATCTTGCCAGTCGGTTGCCACCATGTCTGTCTCTGCCTGCCTCACCGGGGCGTCTGCCGACCCGACTTCGGTCCGGGCGATAGTCTGTGCAGGCGATTTCATTGCCGGGTCGCAACACAACCGGCGTCCTGGCGAACGTCACGAGGGGTAGACGAGGTGACTGTGTGAGTAAGGCAGCAGTATTGGGTGCAGGCTCATGGGGAACGGCGTTGGCGAAGGTCATGGCCGAGGCCGGCACCGAGGTGACGATGTGGGCACGCCGCAAGGAAGTCGCCGATCGGATCAACGCGACGCACGAGAACAGTGACTACCTGCCAGGCATCGCGTTGCCCGAGTCGATTCGTGCGACGGATCGCCACGAGGAGGCGATGGACGGAGCCGACTTCATTGTTCTGGCTGTCCCGTCGCAGTCACTACGAGGGAACCTCGAGCAGTGGAAGGATTCGATCGGTCCGAACGCGACTCTCCTGAGTCTGGCCAAGGGCATCGAAACCGGCACCTTGATGCGGATGAGTCAGGTGATCGTGTCGGTCACCGGCGTCGAACCCAGTCGTGTCGCCGTGCTGTCCGGTCCCAATCTCGCGCGCGAGATCGCCAGCCGTCAACCGGCCGCGACGGTCATCGCCTGCACTGATTCCTCCCGGGCATTGGCTCTTCAAGATGCTTGTGCCACAGGTTATTTCAGGCCGTATACCAACTCCGACATCATCGGCTGCGAAATCGGCGGCGCCTGCAAGAACGTGATCGCCTTGGCGTGCGGAATGGCGGCAGGCAGTGGATTCGGCGACAACACGGTCGCGAGCATCATCACGCGCGGACTGGCAGAGACGATCCGGCTCGGCGTTGCGCTCGGCGGACAGGCATCCACGTTCTCGGGGCTGGCCGGCGTCGGCGATCTTGTTGCCACCTGCACGTCGGAGCTGTCACGAAACCGGACGTTCGGTGAGCACTTGGGCCGAGGCGGTTCCATGGAATCGGCGCAGCAGGCCACCAACGGTCAGGTAGCCGAGGGTGTGAAATCGTGCACGTCCGTGCGCGCACTCGCCGCCGGATACGACGTCGAAATGCCGTTGACGGACGCCGTTCACCGCGTGTGCCACGAAGGAATCGCGGTCAGTGAGGCGATAGGCCAACTGCTCGGCCGGCGGACCAAACCCGAATGACACCGGTAGACGGTTACGGCGATTCCACCCGGTGTGTGAGCAGCGTCGGGAGCTCGCACGCGCCTGGTCAGCCTATGCAGTTGGGACCGGTATTTGCTGCGCCGTACCAGCTTTCGGAGGTCGAGGGCAGCGAGAGCGACACCTATGCCCGTGCCTCGAATCCGGGTTGGCGCGGCCTCGAGGCGGCGCTCGGCACACTGGAAGGGGCGGATCACACCGTTGTCACCGGGTCCGGGATGTCCGCCGTCACGGTGACATTGCGCAGCCTGCTCCAGGCGGGCGATACCGTCGTCGTTCCGTCGGACGGTTACTACCAGGTGCGGCGCTACGCCCAAGAAGCTCTGGCCCTGCTGGGAATCGGCGTTCGTGAGGTGTCCACGACGGGAATGGGTGATCCGAGTTTTGCGGACCTGCTGTCCGGGTTGCCGGGACGCGTTGTCGTGGTCGCCGAGACACCGTCCAATCCGTTGCTCGACGTCGTCGATCTGCGCGCGTTGTCACGGATGTGCCACCGCGTCGGAGCAATCCTGGTGGTGGACAACACGACCCCAACTCCGCTCGGTCAACGTCCCCTGGAACTGGGAGCGGACGTCGTGGTTGCCAGTGGAACGAAAGCTCTGAGCGGGCACAGTGATCTGTTGATGGGCTACATCGCCACGTCCGACGCAGATATCGCTGCGAAGGTCGAGCGCGAGCGCCTGCTGTCCGGGACGGTTCTCGGTCCGTTCGAGACGTGGCTTGCGCATCGCAGTCTCGGAACGGCGGGGCTGCGATTCGGCCGCCACTGTGACAATGCGCAGGCGCTCGCCGACATGTTGTCCGGGCATCCGGCTGTCGCGTCCGTCCGTTATCCGGGGCTGCGAACAGACCCGTCGCACGCCATTGCGTCGGAGCAGATGCACAGGTTCGGCGGCTTGGTGAGCATCGAACTGGAATCCGCAGCGGCTTTCCATTCCTTTGTCGCAGTAAGTGAACTTGTCACGTCCGCGACCAGTTTCGGCGGCATCCACACCACCGCTGATCGGCGGGCTCGGTGGGGAGATCAGGTCAGCGAAGGGTTTGTCCGGATCTCGTGCGGCATCGAGGACACCGTGGATTTGTTGGCGGATGTTGAGCGCGCACTGGGCGGACTGACGTCCAGTCGGTAATTTATCCACTGCCCGATCGCGTGCCGAAGTCGATTCGACGGTACGGTTTGACGCGTGAATAACAGCCGTACCCGTGTAGCCGTGATCTTCGGTGGCCGGAGCAATGAACATTCTGTGTCGTGCGTATCCGCCGGGAGCGTCCTCGCGCATCTCGATCCGGAACGCTACGACGTCGTGCCGATCGGCATCACCGCCGACGGGGCGTGGGTTCTCGGTTCCACCGATCCCGAATCGCTGGCCATCAGCGGTCGTGAGTTGCCCACCGTCGACAAGGACGGGACGGCGCTGACGCTGACTGCCGATCCGACGCGTTCCGGTGCGCTGCTCGCGCTCGACGGAACGGACGTGGGTTCTGTCCTGGCAACCGTCGACGTCGTATTTCCCGTGCTGCACGGTGCGTACGGCGAGGACGGCACCATCCAGGGTCTGCTGGAAATGGCCGGCATTCCGTATGTCGGTCCCGGCGTGCTGGCGAGTGCCGCCGGTATGGACAAGGAATTCACCAAGAAACTGCTTGCCGCCGAGGGGTTGCCGGTCGGTGTGCAGGTTGTCCTGCGTCCGGGAACGGCGACTCTGAGCGACGAGCAGAAAGAGCAATTGGGGCTTCCGGTCTTCGTGAAGCCGGCGCGCGGCGGATCGTCGATCGGCATCACGCGGGTCACCGCGTGGGACGGCCTCGAAGGCGCGATCGCCCACGCTCGCCTGCACGATCCGAAGGTCATCATCGAGGGCGCGATCATCGGGCGGGAAGTCGAGTGCGGTGTGCTCGAATTCCCGAGCGGCGACGTCAAGGCGAGTGTGGTCGCAGAGATCCGGATGCCCGCCGACGACGGTGATTCGGACGCGTTCTACGACTTCGACACCAAGTATCTCGACGACGTCTGCGAATTCGACGTCCCCGCACACTTGGACGAGGCTGTCAGTGATCAGATTCGTGAGTTGGCGGTACGCGCTTTCACCGCACTCGATTGCCAGGGGCTCTCACGAGTGGACTTCTTCGTCACCGAAGACGGACCCGTGATCAACGAGATCAACACCATGCCGGGATTCACGTCCATCTCGATGTATCCGAAGATGTGGAAGGCAACCGGAATCGATTACGGCACTTTGCTTTCGACGTTGGTCGACACGGCACTCGCCCGCGGGACCGGATTGCGCTGACGGTAGGGGGGCCGGGTTTGCCCGGCCCCCGCCGTGTCGATCAGGGAACCGCGATCGGCGCCGGGTCGAGTGGCTGCTGCGGGATCGTCGCAGAGATGGTGTCCGAGATTTCCTGAATCGGAGTGGGGCCGGTGCCGTCGGGAACGGTGATACCGATGTACTCGCCGCGATCGACGGCAAACCAGGTGCTGGCGGCCAAGCCGATGTCGGTGCCCGAGATCTGGAACCACTGGACGCCGTTGACTACCTGAAGTGCCGCGGCCTGATCGAACTCCACGGGCCGGTCGAGTCCGCAGCGCAGGACGATCGGTTCACTCTCGCTGCGTTGCCAGGCTGCGGCGCCGGCCGGTGCGGGTTCCGCCAGCTCGGCCTTGGTGAAGTCGTCGATGTCCTCGGGAAGTGCCTCCAGAAGTGCGACGCAGGCCTCCGAATTCGCGTTGGGCGCCGGAACCGGGCCGAGTGCGACCGGTTCGAGCGTGGGGTTCTTTCCGGCGATCACGGCGGCGATCACCAGCCCGACGATCAGGGCCACCGGCAGCGCGATGGCGGTGGCAATCAATGCCGGACTACGACGCTCGACCTCGTCGAGGTCGGTGCCGTCCGGCTCGTTCGTCTCGGGGGACGTGTTTTCAGACATGCTCAGTTCTTCGTTCGGTTCTTCGTTTGGTTGCTGCGGGTGCTCGCGTGGTCATCGGTAGAATTGCCACTGCTTTGACGGTACCGCAGGCCGCTTTCGGTCCGATCTGCGCTGAGAAATTGGGAGTGCTCATCTCGTCATCAGGATCGACCTCGCATGAACAGGCATCTTCATCGCCCCGCACGGTTGCGCAGGTGGGGGAGTTCGACGTGATCGCCCGCTCTCTTGTCGGTCGGATTCAACCGCTGACGACGGAGTTGGGTCCCGGTGACGATGCGGCGATTGTCACTGCGGCCGACGGCCGGGTCGTCATTTCCTCGGACATGCTGGTCGAGGGGCGGCATTTTCGGCTGGACTGGTCCGCGCCTCGCGACGTCGGGCGCAAGGCGGTGGCGCAGAACGCCGCCGACATCGTGTCGATGGGTGCGCGACCGAGCGCCTTCACGGTGTCGTTGGGTTGCCCACCGTCTACTCCCATCGACGTGATGGACGAAATATCCTCGGGAATCTGGGATGCTGCAACGGATCTCGGTGCCGGCATCGTCGGTGGGGATTTAGTGCAATCGCAGGAGATTGTCGTCTCGGTGACTGTCCTCGGCGACCTGGGTGGCCGACGGGCAGTCATGCGGTCCGGTGCCCAGGTGGGTGACCGTGTTGCCGTTGCCGGGTTGTTCGGTTGTTCGGCAGCAGGTTTGGCGTTGCTACTTGCAGGCGATCGATCGTTCCCGGACTTGCTGGCGCTCCACCGTGTTCCGGCGCCGCCGTACGAGTCTGCGTGGGCCGCGGCCGACACTGCTCACTCGATGACCGATATCTCGGACGGGGTGATCGCTGATCTTCGCCACCTCGCGGTGGCGTCGGGCGTCCAGGTCCGCATCGATTCCGGTGCTGTGCCGACATCGGCCGACGTGCCGAAAGCCGCAGCGGCTCTGACGCTCGATCCACTGGAGTGGATACTCGAAGGTGGCGAAGATCACGGTTTTGCCGCGACCTTTGCAGCGGGTGAAGATCTGCCTGTGGGGTGGACCGTCGTCGGGGACGTCGTTGCCGGCGCCGGAGTTGTGGTGGACGGCGAACTCCGTGAATCCGGCGGCGGCTGGCACAGCTTTTCGGCTACGGGCACCACCGCGGTATAGGTTCTCCTCATGGCTGTTTATGCACTAGGAGACAAGGTTCCGGACATTCATCCGGACGCGTACGTACATCCCGACGCAGTGGTGATCGGTAACGTGAGCCTCGCTGCGGGAACATCGATCTGGCCGCAGGCCGTACTGCGCGGCGACTACGGAACCATCTCGGTGGGTGTCGGATCGAACATTCAGGACGGCACCGTGATTCATTGCACGGTTACCGAACCCACGATCATCGGCGCGGGATGTGTTGTGGGCCATAACGCGCACATCGAGGGGTCCACGATCGAGGAAGGGTGCCTGATCGCGTCCGGGTCGATCGTGCTCAACGGTTCGGTGATCGGTGCGGGGTCGATCGTGGGTGCCGGCGCCGTGATCGCCCGCGGTTTTGTCGTACCACCGCGCAGTATGGCTTTGGGAGTGCCCGCCAAGATTCGCGAAGGCTACGAAGTTCCGCTCGGTCATCTCGAAGCGAATGTCGCGAACTACTCTGCCAACGCCGCGCACTACCGCGACGCTCTGCGCAGGCTCGACTGATGGACACCCACATCGAATCCGGCTGGGCCACGGCGCTGGAACCGGTTTCCGAGCAGATCGCCCTGATGCAGAGGTTCCTCGACAACGAGACTGCAGCAGGCCGTGAATATCTGCCCGCTCGCGAGAATGTGCTGCGCGCGTTCACGAATCCGTTCGAGGACGTCAAAGTCCTTATCGTCGGACAAGATCCGTATCCGACACCAGGTCATGCGGTGGGCCTGAGCTTTTCGGTTGCCCCGGATGTTCGACCCGTTCCGCGCAGTCTGGTCAACATCTACAAGGAATACCACCAGGATCTGGGACTGCCGATTCCCGACGACGGGGATCTGACACCGTGGTCGAATCAGGGTGTGTTGCTGCTCAATCGTGTGCTGACCGTAGCGCCGGGGGCGGCGGCGTCACATCGGAAAAAGGGATGGGAACCGGTAACCGAACAGGCAATTCGCGCTCTGGTGGCCAGGCCCGCTCCGATGGTTGCCATCCTGTGGGGCCGCGACGCCGCAACGCTGGCGCCGCTACTGGGAGATACCCCCATTATCGAATCTGCGCACCCGTCACCACTTTCGGCGTCGCGTGGGTTTTTCGGTTCGCGCCCGTTCAGTCGGGCAAACCAACTGCTGACGGAGATGGGGGCCACCCCGGTCGACTGGAATCTGGGATCAACCGCGAGCGTGACCGAACCACTCTGGTGAGAGCGGTCCGGTCACGCGAGCGTGATCAAGCCTGCTTGGCAGCTACAAAATCGGGGCGACGCTTCTCGACAAACGCATCGACGCCCTCGCGGCCGGTCGGACTGTTGGCGGCAATCGCGATGGACGCTCCTTCGGCGTCGAGTTGCTCGGCGAGCGTGTTGGTTCGTGACGAGCGCAACAGTTCCTTGATGCCGGCGTACGACGACGTCGGGCCGTGGGCGAGGCTGCGTGCGAGCCGAGCGGCTTCTTCCTGAACCTCGTCGTCACCGACGAGACGTGTCAGGATGCCGAGGCGAACGGCTTCGTCGCCGCCGAGTACCGAATCGTTGAGCAGGATTTCACGAGCGCGAGCTGCGCCGACAATACGGGGGAGCGTCCAGGACATTCCTCCGTCGGGAGTGAATCCGATGGAGGGGTACGCCGGGCGAAGTTTGGTGCTGGTGCCACCGATCGCAATATCCGCGAGGCACACCAGGCTCATGCCTGCGCCCGCAGCCCATCCGTGCACTCCGGCAACAACAGGGGCAGAGGCCGCGTCGAGGGCGCGCACGAAGACATGGAATACCCGGGCAACTTCCCCGACGTACTCGCCGCGATCCGGAGCCGACGCAAAAGCGCGGACATTTCCGCCCGCGCAGAAGTTTCCGCCCTCGCCGACGAGGAGGATGCTGCCGACGTCGTTGCCGAACTGCTCCAGTGCCAGCGCGCCCTGGACCATCCCTTCGTCGTCGAGGGAGGTGCCGTTGGCGGCGGTGGAAATGGTGATGCGGAGTACGCCCTCGTCGAGCGTTACTTTGCTGAGGTCATCGATGGAAGTCACCTCACGCACATTACGGGTGCGGTGTCCGGGTCGTCGCAGGAGGGACCCAGAGAAAGACACGACAAAGACACGACAAAACAACTCTGCCCCCGACACCGAAGTGACGGGGGCAGAGCTTGCAATCGTTGTGCTCGGGCAATCAGCCCCGAGCGACCTTGCCTGCCTTCAGGCAGGAGGTGCACACGTTGACCTTACGGGTGTTACCCGGGGCAACCTCGGTACGAACAGACTGAATGTTCGGGTTCCAGCGACGATTGGTACGCCGGTGCGAGTGCGAGACCGACTTACCGAAGCCGGGCCCCTTGGCGCATACGTCGCAGACGGCAGCCATAGTCGCGAACTCCTTGTTAGAAATGAATATTGAAGTGGTCACCCTACACAGTAGGACGGGCAGAATGACAATTCGAATATACGCTGTGGATCTTGCGATACCGAATCGGTCCCTGACCGCTTACGGTGCAGTCGAGCGTGACAACACAGAACACTGTTGTAGACGATGCACCGGAGTGCACTGTTTGCAGCAATATTTGGTGTAGCCCGTTCGAGGCAACCGTGTAACAGTAACTGCTGACCGGTGGATTGACCAAACCGGCCTGCAAAACGGTGATTTCGGTGTGTGCCCGACTACCCTCGACAGCATTCGTTTCCGTCCCGCGCGAAGGGACGTTTCCGCAGAGGGGAATTGCCAGTGGGGGATGTGCCGGTGGGGGATGTGCAACACCACGGAGCGGACGCTACCGCCGACGGTCTCCTGCTGCGCCGGTGGGCGCGACGCTCGGTCGATTGCCTCGAGGAGCGGCGCGGAGAGATCAACAGCCTCAACGTCTTTCCCATCCCTGATTCCGACACCGGCACAAATCTGCTGTTCACGATGCGTGCCGCGCTCGATTCGGCGGAGGCTCTGGATGGCGACGTCACCAGCGCTACCCGCACTGCCAATGCGCTGGCGCGGGGCGCGGTGGCGGGAGCCCGCGGCAACTCCGGCGTCATCCTGTCCCAGGTGATTCGTGGGATCGCGGAGACGGTGCGCGGTGAGCGGATCAACGGGCGCGATCTCGCGGAAGCACTGCAGACGGGTACCGAGCTTGCGTCGCGTGCGGTGACGGACCTGGTCGAAGGCACCATCGTGACCGTTCTCCGGGCGTCGGGTGAAGCGGCCGCGCAGTGCGTCGGCGTGGATCTCCAGTCCGTTGCACTCGCCGCGGCAGACGCGGCGGCGCACGCCCTGGTCAAAACCCCACAGCAGCTCGACGTGCTTGCGTCGGCTGGTGTTGTGGATGCCGGTGGACTTGGCTTGCTGGTGATTTTGGACGCTTTGGTCGAGTCGGTGTCCGGGCGTTCACCGGATCGGGCGGAACTGGGCGCCGGCCGCAGTCACGGTCTGATCGCGGAGGTCAGCAGACGTGACCATGACTGGGACCGGAAATCGGGTCCGCTCGAGTGTGGCGACGATTCGGCGCAGGACTTCGAGGTGATGTACCTCGTTGACGAATCCGATGACGATCTGATGGCGGCCCTGCGCACCCGATTGGCGGTGCTCGGCGACTCGATTGTGATCGTCAGTGACGGATTCGGTGGTTGGTCGGTTCACGTGCATTGCTGTGATGCGGGCGCTGCGGTCGAGGCAGGCCTCGAAGCCGGCCGGGTGCACGGAATTCGGATCAGCAGTTTCCTCGTCGACGAACGTGATCAGTTGGTTGCCCGTCAGGAGATGAAGTTCCAGGGCCACGATGCGCGTGGTGTGCTCGCCGTTGTGGCCGGCGACGGCGCCGCGGCGCTGTTCGAGAGTGAAGGTGCCTCGGTGCTGCGATGCGACGACGCACCGGTGACCCGCGCGCAACTCCTGGGCCATATCCGCACCATGGATCGCACCGAAGTGCTGGTGCTGCCCAACGGCGCGCTGAGCGCTCAGGAACTGGTTGCGGTCAGTGCGGCGGCCCGAGATCCGCTGCACCAGGTGCTTCTGCTCTCGACATCCTCGATGGTCCAGGGGTTGGCGGCACTGGCGGTCCACGACGGCAGTCGCAACGTCGCCGACGACGGATTCACCATGTCGGAGTCGGCAGCGGCTACTCGGTGGGGTTCCTTGCGGATCGCCGTCGAACGTTCTCTGACGTTTGTCGGAACCTGCGACCCGGGCGATGCGATCGGACTGATGGGGCACGAGGTGGTGGTCATCGGACCGGACGTCGAGGCGTCCGCAGCGCGGTTGATCGATCTTGCGCTGGGATCGGGTGGCGAATTGGTCACACTGCTCATGGGCGCCGACGCCGCCGACGGCTTGGCCGAGCAGATGGAAGCGCATGTCATCAGCACCTACCCAGGCGTCGACGTGATGATTTATCAGGGCGGTCAGCCGGGGGATCTGTTTCAGCTGGGCGTGGAGTGAGCGGTTTGTCGGGTAGTCCGGTGTGGAGCATGTGTGTCGGCGGCTACTGATATACGAATACCTGTGCATTTCGATCTGCGAGGAAACTGACATGGCAACGCTCGCCGACACCTTGGATCGGCTACTGGGAAAGAAGACCGCGGACGCGCTGGCCGAGGCCTTCGAGATCCACACGGTCGAGGATCTGCTGCGCCACTACCCGCACCGGTACGCGTCGGCCGGTAAGGAACTTGCCGACAAGGAGCCGCCGGAAGGCGAGCACATCACGATCATCGCTCGGGTGGCGTCCGCGAACATCGTGAACATGAAGTCCCGGACGGGCCAGATGCTCAAGGTCTCGCTCACGACGGACACACAGACGGTCGACGTCACCTTCTTCAACCCGTACAAGGTGAAGCACGCCATCAAGCCCGGCGTACGGGCGATGTTCTCCGGCACGGTCAAGTACTTCCGGAACAAGTGGAGTCTGACGCACCCCAGTTATCTGATCCTGCCGGAACCTCGTGCAGGGGAAGAAGATTCGGTGATTCCCCTGAAGGCAGTCAAGGGTGCCGGTGATCTCGCGGGGCTGGCGCGTGCCAGTTCGGGGCCGGGCGCCGAACTCGACTACTCGATTTTCGAGCGTGAATTCATCCCGCTGTATCCGGCCACGCGCGAGGTGGAGAGCTGGACGATCATGCGGTGCGTCCGACAAGTTCTCGACCAACTTGATCCGATTCCCGAACCACTCCCGGCCGAGACTCTGGCCGAACATCATTTTGTCGGGTTGGACGAGGCCCTGAGAACGGTGCACCTGCCCGACACCAAGGACGACATCGAACGTTCCCGCGAGCGATTGCGGTTCGACGAGGCGCTGTCGTTGCAATTGGTTCTGGCGATGCGGCGTCACGACAATTCCGAGCGGGTGGCACCGGCGTGCCTGCCTGTCGCGGGCGGCATCGCCGAGCAGTTCGAGGAAATGTTGCCGTTCACCCTGACGGAAGGGCAGCAAGCCGTCGCCGCGGAGATCGCGGCCGATCTCTCGCAGACCCACCCCATGAGCAGACTCCTGCAAGGTGAGGTCGGCTCGGGTAAGACCATCGTGGCGCTGCGGGCGATGCTCCAAGCGGTTGACGCGGGATACCAATGCGCACTGCTCGCGCCCACCGAGGTACTGGCCAATCAGCATGCCAGGTCACTGCGCGCGATGATGGGCCCGCTCGCAACCGGGGGAGAGCTGGGTTCGGCCGAGCACTCCACTCGGATCGCCCTGCTCACCGGTTCACTCCCCGTCGCTGCGAAGCGTGCCGCACTTCTCGACGCGGTGACCGGTGCTGCGGGAATTGTCATCGGAACTCACGCTCTCATCCAGGACAGTGTCGAGTTCTTCAACCTCGGCATGGTTGTAGTGGACGAGCAGCACAGGTTCGGAGTGGAGCAACGAGATCACCTACGCTCGCGAGCCCGCGACGGCCTGAGCCCCCACCTGCTGGTCATGACGGCTACTCCGATTCCGCGCACGATCGCGATGACGGTGCTCGGCGATCTGGAAGTGTCCACGTTGCGCGAATTGCCTCGTGGGCGTAGCCCGATCAAGAGCAGCGTCGTGCCGGCCAAGCAGAAACCCGCGTGGGTGGATCGGGCGTGGGCCAGGATTCGCGAGGACGTCGCAGACGGGCGTCAGGCCTACGTCGTGTGTTCTCGTATCGGTGACGGCGAACCTGCTGCGGGCGAGGATCAGTTCACCGAGGAGAAGCAGCCCGAAACGAAGTCGGCCGTCGACGTTTTCGAGGAGTTGTCCAGCGGCCCGCTTTCCGATCTGCGCGTCGGTCTCCTGCACGGCCGCCTGCCCTCTGACGAGAAAGACGTTGTCATGAGCGCATTCAACGTCGGCGACATCGACGTACTCGTGTGTACCACCGTCGTGGAGGTCGGCGTGGACGTGCCGAACGCGACGGTCATGGTGATCGTCGACGCCGAGCGTTTCGGTGTCAGCCAACTACATCAGCTGCGTGGCCGAGTGGGGCGTGGAAAACACCAGGGACTGTGCATTCTCGTGACGGGAAGCAGCCCCGGCGGACCGGCGTACGAGCGACTATCCGCGGTAGCTGCCACCAACGACGGCTTCGAACTGGCGCAACTCGATCTCGCGACGCGCCGTGAGGGAGACATCCTCGGAGCTGCCCAATCCGGCACGACATCCAACCTGCGATTGCTCTCGCTCATTGCGCACGGTGACATTCTCGAATCCGCGCGAGATTTCGCGACCGGGATTGTCGAACGGGACCCGACGCTCGCCCAGCATCCCGCACTGGCGTCGATGGTGAGCGCCGCCCTGGACTCCGATCGGATCGAGTATCTCGAGAAATCGTGAGAAGTATGACGACGAACCGAATACGAATAGCCGCAGGACCATCACGTTTGTTTCTCGATTCAGTTCTAAGATGTGGGACGCCGTGTGCTTGTGCAGACGGAATTCACGGTAGTTTTTCCCCATGTTCTCCAAAGTGCTCGTCGCGAACCGCGGCGAAATTGCGATCCGTGCATTCCGTGCCGCCTACGAACTAGGTGCTGGAACTGTTGCGGTGTTCCCGTACGAGGATCGGAACTCGATCCACCGTCTGAAGTCCGATGAGAGTTATCAGATCGGGGAGAAGGGCCACCCGGTTCGGGCGTACCTGTCGGTGGAGGAGATCGTGGCCGCGGCACAAAATGCCGGTGCCGATGCGATCTATCCGGGCTACGGGTTCCTGTCCGAGAATCCGGATCTGTCGGCGGCGTGCGCGGCGGCGGGCATCAAGTTCGTCGGCCCGTCCGCGGAGATCCTCGAGCTGACCGGTAACAAGGCGCGGGCGATTGCAGCGGCGAAGGCTGCGGGTCTTCCGGTGCTGGCGTCGTCGGAGCCCTCGTCCGATATCGACGAGTTGCTCGCTGCCGCGGAGGACATGACGTTCCCGATTTTCGTGAAGGCCGTCGCCGGTGGTGGTGGCCGCGGTATGCGCCGCGTCGCCGAGCGGTCCCTGCTCAAGGAATCCATCGAAGCCGCGGCGCGTGAAGCGGAATCCGCTTTCGGTGATCCGACGGTGTTCCTCGAGCAGGCTGTCATCGACCCTCGCCACATCGAGGTGCAGATCCTCGCCGACGAGCACGGCAATGTCATTCACCTTTTCGAGCGTGACTGCTCGTTGCAGCGTCGCCACCAGAAGGTGATCGAGCTTGCTCCGGCCCCGAATCTGTCGGAGGAGTTGCGGGCCAAGATCTGCGCTGACGCTGTGGCTTTCGCGAAGCAGATCGGGTACACGTGCGCCGGTACGGTGGAGTTCCTTCTCGATACGCGTGGCAATCACGTGTTCATCGAGATGAATCCGCGAATCCAGGTGGAGCACACGGTCACCGAGGAGGTCACCGATGTCGATCTGGTCCAGTCGCAGCTGCTCATCGCTTCGGGTTCGACACTCGACGACTTGGGTTTGACGCAGGATTCGATCAAGCTGCGCGGCGCGGCGTTGCAGTGCCGTATCACCACGGAGGACCCGGCCAACGGGTTTCGCCCGGACACGGGCCGGATTACCGCGTACCGCACCCCGGGCGGCGCCGGTATCCGTCTCGACGGCGGCGCGACTCTCGGCGCCGAGGTCGGTGCGTACTTCGACTCCATGCTCGTCAAGCTCACCTGCCGTGGGCGCGACCTCGAGGCCGCTGTGGCGCGGGCGCGCCGCGCGGTCACGGAGTTCCGTATCCGTGGTGTGTCGACGAATATCCCGTTCCTGCAGGCGGTTCTCGACGACCCGGACTTCAAGGCGGGCCGGGTGACCACCTCGTTCATCGAGGAACGTCCGCACCTGTTGACGCAGCGTTCCTCGGCGGACCGCGGTACCAAGATCCTCACGTACCTTGCCGACGTCACGGTCAACAAGCCGCATGGTGAGCGTCCGTCGGCGGTATATCCGCAGGACAAGTTGCCGAACATCGACCTGTCGACGCCGCCGCCGGCCGGTAGCCGTCAGCGGTTGCTCGAGCTCGGGCCGGAAGGCTTCGCGAAGGCGCTGCGCGAGCAGAAGGCCGTTGCAGTTACCGACACCACGTTCCGTGACGCACACCAGTCGCTGTTGGCGACGCGCGTGCGGACCAGCGGCCTGCTCGACGTCGCCGGTCACGTTGCCCGGTTGACGCCGGAGTTGCTGTCCATCGAGGCGTGGGGCGGCGCGACCTACGATGTGGGACTTCGTTTCCTGCACGAGGATCCGTGGTACCGCCTCGCGGCGCTGCGTGAAGCGATCCCGAACATCAACCTGCAGATGTTGCTGCGTGGTCGAAACACGGTGGGCTACACGCCGTATCCGGAAAAGGTCACCCGCGCGTTCGTGCAGGAAGCCACCGACACCGGTATCGACATCTTCCGAATCTTCGACGCGCTCAACAACGTCGACCAGATGCGGCCCGCCATCGACGCGGTCCGTGAGACCGGTACGGCTCTCGCGGAGGTTGCGTTGAGTTACACCGGCGACCTGTCGGATCCGAACGAAACGCTCTACACCCTCGACTACTACCTGAAGCTGGCCGAGGAAATCGTCGACGCCGGCGCTCACGTGTTGGCGATCAAGGACATGGCCGGTCTGCTCCGCGCGCCGGCCGCGACGAAGCTCGTGACCGCGTTGCGCTCGAACTTCGATCTGCCGGTGCACGTGCACACGCACGACACCCCCGGTGGGCAGTTGGCGACGTACTTCGCTGCCTGGCAGGCGGGCGCCGACGCTGTCGACGGCGCGTCGGCGGCGTTGGCGGGCACCACCAGCCAGCCCGCGCTCTCGGCGATCGTGGCGGCCGCGGCGCATTCGGAGTTCGACACCGGACTGAATTTGCAGAACGTGTGCGACCTCGAGCCGTACTGGGAGGCGCTGCGAAAGGTGTACGCGCCGTTCGAGTCCGGGCTACCGGCCCCGACCGGACGTGTCTACACGCACGAGATCCCCGGCGGTCAGCTCTCCAACCTCCGCACTCAGGCAGTGGCATTGGGCCTCGGTGACCGCTTCGAGGAAGTCGAAGCGAAGTACGCCGACGCCGACCGCATGCTCGGGCACCTGGTGAAGGTGACGCCGTCGTCGAAGGTTGTGGGCGACCTCGCCCTGCACCTCGTCGGCGCGGGTGTTCCGTCGGAAGAGTTTGCCGCGGACCCGGCGAAGTTCGACATCCCCGACTCGGTTGTCGGGTTCCTGCGCGGTGAGTTGGGTACCCCGCCCGGCGGCTGGCCGGAACCGTTCCGCAGCAAGGCACTAGAGGGTCGCGGCCCGGCCAAGCCGGAAACACCGCTCTCCGCTGCCGACGAGGCACTGCTCGAAGGTTCGTCGAAGGACCGTCAGGGCGCGTTGAACCGTCTGCTGTTCCCCGGCCCGACCAAGGAATTCCTCGAGCACCGCGACAAGTACGGGGACACGTCCCGGCTCTCGGCGAACCAGTTCTTCTACGGCCTGCGCCGCGGCGAGGAGCATCGCGTCGAACTGACGCCGGGTGTTCAGTTGATCATCGGGCTCGAAGCGATCTCCGAACCCGACGAGCGTGGTTACCGCACTGTCATGTGCATCCTCAACGGGCAGTTGCGTCCGGTGTCCATCCGGGACCGGTCCATCGCCAGCGATGTGCCGGTGGCCGAGAAGGCCGACAAGAACAACCCAGGTCACGTCGCGGCGCCGTTCGCCGGTGTTGTCACGCTGGCTGTCGCGGAAGGTCAGAAGATCGAGGCCGGAGACACCGTCGCCACGATCGAAGCGATGAAGATGGAAGCGGCGATCACCTCACCGCGCGGCGGCATCGTCTCCCGCATCGCGATCAGCGCAGTCCAGCAGGTCGAAGGCGGTGACCTCCTCGTGGTCGTCTCCACCGGGGAGAGCGCCGCAGAGTGACACGCATTATCTCGGGGCTCGCAGGCGGCCGCCGCCTGCGAGTCCCGCCGAGCGGAACCAGGCCCACCTCGGACCGGGTCCGCGAGGCTCTTTTCAGTGCGCTCGAAGCGCGTATCGACCTCGACGGTTGTGCTGTCCTCGACCTGTTCGCCGGTTCCGGAGCCCTTGGCCTCGAGGCGCTCTCGCGTGGTGCCGAGCACGTGATGCTCGTCGAGTCCGATGCAAAAGCAGCAGCAGTGATCAAGGACAACATCGGTGTTGTCGGACTGCCGGGCGCGGTCCTGCGGGCAGCGCCGGTCGCGGCTGTCGTCTCCGGCCCGAGTGCTCGTGAATACGACATCGTCATCGCAGACCCGCCGTACGCGGTCACCGATGACGCGGTGGTATCCATCCTCCACAACCTTCAGTCCAACAACTGGGTGGGGGACGGCACGATCGTCGTCCTCGAACGATCGTCCCGGTCGCCGGAGACCGTCTGGCCGGACGGGTTCGAACCCGTCAAGGCGAAGAAGTACGGCGAAGCCCGGATCGAACTGGCAACCTGCTACGGTCTGGACTCATGACTGGCGCCGTTTGCCCCGGATCCTTCGACCCTGTGACCAACGGTCACCTCGACGTAATCGGAAGAGTTGCTGCGCAATTCGACGAGGTCGTGGTCACCGTGATGATCAACAAGAACAAGCGCGGAATGTTCACGGTCGAAGAGCGCATCGAGATGCTCGAAGACGCGACAAGCCACCTGCCCAACGTTCGAGTGACGTCCTGGCACGGGCTTCTGGTCGACTACGCGAAGCAAGAGGGCATCACCGCGATCGTCAAGGGTCTGCGCGGTGCCAACGACTTCGACTACGAACTGCAGATGGCGCAGATGAACAAGAAGCTCAGCGGCGTCGACACGTTGTTCGTCGCGACCAACCCCACGTACAGCTACCTGTCCAGCTCGCTCGTCAAGGAAGTTGCCACCTTCGGTGGTGATGTCGCTGACATGTTGCCCGCAAAAGTGCACGCCCGTTTGCTCGACCGCATCGCGGAACGGGCAGCCGAAAACAGCTGATACCCGACACACCGCCCCCAGACGCACCTGGGGAGCCGATCTTCCGGCAAACTTGTCGTCAAGGAACGGGCGCAGATCCAGGTGGATCGGTGACGATGTGGGCCGATAGTTGGCCGGTGAAGATTGGGGTTGCTTGTGTACCGGGTATTCGAGGCGCTTGACGAACTGGTCGCGATAGTCGAAGAGGCACGAGGCGTTCCGATGACTGCCGGGTGCGTCGTCCCACGTGGCGACGTGCTCGAGCTGCTCGACGATGTCCGTGATGCTATTCCGAGTGAGCTCGACGACGCCCAGGACGTCCTCGATCATCGCGACAAGTTGGTCTCGGACGCGCGTTCCACTGCCGACAAAACCGTCAGCAGCGCCAACGCGGAAGCAACGTCGACGGTCGAGAATGCCCGCGACGACGCCGATCGGATCCTGTCCGACGCCAAGGCTCAGGCAGACCGCATGGTTGCCGAGGCGAGCGCTCACGCCGACCAGCTGGTCGCCGACGCAGAGGTGGAAGCCGAACGCACGGTCACCGACGGTCGACGCGAGTACGACGCCGTCACTTCTCGTGCGCGCGACGAGTCCGATCGCATGATCGACGCCGGCAAGGCGTCGTACGACCGCTCGGTCTCCGAGGGCACTGCCGAGCAGGCACGCCTGGTTTCCCAGACCGAGGTCGTCCAGACCGCACGCGCCGAGTCGGCTCGGGTGATCGACGCCGCGCACGCGGAATCCGACCGGATGCGATCGGAGTGCGACCTGTACGTCGACACCAAACTTGCGGAGTTCGAGGAGTTCCTCAACGGGACTGTTCGATCCGTCGGCCGCGGTCGTCAGCAACTGCGGACGGGTTCGGGCGTACCGGACTATCTCGATGACGATCGGCGTCAGGATCGACGACGCTAGGGTCTTCATCCGGATTGGGCCTGCTGCGCACTCTCGGGTATTGTGGAGTGGTTGCCCATCCAGTTTCAGCAGTTAGGTGAGTTCTCTTTGTCAACGCATCGTCGTCATTCATCGCATCAGTCAACTGATGCGGGATTTTTGCTGGACACCGTCAAGTTAGGTCGGCGTCCAGGGTCGATGCGCACTGTCGAGAGAACGATCCAGTCGCCGAATCGCATCGGTCTCGATCTCATCGCGATCGAAGCTGGTTCGGACATAGATCTCGATCTTCGTATGGAAGCGGTATCCGAGGGCGTTCTCGTCACCGGTACCGTGCACGCACCCACTACGGGTGAGTGCTCACGGTGTCTCGAGCCGTTCACGAGCGTTGTGGACGTCTATCTCACGGAGTTGTTCGCTTACCCGGACAGCGTCACCGAGGAGACAACCGAGGAGGGCGAGGTTTACCAGGTCGAAGACGAAGAAATCGATCTGGAACCGGTCATCGTCGATGCAGTCGGACTGGCGCTTCCGCTCCAGCCTTTGTGCAGTGACGATTGCCTGGGATTGTGCTCAGAATGTGGCATTCGCCTGGCGATTGCGGAATCTGGGCATGGGCATGACATACTTGATCCTCGCTGGGCTGGTCTCGCGGCCAAATTTGGCGTGGAATCAAACACCAGTGAAAATCTTGTGATCACCGAAGCCGAGGAGAAGTAGAAGTGGCTGTCCCCAAGCGCAAAATGTCGCGATCCAACACGCGGTCGCGTCGTAGCCAGTGGAAGACCACTGTGCCCACCCTCGTTACCTGCCCCAACCGTGGCTGTGGCGAGCAGACCTTGCCCCACATCGCGTGCCCGTCCTGCGGTACGTACAAGGGCCGCCAGGTAACCGCTGCTGTCTAGTTCTCCACGGAGAAAGACTATGACGAGCGACAATACAGTTTCAGCCGCTGGCGGCGAGGGCAATCACGACACGCTCCTCGCCGCTATCGGCGTCGATATAGAGCCTGGCCTCTTGACGCTGGCTCTCACCCACCGCTCGTACGCCTACGAGAACGGTGGCCTGCCGACGAACGAGCGCCTCGAGTTTCTCGGGGATTCCGTTCTCGGTCTCACCGTTACCGAAAATCTTTACCTGTCACACCCCACCAAATCCGAGGGTGACCTCGCCAAGATTCGTGCGAGCGTAGTCAACATGCACGCTCTGGCCGAGGTTGCGCGGACTCTGGGTGAAGGTGGACTCGGAGCGCATCTGCTTCTGGGCAAGGGCGAGGAAATGACGGGTGGCCGTGACAAGCCGTCCATCCTTGCCGACGGCATGGAATCCATTCTGGGTGCCATCCACTTGCAGCACGGAATCGATACCGCGCGCCGTGTGGTCCTCGATCTGTTCGACGATCTTCTGACCCGTGCTCCGCTTCTGGGTGCCGGTTTGGACTGGAAGACCAGTCTGCAGGAGTTGACCGCAGAACACAGTGCCGGCGTTCCCGTGTACGAGATCACGGCCACCGGCCCCGATCACGACAAGGAATTCACTGCCACTGTGCTTATCAGCGGCAATCCCTTGGGCGTCGGCGTCGGTCGGTCCAAGAAGGAAGCCGAGCAGAAGGCAGCAAGCACGGCATGGAAAGCGATGTCGGAGAAGGCTTCCGAGGACGCTGCTGTCGCCGAGAACGCTGCCGATGCTCCTGTCGATCTGGCCGGCTGAGTTCTTCTCTTGCCTGAACTTCCCGAAGTCGAAGTCGTTCGCCGCGGCCTACAGTCTCACGCTGTAGGTGCGGCGATCGAGGCTGTCGAAGTTCTCCATCCTCGCGCCATTCGCCGCCATGTTCTCGGGTCGGATGATCTGATCGGGCAATTGACGGGTCAGACCATCGCCTCGGCCGAGCGCCGCGGCAAATACCTGTGGCTGGTTCTCGAACCTGCCGGTGTCGGTGTGGTGGTTCACCTGGGAATGAGCGGGCAGATGCTCGTTCAGCCGCCCACCGTGGACTGGGAAAAGCACCTACGTATCCGACTGGCTCTGGATTCCGGAGCCGATCTTCGGTTCGTCGATCAGCGCACCTTCGGTGGCTGGTCGATTTCGCCGTTGGTGGAGGTTGACGGGACCCTGCTGCCGGAGTCGGTGGCGCACATCGCGCGTGACCCGATGGACGAGGCCTTCGATCTCGAATCGGTGGTGAGCGTTCTGCGCGGCAAGCACAGCGAAATCAAACGCGCACTACTCGATCAAACCGTCGTCTCCGGAATCGGCAACATCTATGCCGACGAATCACTGTGGCGGGCAAAGGTTCACGGCAACAGAATTGCCGAGACCCTGACAAAGCCGAAATTGCGTGAACTCGTGACGGCAGCCCGCAGTGTCATGGGCGAGGCACTCGAGCAGGGCGGTACGTCCTTCGATGCGTTGTACGTCAACGTCAACGGAGAGTCCGGCTATTTCGATCGTTCACTCTCCGCCTACGGTCAGGAAAACCTGCCGTGCCCGCGGTGCGGTGCGCCCATCCGGCGTGAGAAGTTCATGAACCGATCGTCGTTCAGTTGCCCGCGTTGCCAACCGGCACCCAGGTCGCGGCGAAACGTAGCGTAGGTCGTCGCACCCGCCACGACAGGGTGGTGGCAAGATTGCGGCATGGCTGAACAGACTGCTGACAACGCACCTGCACACACCGAACTCTGGGTCGAACGTACCGGCACCCGCCTCTACACCGGCAAGAGTTCGCGGGGCGCCGAAGTTCTCATCGGATCGGAATCGGTACCGGGTGTTTTCACACCGGGTGAACTTCTCAAGATCGCTTTGGCAGCCTGCTCGGGAATGAGTTCGGATTTCCCGATTTCGCGCCGCCTCGGCGACAACTACGACGCGACCATTCGTGTCTCGGGAACCGCTGACCGCGAGAACGAGGTGTACCCGCAATTGGACGAGGTACTCGAACTCGACCTCAGTGAACTCGATGCCGATGCCCAGCAGCGGTTGATCACGTTGATCGAACGGTCCGTCGACAAGGTCTGCACGGTGGGACGCACCCTCAAAGCCGGTACCAAGGTCACGTTGACCATCGATACGGACGCCTGATGCTCCGCGCCGGCAGTGTTGTCGCTGCGCTGGTACTCGGTTGTGCTGTAGCAGTGTCCACTCCGGCGGCCGCCGCCGTCGATGGTTGCGGTGAGTGGACGTCGACGCTCGTGACTTCCGGCGCGGGAATGCTCGAAAATCTGGAGTTCGACGGAGCCGGATCGATGGTGTTGTCGCAGTCCGCCCCCGTCGGTCCGGGATCGCTGCTGACCGTTGCGCCGGACGGAAGTCGAAAGACTCTGGTGAGTAATGTGAACGGCCCTGGTGGGCTGGTTGCCCAAGACGGCGCCGTGTACTTCACCACCGGAAACTCTGCAGTCTCAGGACTGTTCGGGATCGCCGACGGAACTGTGGGCCGAGTCGACGTTGCGGACGGGTCGGTGACGAAGATCGCCGACGGCCTGGTGATGCCCAATGGCCTTGTGCCGCTGGACGGCAATCGATTCCTGACGACGCGCACCCTGACAAGACCTGGGTTGACTGTGATGGGCAGTGACGGTTCGACGACCCTGGTGCGCGAGGACTTGGGAACCGTCGACGGGTTGACCCGATCGGGGCAGAATATTTTTGTGACAACAACATTCGATCTCACCACGGCAATTCACATCCTCGATGCCGACGATCTGGGCGGCGCTGTGCGAACCATTGCGTTGCCGGGGTTCGGTCCTGCGAACATGGCCGACGACTTGACTGTCGGACCGGACGGAGCGCTGTACGTGGCGTTCAACGCCGGTGGCAAGGTTGTGCGGGTTGATCCGGAGTGGGGAACCTCCTGTGAGATTGCTTCCAGTTTGCCGTTGACCTCGGCGGTCAAGTTCGGGGCGGGGCCGGGGTGGGATCCGAATGCGCTGTACACCACCAGTTTCCTGGGTGACGTGCACAAACTGGAGCGGGTCGGCGGCGTGTCATGAGTGATCCGGTGCGGTTGACGGCGTGGGTGCACGGCTTCGTCCAAGGTGTCGGGTTCCGGTGGTGGACCCGGGCGCGCGCTTTGGAATTGGGGCTGGTGGGATACGCGTCGAATCAACGCGACGGTCGGGTACTCGTTGTCGCTGAGGGTGATCGGGAGTCGCTGGAAAGGTTGCTCGAACTGTTGCGCTCGGGCACCACGCCGGGAAGCGTAGACCTGGTTGTCGACAGTTGGGACGCCGCGCGGGGAGACCTGTCCGGGTTCGTCGAACGCTGACCGCGATGACGGTAAAGTTCTCCGCATGCATCTCAAGAGTCTGACGCTCAAAGGCTTCAAGTCTTTTGCGTCGGCAACGACTCTGCGATTCGAACCCGGCATCACCTGCGTGGTCGGTCCTAACGGTTCCGGAAAATCGAATGTCGTCGACGCGCTGTCCTGGGTCATGGGTGAGCAGGGCGCCAAGGCGCTGCGCGGCGGAAAAATGGAAGACGTCATCTTTGCCGGAACCTCCGGCCGGGCACCGCTCGGCCGCGCCGAAGTGACGTTGACCATCGACAACTCCGACGGCGCTCTTCCGATCGACTACACCGAGGTCTCGATCACGCGGCGGATGTTTCGCGACGGCGCCGGGGAATACGAGATCAACGGCTCGTCGTGCCGGTTGATGGATGTGCAGGAGTTGCTCAGCGACTCCGGTATCGGCCGTGAAATGCACGTCATCGTCGGCCAGGGCAGGCTTGCGGCGATTCTGGAATCGCGGCCGGAGGATCGCCGCGCATTCATCGAGGAAGCTGCCGGCGTGCTGAAACACCGGCGACGCAAGGAAAAAGCGGTACGCAAACTCGATTCCATGCAGGCAAACCTCGCCCGGTTGAGCGATCTCACCGCGGAATTGCGACGCCAACTCAAACCGCTCGGGCGTCAGGCCGAGGTTGCGCGGCGCGCGCAGACCGTGCAGGCAGATCTGCGCGACGCCAAGATGCGTTTGGCCGCAGACGATCTCGTGACTCGGCGCAACGACCTTCAGGATCAAGCGCAGGACGAGAAGGCTGCGCGTGAGCAACACAATCAGGTGGCCGCCGCACTCGACGAAGCCAACCTCGAACTCGGACGCCAAGAACAGGCGCTGGCCCGACTGACGCCCGGCGCAGAAGCTGCGGCGCAGAGCTGGTTCCAATTGTCGGCGCTGGCGGAACGAGTCAATGCCACAGTGCGTATCGCACGTGAGCGTGCACGTCACCTCGACACCGAACCGATTGGCGCGCGTGGCCAGGATCCGGACGAGATGGAGGCGCGTGCCGAGCGAATGGCAGCCGAGGAAGCCGAGCTGATCGAAGGCGTCGAGATTGCTCGTGCTGCAGCCGAAGCTGCCCGTGAACAGTTGGCCGCCACGGAAGACGCTGCAGCAGAAGCGGAACGGGCACACATGGCCGAGGTGCGCGCTGTTGCCGATCGCCGCGAGGGGCTCGCTCGACTGTCCGGGCAGGTAGACACCCTGCGCACGCGCGTCGAATCCGCGGATGCCGACGTTGCGCGGCTCACCGAATCCATCGAGGAATCACGCCGACGCGGAACCGACGCGGAAGCCGAATTCGAGACCGTGCAGGAGAGCATCGGCGACCTCGACGCCGGCGAAGTCGGTCTCGACACCAACCACGAGCGCGCCGTCGAGGCTCTCGCGATCATCAATGCGCGGGTTGACGAGTTGCGCGCCGAGGAGAAGTCGAGCGGCCAGCGCATCGCGTCGTTGAGCGCTCGGATCGAGGCGCTCTCGATCGGGTTGGCCCGCAAGGACGGCGCCGGCTGGCTACTGGAGCACCACGACGGCGTCACCGGCGCGCTGGCCGACATGATCCGCGTGACACCGGGCTACGAGAGTGCAATTGCCGCAGCGATGGGCCCGGCCGCGGACGCTGTTGTCGCGCAGTCGAATGATGTCGCACGATCTGCGGTGTCGGCGTTGGCCGAGCACGACGGCGGGCAGGCGGCATTGATCGTCCACGGGCACGCCGGCGTGCCCGCTCCGGTCGACCTGGGTCCGGGTATTCGCCGGGCCGTCGACGTCATCGAGTGCGCCGACGAACTGCGAGCCGGACTCAACGCGCTTCTGGGCGACGTGGTTCTGGTCGATACCGTCGACGAGGCGATGCGAGTTGTGTCCGAGCACAGCATGATTCGGGCCGTAGACAGATCCGGGAACCTGCACGGCCGGGGGTGGTTCGTCGGCGGTTCCGATCGACAGCCGAGCACGCTGGAAACCCAAGCGTCCATTGATGCGTCCGCAGCCGAACTCACGCTGACACAACTGCGGGCCGAGGAGTTGGACGCAGGGTTGGCCGGCGCGCTGGCCGAACAGGCAGCCCGGCAGGAAACTGCAGAACAGACTCTTGCCGCCCTCAACGAATCCGATGCGGCGATCTCCGCGATCTACGAACAGTTGGGCAGACTCGGTCAGGCGGTGCGCGTCGCACACGAAGAATCGGAGCGACTGACGTTGCACCGTAGTCGCGCCGAAGCGCGTCGAGTCGAATCTCTCACTGCGCTGACCGAACTGGAAGAACGTCTTCGACGCGTGGAGGACACCGGCGGGTTCGAAGCCGGAGAACCGGAATCGACTACCGCCGACCGCGACATGGCGGCGGCAGCGCTCGCGGAAGTGCGTATCGTCGAAATGGATGCGCGACTCACCGTGCGGACTGCCGAGGAACGCGCCGAATCCGTTCGCGGAAAAGCAGATTCGCTGCGCCGCGCTGCGGCCGCAGAACGCGAAGCGAGGGTGCGCGCAGAACAAGCCTTACGGGCACGCGCCCACGCGGCCGCAGTTGCGGCGGCAGTTGCAGAATCAGGTGTGCGGGTCGCAAGCGAACTCGAAACCGTCGTGGCGTCGGCGGTGGCTCACCGTGACGACCTGGCGCGCGCCCGCACCGAATGCGTCGCCAAGCTCGACCAGGTCCGTGAGATCGTCAAGGCGCTGAACGGGCAGCTCGCGTCGTTGACCGATGCCGTGCACCGCGACGAAGTTGCCAAGGCACAGGCAGCACTTCGCATCGAGCAACTGGAAGAGTCCATTCTCGATCAGTACGGAATCGGACTTGACGATCTGGTCGCCGAGTACGGCCCCGACGTCGAACTGCCGCCGACCGCCCTCGAGTTGGCGGAGTACGAAGACGCCAAGGCCCGCGGCGAGCAGGTCACGGCTCCGGCGCCCGCTCCGTACGACCGCGCCACACAGGAGCGTCGGGCCAAGCGGGCCGAGAAAGACCTTGCGACTCTCGGCAAGGTCAATCCGTTGGCGCTCGAAGAATTTGCCGCCCTCGAAGAGCGGTACACCTTTCTTTCCACCCAACTCGAAGACGTCAAAACCGCGCGCAAGGACCTCCTCGCGGTGGTCGCCGACGTCGACGCCCGGATCTTGCAGGTGTTCACCGAGGCGTACACCGACGTCGCCCGTGAGTTTGTCGGTGTATTCGAGACGCTGTTCCCCGGCGGCGAAGGCCGACTCGTTCTCACCGACCCGTCCGACATGCTCACCACCGGCATCGAGGTCGAAGCGCGACCACCGGGAAAGAAAGTCAAACGGCTCTCCTTGCTCTCGGGTGGGGAGAAATCCTTGACAGCGGTGGCCATGCTCGTCGCGATTTTCCGGGCCCGGCCGTCACCGTTCTACGTCATGGACGAAGTGGAAGCCGCACTCGACGACACCAACCTGCGCCGCCTCATCGGGCTCTTCGAGCAGTTGCGGGAAAAATCGCAGCTGATCGTGATCACGCACCAGAAACCCACCATGGAGATCGCGGATGCTCTGTACGGAGTGAGCATGCGCGGAGACGGTATTACGACGGTCATTTCCCAGCGATTGCGCGGGCAAGACCTCGCCGTTCGGTAAGCCTTGGTCACTTTCTGTTGCCAGGCCTGAAACAATGAGCCGGTGACTACCCAGGCTTGGATCATCATCGCGGCTGTCGCGGCCGTAATACTTATTGCTCTCGTGGCGGGTTTCCTGCGCTACCGCAGCCGCCAGGTGTCGTTGAAGGCACCCGAGACGAAGCCGGAACTCGGTGCACCGGAGAAGGACAAGTCGGGCGGCTACAAAGCCGGCGGCGGGTTCAACTTCAGTGAGGGGTCAACGGCAACGGCGCCGCCACCAGCGCCGGTCCCGCCGACAAAGCCGGCTGTACCGGAAAAGCCAGTTGTCCCGGAGAAGCCGGTTGTTCCGGAACCGGCACCACCGGTTGTTGAAGAACCCGTTGTTGAAGAACCCGTTGCCGAGGAACCGGTTGTCGAAGCCCCGGTCGTCGAAGAGCCGGTCATTGAAGAACCGGTTGTCGAAGCCCCGGAACCCGTTGTCGAGACAGCTCCGGTCGAACCCGTAGTGGTTGAGCCCGCACCCGTCGAGCCCGCCCCGCGGGTTCTCGACGAGATCGAACCGACTGAAGGACGACTCGATCGCCTGCGCGGTCGCCTGTCCCGCTCACAGTCGGCCGTCGGCAAGAGCTTGCTGGGTCTGCTCGGTGGCGGCGATCTGGACGAGGATTCGTGGGAAGAGGTCGAGGACACCCTGCTGATCGCGGATCTCGGTTCTGCGACGACGGAGAAGATTGTCACCACGCTGCGGGCGCAGATGGCGGCCCGCAGTGTTCGGACCGAGGCCGAGGCACGTGCATTGCTGCGCGAGGTACTGGTCGCGGAGCTTCGTCCGGAACTGGATCGCTCGATCCGGGCACTTCCGCACGACAATCATCCGGCAGTGCTTCTTGTTGTCGGTGTGAACGGAACCGGTAAGACCACCACGACGGGCAAGCTGGCCCGTGTGTTGGTCGCAGACGGACGACGGGTACTTCTCGGTGCCGCCGATACGTTCCGCGCTGCTGCGGCCGATCAGCTGCAGACGTGGGGCGAGCGCGTCGGCGCTGACGTTGTTCGCGGTAAGGAAGGCGGCGATCCCGCTGCTATTTCCTTCGACGCCGTCACCCGTGGCATCGAGGAGGGCGTCGACGTCGTATTGATCGACACCGCCGGCCGCTTGCACACCAAGACCGGTTTGATGGACGAGCTCGGCAAGGTCAAGCGCGTGATCGAGAAGAAGGCGTCGGTCGACGACGTTCTGTTGGTTCTCGACGCCACCGTGGGGCAGAACGGTCTCGCTCAGGCTCGCGTGTTTGCCGAAGTCGTCGATATCACCGGTGTTGTTCTGACCAAGTTGGACGGCACTGCAAAGGGCGGAATCGTCTTCCAGGTTCAGCATGAACTCGGGGTTCCGGTGAAGCTTGTCGGCCTCGGTGAGGGTGCTGACGACCTGGCTCCGTTCGAACCGGGAGCGTTTGTCGACGCCCTATTGGGCTGACTCCCTGTGCGCCTTTATCAACCGCGGACGGTTGATAAAGGCGCACAGCAGAATCAAGAATGCCAGCACGAAACTTACTTGCAACAAAGTTGGGTAATTGGTTCACGTCCGCGAAACGCAAGCGCGCCACGGACGAAACACCAGCCCAGCAGTCTTCTACTCAACGACGTGCCACCCGGCACGTGCGACTAGGAGGTAGTAAGTGAGTACCGACGATTTGTTGGCGAACTCCGGTAACGCCGCATGGATGCTGATGGCCGCATCACTGGTTCTGCTGATGACACCGGGTGTCGCATTCTTCTACGGTGGCATGTCTCGGTCCAAGTCCGTGCTCAACATGATGATGATGTCCTTCGGTTCGATGGCCGTCATCGGTGTTATCTACGTGCTGTGGGGATGGTCCATGTCCTACGGCACCGAGAACATCGGTGGCATCTTCGCGAATCCCTTCGAGTTCTTCGGACTCAAGGACAGCATCACCGACGCGGACGGTAACTTCATTGCCGGTGCGTGGGGCTACCCCAATGTCATCGACATCGCCTTCCAGGTGACGTTCGCCATCATCACGACCGCACTGATCAGCGGTGCGTTGGCCGAGCGCGTGAAGTTCGGCACGTGGATGCTGTTCTCGGGCATCTGGGTCACCGTTGTCTACTTCCCGCTCGCTCACATGGTGTGGGGTGGCGGACTGCTCTCGGGTTCCGAGGACGGTATTGCTGCAAAGATCTTCGGCACCACCGACGACGGTGACGGTGGCCTGGTTGCCGCAGTCCCGCCGATCGACTTCGCCGGTGGCACAGTCGTTCACATCAACGCCGGTATGGCCGCTCTGGTACTCGCTCTGATCGTCGGCAAGCGCGCCGGCTTCGGCAAGACCGCGTTCCGTCCGCACAACCTGCCGCTCGTCATGCTCGGTGCGGCTCTGCTCTGGTTCGGTTGGTTCGGCTTCAACGCCGGTTCCGCATTCGCTGCCGACGGTTTTGCCGGTCTCGCCTGGGTCAACACCACAACCGCTACTGCTGCTGCAATCCTCGCTTGGTTGCTCACGGAGCGTATCCGTGACGGACATGCCACCAGCCTCGGTGCTGCTTCCGGTGCCGTCGCCGGCCTGGTCGCCATCACTCCGGCCGCTGGTGCACTGAACCCGGTCGGCTCGATCTTCCTGGGCGCAATCGCCGGCATTCTGTCTGCTCTCGCCGTCGGCCTGAAGTTCCGTTTCGGCTTCGACGATTCGCTCGACGTTGTCGGTGTTCACCTCGTCTCCGGCCTGTGGGGCACGATCGGTATCGGCTTCTTCGGTACGTCGACCGGTCTCTTCTACGGCGGTGACTACAAGCAGTTGGTGGTTCAGATCGTGATTGCAGTTGTCGCTCTTGTCTTCACCGGTGTTCTCACCGCGATCATCGGCTACGCACTCAAGCCCCTCGGATGGCGTATCTCGCCCGAGGACGAGGCTCGTGGAATCGACGAGACCCAACACGCAGAGACCGCATACGACCTCGCGTGATCAGCACGTGATTAAAGTGAAATCGCAGCACTTCAGAGTTGGGAAAGGGATGAGCACATGAAGCTGATCACAGCAATCGTCAAGCCGTTCACGCTCGAGGACGTCAAAACCGCGCTCGAGCAGGCCGGGGTGCTGGGCATGACTGTCAGTGAAGTTCAGGGCTACGGTCGTCAGAAAGGCCACACCGAGGTGTACCGAGGCGCGGAGTACTCCGTGGACTTCGTACCGAAGGTTCGGGTGGAGGTCGTGATCGACGACGCGGCTGTCGACAAGGTGGTCGAGGTGATCGTCGAGGCTGCGCGCACCGGCAAGATCGGTGACGGCAAGGTCTGGGTTTCGCCGGTCGAGTCGGTCATCCGGGTTCGTACCGGAGAACGTGGTGGCGATGCACTCTGACCCGAAAGGGTCCGGGAACTTCGGCCCTGGTTCCGTCGCTAAGGCGACGGGGCCAGGGCCGGTCTCGTCAGGGGGATCCGATGAAGCCGCGGACCTGGCCCGCGCACGCAAGGCATTGCTCAACGGTGGACCCAAGAATCGACGGCTCGATGCGCCGTCACTGCGTCACGCACTGGTTGATCTCCACGAGTTCTGGCTGACCACCAAGGGCGCCGAATTGGGAATCAAGCCCGACTGCGGGTTTGCGATTGTTGCTGTCGGTGGTCTGGGCCGACGCGAATTGCTGCCGTATTCCGATCTCGATCTGATTCTGCTGCACGACGACATGGACCCGGCCGTGGTGGCTCACGTGGCCGAACGCCTGTGGTACCCGTTGTGGGACGCGCACATCAAACTCGACCACAGCGTGCGGACGCTGCCGCAGGCCTTGCAGGTTGCGGCAACCGATATCACCGCGTCGCTCGGCATGCTCGAAGCTCGCCACATCGCGGGCGACCAGGAACTCACCAATTTGCTGATCAGCGGTGTGCGACGCCAATGGCGGATGGACATTCGCAGCCGGTTCGACGAGTTGATCGCGCAGACACAGTCGCGATGGGCGAGTAGCGGTGAGATCGCTCATCGAGCCGAGCCTGACCTCAAGAGCGGTCGTGGCGGTCTGCGTGACGTGCAGTTGCTCAATGCCCTGTCCATCGCGCAGTTGACGGACGGTATGCCGGGGCTCGGTCCCAATTCGCCTGGCGGCGGTCTGGCATTGGCGCACCGGCGACTGCTCGATGTGCGCACCGAGTTGCACCGGGTGGCCGGTCGGCCTCGCGATCAGTTGCGGGCTCAGGACGCCGACGAGATCGGTGCCGCGCTGCGGATCGGTGACAGGTTCGACCTGGCTCGCCTGCTCAGTGAATCGGCGCGCATCATCAGCTATTCGGTGGACGTCGGAATCCGTACTGCCGGAAACTCTTTGCCCAAGCGCGGGTTGTCGCGGCTACGGCGCCCGCCGGTGCGTCATCCTCTGGACGAGGGTGTCGTCGAGCATGCCGGAGAAGTGGTGCTGGCGCGCGATGCCCGGCCCAAGAAGGATCCAGGGTTGATCATGCGGGTGGCGGCAGCAGCCGCAACCGGCGGGATGCCGATCTCGGCGTCGACGCTCAATCGCTTGGCGGACAACGCTCCTGAATTGCGTGAGCCGTGGCCCAAGAACGCGGTCAACGATCTTCTGGTGTTGTTGGGGTCGGGTTCTCGGGCGGTGCCGGTCATCGAAGCTCTCGATCGCACCGGTTTGTGGGGGCGATTGTTGCCGGAGTGGGGCACGATCCGGGATCTGCCACCGCGTGATGCTGTCCATACCTGGACCGTCGATCGGCACCTCGTCGAAACAGCTGCATATGCAAGTGGATTCACAACGCGGGTCGCGCGTCCGGACCTGCTGATGCTCGGTGCGTTGATTCACGACATCGGTAAGGGTCGCGGCGGCGATCACAGTGTGGTCGGTGCGGAATTGGCCACGGCAATCGGAAACAGGTTAGGGCTCTGGCCTTCCGACGTCGCAATGCTGTCCGCGATGGTGCGGTATCACCTGCTGTTGCCGGAAACGGCGACGCGGCGCGATCTGGACGATCCGGCGACAGTGCAGGGGGTCGTCGACTCACTGGGCGGTGACGGAACGCTGCTCGACCTCCTTCATGCGCTCGCCGAAGCTGATTCTCTGGCTACGGGTCCGGGTGTGTGGGGCGATTGGAAATCGTCGTTGATCGGCGAACTGGTGCGTCGATGCCGCTTGCTGATGGCAGGGGAGCAGCTGCCGGCTCCGGATCCACTCGATCCCGAGCAGTTGTCCATCGCCGAGGACGGCGGTGTTCACGTGTCGTTGACTCCGGCCGAGAACGCCCACACGTACGTCGTCACGGTCATTGCGCCGGATGCGCCCGGTCTGTTGTCACGGGCCGCGGGAATTCTTGCGTTGGCGTCGCTGCGGGTGCATTCCGCTTCGCTTGGTGCCCACGCGGGATCTGCGGTCAATTCGTTTGTGGTGACTCCGCGCTTCGGCGCACCGCCGCAGGCCGCGCTGCTGCGACAGGAGTTGATCCGCGCGTCCGAGGGGGAGCTGAACCTGCTCGAGCTCCTCGATGCCAAGGAAGAGGAAGCGCGGGCGCAGCAGTGGGAAGATCCGATTGCGCTCAGCAAGAGTTCGGCGATCCCGGTCCTGTATGCGCAGGCACCGCCGCGGGTGATCTGGTTCGATTCGCCAGGCGACGGTCAGGCGATTCTCGAAGTACGCACCGAGGATCGCGTCGGATTGCTGTGCCGCCTGGCTGCCGCTCTCGAACGTAGCGGCGCCGACATCAGGTGGGCAAAAGTCGCGACGCTGGGCTCCTCCGTCATCGACTCGTTCTGCCTCGACTTCGGTGGGGCCGATTCACGGGCGAGTCGTGAGCGCGTCGAGGCCGCTGTTCTGGGCGTTGTGCCGCTGCCTCAGCCGGAGAAAAAGGCTCAGTAGCGACACGCCTGAAAGCGCTTACGTCCGCATCGGCTGGGATCGATGCGGACGTAGCGGCTAGGCTGGTGCCCGAGAATATCCACGGCAAACTCGCACGACCTTCAGGAGCGCACTCGGTGTTCGAATCCCTTTCCGACAGATTGACCGGATCTCTCAAGGATCTGCGTGGTAAGGGTCGTCTGTCCGGCGCCGATATCGACGCGACCGCCCGTGAGATCCGCCTCGCACTTCTCGAGGCCGACGTGGCGCTGCCCGTCGTGCGCAGCTTCATCGCCAAGATCAAGGAACGTGCCAAGGGCGCCGAGGTGTCCGGTGCGCTCAACCCGGCGCAGCAGGTCGTCAAGATCGTCAACGAGGAGCTTGTTCAGATCCTCGGCGGCGAAACTCGCCGGTTGCAGTTCGCCAAGAACCCGCCGACGGTCATCATGCTGGCTGGTCTGCAGGGCTCCGGTAAGACCACTCTCGCCGGCAAGCTGGCCAAGTGGCTCAAGGACCAGGGCCACACGCCTCTCCTCGTCGCGTGTGACCTTCAGCGTCCCGGCGCCGTCACGCAGCTGCAGATCGTCGGCGAACGCGCCGGTGCCGCGGTATTCGCACCGCACCCGGGTACGTCCATCGGTGGCGGCGACAACGCACTCGGCGTGTCCGCTGCCGACCCCGTCGAGGTAGCCCGAGCGGGCGTCGAAGAGGCACGAAACAAGCAGTACGACGTGGTCATCGTCGATACCGCCGGCCGACTCGGCATCGACGCGGATCTGATGGAGCAGGCTGCCGGTATTCGCGACGCCGTCAACCCGGACGAGACAATTTTTGTTCTCGACTCGATGATCGGTCAGGACGCCGTCAGCACCGCCGAGGCGTTCCGCGAGGGTGTCGGCTTCACCGGCGTTGTCCTCACCAAGCTCGACGGCGACGCCCGTGGTGGCGCCGCGCTCAGCGTTCGTGAGATCACGGGCCAGCCCATTCTGTTTGCGTCGACGGGCGAGAAGCTCGAAGACTTCGACGTCTTCCACCCGGACCGTATGGCCAGCCGCATCCTCGGCATGGGCGATGTCCTGAGCCTTATCGAGCAGGCCGAGCAGGTTTTCGACGCCGATCAGGCCGAAGCAACGGCCGCCAAGATCGGTTCCGGTCAGCTGACGCTCGAGGATTTCCTCGATCAGATGATGGCTGTCCGCAAGATGGGCCCGATCGGCAACCTCCTCGGCATGCTGCCAGGTGCAGGCGGCATGAAGGACGCGCTGGCCAACGTCGACGAGAAGCAACTCGACCGCATCCAGGCGATCATCCGCGGTATGACGCCCGCCGAGCGTGAAGACCCCAAGATCATCAACGCGTCGCGTCGTCTGCGCATCGCCAACGGTTCCGGTGTCAAGGTCTCCGACGTCAACCAGTTGGTCGACCGGTTCTTCGAGGCCCGAAAGATGATGGCCGCCATGGCCGGTCGCATGGGTATGCCCGGCGCCCGCAAGCAGGTGCGCAGCAAGAAGGGCAAGAAGGGCAAGAAGGGCGGCAAGGGTCCGACGCAGCCCAAGATGCGCGGAGGGTTCCCCGGTATGGGCGGATTCCCGGGTATGCCCGGCGGCATGCCTGCCGGAATGCCCGACCTGTCGAACATGCCCAAGGGACTCGATCAGTTGCCGCCCGGACTCGAAGGCATCGACCTGTCGCAGCTCAAGCTGCCCAAGAAGTAGACACGTGAGCGCCCTCCATCTGCGGGGTATCGGTCTGCCCGACGCCGCGCCGATCGAACTGTGGGTTGTCGACGGCCGGATCACTTTCGAACCGGTCACAGGCGCCGAGACGATTGTCGACGCGGGGTGGATCACGCCCGGTCTTGTCGACGCGCATTGCCATGTCGGTATTCGCTTCGGCGGGGGCGGCGGCGAGACCGTCGACGGTCTGATCGCTCAGGCGCAGACCGAGCGCGACGCGGGTGTCCTGTTGTTGCGTGATGCGGGATCACCTGTCGATACCCGATTCATCGACGATCGGGCGGATCTTCCGCGGATCATCCGCGCGGGTCAGCACATTGCTGCGCCCAAGCGGTACATCCCGGGGTTGCCGGTCGATCTCGAAGACGAATCGCAGTTGCCGGCCGAGGTCGTGCGTCAGGCGAGGGCCGGTGACGGCTGGGTCAAGCTTGTCGGGGATTGGATCGACCGTTCTGTCGGTGACCTCGCGCCGCTGTGGAGCGACGAGATCCTGGTGGAAGCCATTGCCGCGGCTCACGCGGAAGGCGCCAAGGTCACGGCCCACGTTTTTGCCGAGGACGCGCTTCCCGGCCTGATCAACGCCGGTATCGACTGCATCGAGCACGGCACCGGATTGACCGACGAGACCATCGAGTTGATGGTTGCTCACGGCACCGCGCTGGTACCGACGCTGATCAACATCGCGACGTTCCCCGGCATCGCCGACTCCGCGACGCGGTACCCGATCTACGCGGCCCACATGCGCGATCTGCACTCGCGGCGCCATCGGACGATCGGTGCGGCGCACGAAGCCGGCATCCCGATCTACGCCGGCACGGATGCCGGGGGATCGATCCTGCACGGCCGGATCGCCGACGAGGTGGCTGAACTCGAGATCGCCGGCCTGTCGTCACACGACGCGCTCGGTGCGGCCTGCTGGGATGCGCGCACCTGGCTGGGTGGCTCTGGATTGATCGAGGGAGCGCCCGCTGACCTGGTGGTTTTCGACGAAGATCCGCGTGGAAACACCGCTGTGCTGACGAAGCCCGCCCACGTGGTGCTTCGCGGCAATGTAATCGCCCGGTAACGCTTGCCTGGATTTCATCCACAAGTCGGTATCTGGCACAATGGACGACTGTTCGTCGCAAACGGTTACGTACCGCTGTGACGGTCACAGGTTAGAGGCAAAACCGGGCTCCCAAATTCGTGGGGGTTGCTGAATTGCACGTGACACGCGCCGCACTGTTGTGCGCGCTGAAGGAGTACCACAGCCATGGCTGTCAAGATCAAGCTCACCCGCCTCGGCAAGATCCGCAACGCTCAGTACCGCGTTGTCATCGCCGACTCCCGCACCCGTCGTGACGGCCGTGCGATCGAGACCATCGGCAAGTACCACCCCAAGGAAGAGCCGTCGCTGATCGACATCGATTCCGAGCGTGCTCAGTACTGGCTGTCCGTGGGCGCACAGCCCACCGAGCCCGTCGAGGCTCTCCTCAAGATCACCGGTGACTGGCAGAAGTTCAAGGGCCTCCCGGGCACCGAAGGCACCCTGCGTGTCAAGGAAGCCAAGCCCTCCAAGCTCGAACTGTTCCAGGCTGCACTCGCGCAGGCCGAGAACGAGCCGGTTGCAGAAGCAATCACCCCCAAGAAGAAGAAGGCTGCCAAGGCAGACGAGGCTAAGGCAGAAGACGCCGCAGCCGACGCCGAGGCTCCCGCTGCAGACGCCGAGGCTGCTGACAAGTGAGTGCCGTCGTCGCTGATGCGGTAGAGCATTTGGTTCGCGGCATTGTCGCCAATCCTGACGACGTGCGCGTCGAACTGATGACCGGACGCCGTGGACGTACCGTCGAGGTGCACGTGCATCCCGACGATCTCGGCAAGGTCATCGGCAGGGGCGGCCGCACCGCGACCGCTCTGCGGACCCTGGTTTCCGGTATCGGTGGCCGTGGTATTCGCGTTGACGTCGTCGACACCGATCAGTAGACGGCAGTATTTCTGTGGAACTCGTTGTCGGTCGTGTCGCGAAGGCGCATGGCATCAAAGGTGAACTGGTCGTAGAGGTTCGTACTGACGAACCCGAAGAGCGTTTTGCCGTTGGATCTGTGCTGCGTGGGCATAAGCCGCGCGAGTCCACAAGCAAGTCCTACACAGTAGAAGCCGCCCGGGATCATTCCGGGCGGCTCCTGCTGCGTCTCGAAGGCGTCAACGATCGCGGCGAGGCAGATGCCTTGCGCGGAACGTTGTTTGTCATCGACAGCAGTGAACTCGAACCGTCCGACGACCCGGACGAGTTCTACGATCACGAACTCGAAGGTCTGAAGGTCGTTCTGGCCGACGGCACCGAGGTGGGTTCCGTGATCGAGGTATTGCATTCTGCGGCAGGCGAATTGCTGTCGATCAGGCGCACCGGTGAGACGTCGGGCGAGTTGTTGGTTCCTTTTGTCGCCGCCATCGTGACCAAGGTGTCCATTGCCGACGGTTTGGTCGAGATCACGCCTCCCGAGGGCCTGCTCGACCCAGACTTCGGTGACAAGTCGAATTCAGAGCGCGAATGATCGATTCATGCGTCTCGACGTAGTCACCATTTTTCCCGAGTATCTCGAACCGCTTCGTGCTGCCTTGCTGGGCAAGGCAATCGAACGTGGCTTGATCTCGGTTGATGTCCACGATCTGCGTTCGTGGACCCATGACGTACACAAGGCCGTCGACGATTCCCCGTATGGCGGGGGACCGGGCATGGTCATGAAACCCACCGTGTGGGGTCCCGCTCTCGACGACGTCCTCGGACGCTCCGATTCTTCCGGCCCGGACGATGCCGACACTATTCTGGTGGTGCCGACCCCTGCCGGAGTTCCCTTCACTCAAGCCACAGCTCATCGTTGGTCGAAGGCGCAGCATCTTGTTTTTGCGTGCGGTCGCTACGAGGGCATCGATCAGCGGGTCTTCGACGACGCGGCCAAGCGGGTGCGTGTCGAAGAGGTCAGTATCGGCGATTACGTCCTGATCGGCGGTGAGGCCGCCGTCCTGGTGATGGTGGAAGCCGTGGTCCGCTTGATGCCCGGCGTTCTCGGCAATCAGCTATCGCACCAAGAGGATTCGTTTTCCGACGGTCTTCTCGAAGGGCCGAGCTACACCCGTCCAGCCGTCTGGCGTGATCTCGAAGTTCCGCCGGTTCTGCTGTCCGGCGATCACGCGAAGATCAAGGCCTGGCGCCATGAGCAGTCGCTGGCGCGCACGGCCGAACGTCGGCCGGACCTACTGCCCTAGGCGGTTCGCTTCAGCCAGGTGATGCTCGCACCGTTGTCGAAGGCTTCGCTCGCTGTGGGCGCGAAGAGGGTCGGCTCGAACGCGCCGGCGATCATCGGAATTCCCGCACCTGCGACAACCGGGTATCTCTTGATGATCAGTTCGTCGATCTCCGGTAGTAGTTCCCCGGCAAGTATTCCGCCGCCGCATAACCAGATATCTTGTCCTTCTTCGGCTTTGAGCTCTTTGGTTTTCGTCAACGGGTCAGCGCGCACCAGATTGACTGCCGGATCGTCGATGTCGGGGAGCGTGGTCGAGACGACAAACTGCCGTAGGTGCGCGTACGGACTGCTTACGCCGGCGCTTCGCGCAGGTTCGTAGGAACCGCGGCCCATGAGAACGGTGTCGAAGACCTTGTTGGGAGGGTTGTTCATTCCGATGTGAGGTCGCAGGTGCGTGGGCACGGTCTCGGGATAACGCTCGCTGAGTGACGCGGTCATCTGATCGGAGAGCGGATAGAAATCGAATTCTCCTCCGGGGCCCGCGATGTATCCGTCCAGTGACGTTCCGACGTAGTACACAAGCTTTCGCATGAATAACTCCGTTCGTAGTACTCTGTTTGTAGTGGTTTCACGTTAAGGCTGACTCAGGAGTGGTGTCAAGTGCGAAAGAACCCGGAACGCCGGCTGGCGCTGATCGATGCCGCAATCGAGGTGCTGGCGCGAGAGGGCGCTAGAGGCTTGACATTTCGAGCGGTTGATTCGCAGGCGACCGTGCCGAACGGGACTGCGTCGAACTACTTCGCGAATCGCGACGACCTCCTTACTCAAACCGGTGGCCGGATCTATGAACGACTGATACCCGATAACCTCGAGGCAATGATCGACCCTGTCAACGGCACAGATCGTGAGCGCCTGGTGACGCTCATGTTCGAAGTGGTCGAACGGGGCAGCTCATTCGGGAAGGGATTCCTTGCGCTCATGGAGCTGCGCCTCGAGGCGACGCGTAGGCCTGACCTTCGAGCGGTTCTGACGGTCCGCATTCGCGAAGACTTCGAACTCAACGTCGCCAACCATTTGGCCTCGCGGGTGCCGGGTGATGCGATGACCGTTCGACTGCTCTACCTGTCGTTGAACTGGTTGATTCTCGATCGCCTCACGCTGCCGGATCTGTTCGGCGACGAGGACATTCGAGCGCTTGTCGAGGCGGCTGTCGATCGGGCGCTGCCGCCAACTCGGTAGCCGGTCAGTGATTGTCGGTGCTGCGCCGGAACGAGAAGTATCGATGGCCCAGGAAACTCACGCCGGCGACGATCAACATCACCACGGCTTGCGCCGGTAGTGGTGGCGCATGGAGAACCGACACCGCAAAGGTTCCCAGAATCAGATTCAATACGAGCCCACCGGAATTGACGACGATAAACGCCCCGAGATCCCGGGCGACGTGCCCCCGGACCCGGAAGACAAGAGTCCGGTGCAGCACAAACGCGATCAGGACGCTGATGCTGTAGGAACCGATCAGCGCGACCGCATAGAGATTGTCGTTACCCAATGCGAGCATCCAGATGACGAACAGGCCGTATCCGATGGCTGTATTAACCACTCCCACAAGGGCAAACGCGATGGGTTGATGTTTCACTATCCGCAGCAGTGGGCCCCGGTCGGCTACCGGTGCGGTGTCCTCGCTCACGGTGCGTCGTTCGCGGCGTTGGTGATCCGGTCACGTCGACGGCCGCGCAGATACATCCATTCGAGTACCCCGAGGCCGAGTATTCCGGCGACCATCGACGCACCGCCGATTTTCCATCCCGGTGGACGCCAGGTGAGAACCAGCTCCGCGTCCTGGGTTCCGGCCGGAACATCTACCGTGACAAAGGCCTTCGCCACGACATCGATGGGAACCGATTGACCGTTCAAGGTGGCGCGGTAGCCAGGCCAGCCGAGGCGGGCAAAGACGACCGTCCCGCCGTCACGTGAGCTGACCCGAAGAGTGCTCGACGTGTTCGTCTCGGCGAGTGAAATTGCTTCCACCCCTTGGGTGTGCGAGATTCGGCCGTTGCGAGTGGAGACCGGGCCGTCGACGCGTTCGAGTACCGAGATGTAGTTTTCGTGGCCGGGGTAGTCGACCCATGTCCAGCCGTCAGGGGCCGGGTGGTTACGAGCATCGGGGTACAACGCGTTCTGCAGGACAACGCGGTCCACGTTCATGAGATCGACCAGGGTGCGGCCGGTTTCCGGTTCGACGGAGAAGGCCCGTGCGAACGCGTCGGGGCACACGCTCATGTCCCACCGCATGCACAGGAGATTGCCGAAGTAGTAGTGCCCGTTAGGGGTGTAACCGCTCGTATACGTGAGCTCGAGATCCTTCGGATAATTGCCGAAAGCGAGTGAGCCGTACGCGCCGTCGAGGGTGCGTTGGTCAGGGGTGATGAGAGCACGATCGGCGAGTTGCAGTGTTGTGCCGTCGAAGTCGGGGAAGGCTGCTTTCATGTCCGAGCGGGATTCTGGCAGGTTCCAGCTCATCGGTGTCGGCTGCGCGGCGCGAACCTGGGCGTAGGCGATCGGGGAGACCGCGACAATGGCGAGGATGCAAGCCGCGGCCGTTCCCTTGGTGCGGCCCAGCCAGACCATCGCGGCACCGAGAGCGACGACGGCGACAGCCGAGATCACGTGCCATTCCAGGAGGCTCGGTGCGGCCGACGCCGAGCGGATCACGAGGAGGCCGACCAGGATTCCGGCGGCAGCGCCGCGGCGGCGCCAGTTGTCGGTGGTGGCGTAGCGGCCGAGCAGGATGCACACCAGCAGTAGCAGTCCGATCGCCACCATCGGAAGCACCCGTGCGGGCCAGCGGAGGGGGCCGATGGTGCTCGGTCCGGCAGTCCACATGAGGACCGCGACCGTGAAGATTCCGACGGCGGTCAACTCGCGTGCGGTGCCGCGAGCTTTGCCCCAGTCGATGAAGGCAAGCGCGGGAATCAGGAACCAGGCGATGTACACCATCGGCATCGTCTGGATGTAGCCCCACCACGAGACGAATGCGGGCATCGTGCTGGGCAGGCTGGCGTTGAGGGATTCCGACCACGGTACGGCGAGGAACGCGTCGTTCTTGACCTCGGAGGCGCCGCGCCACGTGACGTCGGCGGTGAGCAGACTCGGCAGGTAGGTCGCGAGGCCGGCGAGCGCGGCACACGCCGAGACTGCGAGGAGTCGCACGGACGGCAGCCAGCGTCGTTGGTAGACCACTTCGCCGACGGCCACAGCAACGATCATCAGGCCGGATTCGACTGAGGGAAATACGTATTGGACCGACATCGCGAGATACAGGAACACGAACGTCGGTATCGGGCCGCTCTTGCCGCGGGCGTACCGGATCGCCGACGCCCAGGCCTGAACCATCCACGCGGTACCGGTGAAGGCCGTTATCCAGCTGGCCTCGTCGAAGAAGAGCAGGAAACCCGTGAAGGGAATCGAGACGCCCGCAACGGCAGCCCAGGCGGGCTTGGAACCGTACTCGACGCAGATCCGAAACACGCCGAGCCCGAGGATGATCGCGAAGATCAGCTTGACGAGCGTCGCGTACAACGCGAGGTTGTCGAAGGACGGCGCGATCAGGTCGATCAGCAGCTGCGGTGGGTTGAGGAGACCGGCTTCCTCGATGGTGTAGTTCCCGGCCATCCAATTCTCCGGAACGAGAAAGGGCAGGCGACCTTCGCGCAGATTTCGGCCCAACATGACCCACAACGGCGCGTACTGGGACTCGGTGTCGTCGGTGTAGAAATGGCGGGCATTCGCGAGGACAACAGCAACGTATCCCGCGATCACGCCGACAGAGGTAACGGCGCCCCATTTGTACACATCGGCTCTGGCACGAATGCGAGTTTCCACCACGAGTTCCAGACCTTAACAGGATCGACTGATCGGACCGTGACGCACGCGGGTAAACCGTTGGCAAAGTACAAGAGTCGTACACCCGCGCGTGTTAAAGTTCGCGACGGTGTGAGTCCGGTCGCACTGATCACTCGACCCTTCGTCGAGTTCCCGAAGGGAGCAGTAAGCGAGTGCACTCGATCTCCGTCGTGGTGCCCGTGTACCAGGGCGAACGCACGATTTCCGCTCTGGTCGACGAGCTGAACACTCTCACCGGCACCTGTGTTACCGCAGGTGGCGCCGAATTCTCGGTTGACGAGATCGTCCTTGTTCACGACAACGGCCCCGACCGCTCCGACGTGGTTCTCCTCGAGTTGGAGCGCCGCTTCGACCATGTGCGGGTGATCTGGCTGAGCCGCAACTACGGCCAGGACGCCGCCACGATCGCCGGTATGGCTGCTGCCCGCGGCGACTGGATCGTCACGATCGACGAGGACGGTCAGCACGACCCGGCATCGATCAGTGCGTTTCTCGACGCAGCATTGCGTGAACGTGCCGACCTCGTCTATTCGAAGCCGGTCAATACCCGACCGCACGGATTTCTCCGAAACGTGACGTCGCGGGGCGCAAAGATGGTTCTCGCGACGGTGTTTGCATTCCCGGCATCGGCGCAATTCGAAAGCTTCCGACTGGTTCGGGGCGACATCGCGAGGCAACTCGCGGAGGTCGCGGCAAACGGTGCGTACCTCGACGTCGCTCTGACGTGGGTTGTGGGTAACACCGCTACCGTTCCGGTCACCTTGCGCGCGGAGGGCCGAGAGGAATCCGGCTACAACTACCGCCGGTTGTTCTCACTGTTCTGGAAGATGGTGTTGTGCAGCGGAACCCGGGGGCTCCGGTTGGTCAGTTTGCTCGGGGTGACTCTGGCACTGGCCGGCGTGGTCGTTGCTGCGGTGATCTTCGTCCAGGCCATGACGGGCGACAACAACGATCCCGAAGGATGGGCGTCGATGATCGTGGCCTTGCTCGTCTGCTCGGGAGCAATCCTGTTCTCACTTGGTCTTATCGCCGAATATCTTGGGGTTGCATTGCATATTCTGGTGGGCAAACCGCTGTATCTGAAGGTAGACGCACCGCGGCCGGGCCTGGTCGACACGGACGGTGCCGTACGTGAACGCTGACCGCATCATCTTCAGCCGGCCCTACCGCGCCGAGAATGAATTGACCAATCTGGCAACGGTTCTGGAATCGGATCACATTCACGGTGACGGCACATTCACCGCCGCCTCCACCGCAAAGATCAAGGCGATCACCGGTGCACAGCATGCACTGCTGACAACCTCGTGCACTCACGCGCTCGAACTGGGTGCACTTCTGTTGGAGATCGGCCCGGGCGACGAGGTCGTTGTTCCGAGTTTTGCTTTCAGTTCCGCAGCGACCGCGGTCGCGCTGCGCGGGGCAACCGTCGTGTTCGTCGACATCGATCTGGAGACCGGCAACATCGATCCGGCCGCTGTCGCCGACGCGATCACACCGCGCACGAAAGCTGTGCTGGTCATGCATTACGGCGGCGTGGCCGCCGACATGGAACCGCTACTGGCACTTGCGAAGGAACACGGCTTTGCCCTGATCGAGGACAACGCGCACGGACTGGGCGGTACGTGGCGTGGCCGCACACTCGGCACGATCGGCACCATCGGCACCCAAAGTTTCCACGACACCAAGAACATTCACTGCGGCGAGGGCGGCGCACTGTTGCTCTCCGACGACGCACTGATGGAGCGCGCCGAGATCATCCGGGAGAAGGGCACGAACCGCGCTCGTTTCCTGCGAGGTCAGGTGGACAAATACTCGTGGCAGGACATCGGTTCGAGTTATCTGCCCAGCGAACTCAACGCGGCAGTACTCGACGCTCAACTAGCCGAGTTCGATGCGATTCACGCGAAGCGGCACAGCGTCTGGAACGGCTACAGCGAAAACCTGTCCGATTGGGCCAAGAATCACGACGTCCAACTGATGACTGTTCCCGAGGATCGTGAGCACACCGCGCATCTGTTCTACCTCCGCTTGCCGAACGAGCGCAGTCGCGATGCCATGATCCGGCACATGGCCGAACGCGGCGTCGTGGCACCGTTCCACTACGTGCCCCTCGATACGAGCGCGGCCGGGGTGCGTTACGGCCGAACGCCACAGCCGTGCGTCCGCAGTCTGCAGTTCTCGACCACAATCCTGCGGCTCCCGCTGTGGCCGATGCTCACAGCCGAACAGCAGGGCCGCGTCGTGGATGCTGCGGCGTCGTATCGCGGGTAGACCGAGCCGGTCTAGGGCCCGGACGCTTCCTGAACGGGCTTGTCACTTGCCGGCGTGGTGGGCGACCATTCGCCCACCGTGCCGTCGGGGAAGAGGATCTGCGTCACGCCGGTGATCGTGTCGCGGGCGTGGAGCGCACTTTCGTCGTTGGTGGCGTCCGTCATCGAGGTATCCGGTATGAGTCCGTAGTTTTCGTCGTCTTGGTACTGAATGTCCTCGCGGGCGGCGACGGTGACGATGAATCGGTTGTCCTCGCCGACGATGCCGGTGGTCAGATGGACCCACTGATCGCTGACACAGCACATCCACCCCTGTTTGACGGCAAGCACCGGCTCGTCGAACAACGCGTCCGGGAGGCCGAATCGCTGGTCGTAACCGTCGGCCGCTGTCGCCGTGGACTGGCGGAGGTGGTCGACGATCAGATTGATCCGATCCGCGCCCAGTTCTGCGGTGTCGTCGAGAACCCCGTCGTAGAAGGTGATCAGGTCGTGCGCCGTGGTTTCGGTGTTCCACCAGAATCCGTCGAGTGGTGCGGTGGTGGACGTCAACGAATACCGCTCGGCGACCCGGTCGACAAGGTCGGAACCGCCGGCTGCATCCCACAAGAGGTTGGCCGCGGTGTCGTCGGAAGATTCGAGCATGGCAGTCATGAGGGTGCGGTCGTCGTCGCCGAGTGGGCGCTCGCCACGCGAATCTTGATACAGAAGATCTTCGGTGATGAAAAGCTTTGCTACCGAAGCTGTTTCGATCTGCTGATCGCCGCCCGCTTCGAGATAGTTGCCCGTGGTCCGGTCGAACACGGCGATCGACGCCTCGGCGCCGCGATCAAGTGCCGCAGTACGCGCCTGTTCGATTCGCACGTCCAACGTGTCGGCGACCGGCATGTTCGTGTCGGGGAAGGGGGCAGTCTGGATTGGTGCGGCATGGTCCTGTCCCGAAGCGCATGATGCCGCAAGAGTAACTGCGGCAACAGTGGCTAGAACCCGGACGAACCGCGCAGTCATCAAATTCCCCCGGACTCCGGACACGGCGCTGTCTGCCGGTCTTCTTTGTCCCAGGATAGCGGTAGGCTCGGTTCTCGTGATTCTCAAGACCGTGAACCAGCGCATTGCCGAGGAACTCGACGTCCGCGAAGGGCAGGTGGCTGCGGCCGTAGACCTGTTGGACGGCGGGGCCACCGTGCCCTTTATCGCCCGGTATCGAAAAGAAGTCACCGGCACTCTCGACGACGCTCAATTGAGACTTCTCGAAGAGCGCCTGCGCTACCTCCGGGAGCTCGACGAGCGACGCGACGCCGTTCTCGTCGAGATCGAATCCCAGGGCAAACTCGACGACGCCTTGCGTGGTCAGATCATGCTCGCCGACACAAAAGCGCGGCTAGAAGACATCTACCTGCCGTTCAAGCCGAAGCGTCGCACCAAGGCGCAGATCGCCCGCGAGGCCGGGCACGAGCCCGTCGCAGATGCACTCATCGGGGATCCCACCACCGACCCCGCGCAGTATTCGGACGAGCAGCTCGACGGTGCGCGGTCGATTCTGGTCGAGCGCTTCGCCGAAGACGCCGATCTCGTCGGTGAATTGCGCGAGCTGATGTGGACTCGCGGACAGGTTGTTTCCGCGGTTCGCAAGGGCAAGGAAACTGATGGCTCGAAGTTTGCTGACTACTTCGAGTTCTCCGAACCATTCGCCAAACTTCCGTCTCACCGAATCCTGGCGGTCTTGCGCGGAGAGAAGGAAGAAGTGCTGTCGGTGACGATGGCCCCCGACACCGTGGAACTGGCACCGGGGGAGCGGACCGTCTACGAAGGCCGTATCGCCACCCGGTTCGACATCGCGGATCGCGGACGCGCAGCCGACGGCTGGCTGCTCGACACCGTCCGATGGGCGTGGCGGACCAAGTTCGCGGTCACCCTCGGCGTCGACGTGCGGATGCGGCTACGTCAGTCCGCGGAGAAGGACGCCGTCGACGTGTTCGCGACCAACCTCAAGGACCTACTCCTGGCGGCGCCCGCCGGCGCTCGTCCGACCATGGGGCTCGACCCCGGATTCCGCACGGGCACAAAGGTTGCCGTCGTCGACGGTACGGGCAAGGTTGTTGCGTACGAGACCATTTACCCGCATCAGCCTCACAACAAGCGAGACGCCGCGCTGGCCACACTGGCGAGCTTGGTAGCCAAGCACGGCGTCGAATTGATCGCCATCGGCAACGGCACCGCGTCCCGCGAGACCGACACGTTGGCCGCCGACTTGATCACCAAGTCCGGCGCCACCAATCTCACCAAGATCGTTGTCTCCGAAGCCGGTGCGTCCGTGTACTCCGCGTCGGCGTACGCATCTGCGGAACTGCCGGACCTCGACGTGTCCATCCGCGGGGCCGTCTCCATCGCCCGTCGCCTCCAGGATCCGCTCGCCGAACTGGTGAAGATCGACCCGAAGTCCATCGGCGTCGGTCAGTACCAGCACGACATCACCGAATCGCTCCTCTCTCGTTCACTCAACGCGGTGGTCGAGGATGCTGTGAACTCGGTGGGTGTCGACGTGAACACGGCGTCCGTCCCGCTCCTCGCCCGCGTCTCGGGTATCGCCGGTTCACTGGCGGAAAGCATTGTTTCGCATCGAGATCAGAATGGTCCGTTCCGAACGCGCAAGGCACTCAAGGACGTCTCGCGATTGGGACCCAAGGCGTTCGAGCAGTGTGCGGGCTTCCTCCGCATCGCCGACGGCGACGACCCGCTCGATGCGTCGAGTGTGCACCCCGAGGCGTATCCCGTCGTTCGCAAGATTGTCGCGAGCGCCGGTGGTGACGTCAGTAGCGTCATCGGCAATGCGACGGCACTGCGTACGGTACGGGCCGCTGATTTTGTCGACGACCGCTTCGGTCTTCCCACCGTCACCGACATCATTGCCGAGCTCGAGAAGCCGGGCCGCGATCCGCGTCCGGAGTTCAAGACGGCCACTTTTGCCGCGGGTATCGAGAAGGTCGCACACCTCAAGCCGGGAATGGTGCTCGAAGGTGTGGTCACCAATGTCGCTGCCTTCGGTGCCTTTGTCGACGTGGGAGTGCACCAGGACGGTTTGGTTCACGTCTCCGCAATGTCGCACAGCTTCGTCAAGGACCCGCGAGAAGTGGTGAAGTCGGGTGATGTCGTCAAGGTCAAGGTGCTCGAGGTCGACGAAGCTCGCCAACGCATCGCGCTGACGCTGCGACTCGACGACGAGGTTGGTGCGCCGCCGCGAAAGTCCGACGGTCCTCGCGGTGGGCAGAGCCCGCGTCAAGGTCAAGGTGGGCAGAGCCCGCGGCAGGGTCAAGGTGGGCAGCAACAGCGTCGCGGAGGTGCGCAGCAGCAGGGCGGTCGGGACAAGCGTCCCGACAACCGGGCGCCCGCATCCGGGTCGATGGCCGACGCGTTGCGCAATGCGGGCTTCGGTAAATAACCGCAACGCGGCTCGGCAAATAGCGTAGTTCGAGAGATTCGGCCAGCCCGGTTTGCCACAATTGACCGGAACCGGGTTGGTTCGTTTCTGGAGTGAGGGCAGTGAATGCGAGAGTGGCTCGACCGCGAGATCATCGGCCACGGCCGATTGCCGCTGCTGTTCTTCCTGCTCGGCTTTCTCGCTGCATTTTTGTTCATCCGGCTGAGTGTGCGGATGATCCGTGCGCAGGTGAAGTGGTGGCCGGGCAACATCACTCCGGGTGGTCAGCACGTTCACCACGTTGTCTTCGGCGTTGTTGCCATGGTCGCGTCCGGCGGCGCTCTCATTGCGGTGTACGTGGACGGTTCCCAAACCACGGGCGCTGTTCTCGCCGCGATCTTCGGGATGGGTGCCGCGCTGGTGCTCGACGAGTTTGCGCTCATCTTCTATCTGAAGGACGTCTACTGGTCGGAGCAGGGCCGGACGTCGGTTGACGCCGTTTTTGTCGCGATCGCGGTGACGGGCCTCGTCCTGCTCGGATTCCGGCCGCTCGAATTGCTGGACCTGGCCGGTTTTCGTAAAGAGCGGGATCCGTGGATCAAGTTGGCGTTCGTGTTCGTCGCGCTGTTCAACTTCGCTCTGGCGGCCATCGTGATCCTCAAAGGCAAGATCTGGACGGGGCTCGTTGGCCTGTTCGTCTTCCCGTTGCTGGTGATCGGCGCAATCCGTCTGAGTCGTCCCGGCGCGCCGTGGGCCCGGTGGCGGTACACACGCAAGCCGAAACGGATGAATCGCGCGATCGAACGCGAACGAAAATGGCGACGGCCCGTCATCCGGGCCAAGATCTACGTCCAGGATCTGATTGCCGGGTCGCCGAGCGTCGAACACGCGATGACCGCTGCCGAGGAAGAACTCGACCACACGATTCACCCGGCTCCGCCACCTCCGGTTTCGCCCTTGTTGTCGTCGTCTGGCACAATGGACGGGTTGCCTGGACCAGGCAGCAGTACTTGATCTGGGCACGAACCAGTCGAGCGTCGTATCGGGTTAACCGAAGCGCCGCCGCTCGGTTCCTCTGCTCCTGCGAAATGCAAGGATGACACATGAACACTTTGGACTTCCTGGATAAGAAGTCGCTGCGCGACGACATTCCTGACTTCCGCCCCGGCGACACGCTCAACGTGAACGTCAAGGTTATCGAAGGCTCGAAGGAGCGCGTGCAGGTCTTCAAGGGCGTCGTTATTCGTCGTCAGGGTGGCGGCGTTCGCGAAACCTTCACCGTCCGCAAGGTTTCCTTCGGCGTCGGTGTCGAGCGTACGTTCCCGGTTCACAGCCCCACGCTGGCCTCCATCGAGGTTCTGACCCGCGGTGACGTTCGTCGCGCGAAGCTGTACTACCTGCGCGAGCTGCGCGGCAAGAAGGCAAAGATCAAGGAAAAGCGCTGATCTTTCTTATTGGCCCGGCACCGCGTACTCGCGGTGTCGGGCTAATCTGTTTCTGTGGCAGATTCTTCGAAGGAGCAGGCATTGTCGTCCGGACCCGAGAATCAGGATGGAACAGGTAATCCCGAGGAACAGAACACTCCTCGACCACAGGCATCACATCGATCACACAAGAAACAGCGATCGTTCTTCCGGGAGCTCCCGATACTGATCGGGGTGGCGCTGGTTCTCAGCATCGTCCTGCAAGCTTTCGTCTTTCGCGTTTTTCTCATTCCGTCCGAGTCGATGGAACCGACCCTGCACGGCTGTGCGGGATGTACCGGTGACCGCATCGTGGTGGAAAAGATCGGATACCGCTTCGGCGATCCGCAGCCCGGCGACGTAGTCGTCTTCAAGGGCCCCGATTCGTGGAACACCCACTACACCTCCACGCGGTCCGACAACGTCGTGGTCCGTGGCATCCAGGAGGTCGGCTCGTGGGTCGGCCTGGTTCCGCCGGACGAGAACGACCTGGTCAAGCGCGTCATTGCCACCGGCGGACAGACCGTCGAGTGCTGCGACGAACAGGGCCGAGTCCTCGTGGACGGCAAACCGCTCGACGAGCCGTACGTCAAGATGGACTTCCCCTTCACTCCCGGTGTTCAGGATTGCCAAACCGCTGTTCAGTCCGGCCGTTGCTTTGCGCCTGTCATCGTTCCCGAGGGACACGTGTGGGTGATGGGAGACAACCGGAGTAATTCCGCCGATTCGCGCGCCCATGTGCAGGACGAGTTCCAGGGGACGATTCCGCTCGACAACATCATCGGTCAGGCACGCTTCATCGTTCTCCCGCCCTCACGGATGGGTAGCATCAGTTCACCTGATCCCCAAAGCAATTGAGTGCACAAGACCGTGAGTAGTTCGAGTAGCTGGCCGCCCCGCGTAGTCATTCGCAGATCAACAGGTTTGCGCACGATGGAGTCTGCGCTGTATCGAACGGGGATGGGCCCGGTTGCCGGGGTCGACGAAGCCGGCCGTGGTGCGTGCGCCGGGCCACTGGTCATCGCGGCGTGTGTTCTGGCGCCGAAACCACATGCGGCCCTTGCGCGTCTCGACGATTCGAAGAAGCTCACCGAACGCGCCCGCGAAGAACTCTTTCCGGAGATCAAGCGACTGGCATTGTCCTGGTGCGTGATTTCTGTCGAGGCCGAGGAAATCGATCGGATCGGCATCCACGTCGCGAACATCGAGGGGATGCGACGCGCTGTTGCCGGCCTCGAGACTCCGCCCGGATACGTGCTCACCGACGGGTTTCGAGTTCCCGGATTACCTGCGCCGTCGTTGCCGGTTATCGGTGGTGACGCCGCGGCCGCGTGCATCGCAGCCGCCAGTGTGCTCGCCAAAGTGACGCGTGATCACGTCATGGAAGATATGGACGGCACCCATCCCGGTTACGGCTTTGCGATCCACAAGGGGTACAGCACGCCGGTGCACATGGACGCGCTCGACGAGCTGGGTCCGTGTCCGCAGCACCGCATGACATACGCCAATGTTGTTGCTGCGGGACTCCGGGTGGAGCAGCGCGCGGGGCATACGGGATGATGAAGGTTCAGACGAACTGGGAGGACTGGCTAAACCGATGAGTGCCGAGGATCTCGAGAAGTACGAAACCGAGATGGAGCTGTCGCTCTACCGCGAATACCGGGACATCGTCGGACAGTTCTCCTACGTCGTGGAGACCGAACGACGATTTTATCTCGCCAACACGGTCGAGTTGCTGCCCCATAATTCGGATGGCGAGATCTACTTCGAACTGCGGATGTCCGACGCGTGGGTGTGGGACATGTACCGCCCGGCGCGATTCGTGAAATACGTCCGCGTTGTGACGTTCAAGGATGTCAACATCGAAGAACTGGACAAGCCGGATCTGCGCCTGCCCGACTGAGCTGTGCCTACAATGACGGCCTCGCCGATTTAGGCGAGGCCGTCATTGTCTTTTTTGCTCAGGTCAGTCGCCCTTCACGTTGACGATCTGACGCAGTGTGTGACGGATTTCGACCAAGTCCTTGGCGTCGTCCATCACGACATCGATGTCCTTGTATGCACCCGGGATCTCGTCGAGGAATGCCTTCGAGCGCTTGTACTCGATACCGACCATCGCTTTGTCCAGGTCGTCGATCGTGAATGTTCGCCTTGCCTTGTTCCTGGCGTACACACGACCGGCGCCGTGCGGGCTCGACTTGAACGACGGCACGTTGCCCTTGCCGACCACGACGTAGCTGGCAGTCCCCATGGACCCTGGGATGAGTCCGGGCACGCCCACGTCAGCCTTGATCGCGCCCTTCCTGCTCAACCACACACCGCGACCCATATGGAATTCCTTCTGGGTGAAGTTGTGGTGGCAGTTGATCCTCTCGAGTTCTTCGACGACAGCCGGGCCGTTGTCGCCCATGAAGTGCGCGAAGTCTTTCACGACTCGATCCATCATTTCCTCCCGATTCAACAGCGCAAAATGCTGCGCCCAATTGAGATCGGTTATGTAGCAGTCGAATTCGGGTGTCTTCTCGACCAGGTAGGCGAGATCCCGATCCGGGAGGTCGATGTGCCAACGGGCGCACAGTTCCTGGGCGACCTTGATGTGGTGCTGTGCGATCTTGTTGCCGACGCCGCGGCTACCCGAGTGCAGGAACAGCCACACACCGTCATTCTCATCAAGGGTGACCTCGATGAAGTGATTGCCCGACCCCAGTGTTCCCAGTTGGAAACGCCAGTTGTTCTTGAACTTGTCGTAGAAGGGCAGCCGATCGCCGGCCATCGATTCGAGCTCTGCGATACGGGTCTGCGCGGTTGCGGTCAGTGTCTTGTTGTAGACGCCGGCCGACAGGGGGACAGATCGTTCGATGCTGTGGCGAAGTACGCTCAGATCGCGACCGGTGAGGTCCTGAGCGTTGTACTGGGTCTTGACCGCGATCATTCCGCAGCCGATATCCACTCCGACGGCGGCGGGCATGATCGCACCTTCCGTCGGGATGACCGAACCCACCGTCGCTCCCGCACCGAGGTGCGCATCAGGCATCAATGCCAGATGTGGACGGACAAAAGGCATCCGAGACGTGCGCAGCGCTTGCTCGCGAGTTTTCTCGTCGAGTATCGATGCCCAGTTCCACAGCCTTTCGGTGATCTTCTCCATCAGTTCTCTCCCACATAGTGCACGTCGAGGGCCTGCTGGCCCCTGTAGTGTGCGGGATCAACCATGCGCGCCGAGAGGTGGTGTGCGCAACCTATTTTCAGTTCCGAAGGCCGTCGGCCAGCTCGTAGATACGGCCGACGTACTTCTCCTGGAAGGCTTTTCGGGCGGCCGCAGCCTGATGTTCAGCCCCGGCGTGCGTGTAGACGTACTCGAGATGGACCAAACTCTCGCCGATGTCGACGCGGCGCTGATCGAGCACCGTCAACTCCTCGACCAGCCGCGCCAACTCGCCGGTTGCGTCCGTTGCTTCGTCCATGGCGGTCCTCGATGTGCTCGTCGATACGTCCTGAGTCCAGGCTAGCACCATTCGAACAAATATTCGAAGGGTGTTTTCATGTTCAGCTGCCGGGAATGAAGCCCGGATACACGAAGTGTCCCGGCCCGCCGCCGGGCAGGCCAGATCCGGACACGTTGGGCACATTGGCTTGGAGGCGAATCAGTTTGTGCGGATTGCCGTTCTGATCGGCCTGCCAGCATCCGGTCAGGACGCCGTGAAATGCCGTGCACACAATGCGTGTGCTGGTGCCGAACGGTGACGTGAGCCGGTCTTGATTCACAAACGGATTCCAGTAATCCGGATTCTCGGGGGTCAGGAAATTCGAGGTGTCGAACGGTACCGATGGGCTCGGGTACGGCGGAATCGGCGGCCACTCGTCCTGAGCCTGCGCGATCGCCGTGCTGCCGAGGGCAACTGCTGCGACCGAAGCTGCGACGACGGCAGCTTGGGCGATATGACGCGTTCGCGGTTGTGTCATTTGTCGAGAATAGGGGCGCCGCTGCACGCTGCTGGGCTAATCCAGGCCACAGTTCGATGTCGAAATAGGCAGAGCCGCCAGCACGTGCCGGCGACTCTGCCCACTGTCTTCCCCGAGCTGAGTCAGCTCATATTGCCGATCACATTGCCCAGGATTCCGCCGATGACGTTGCTCATCGATCCCTGCGGGTCGGTGAGGGAGCCGAATACCTGGCCCGATCCGGTGTTCACCGAGCCGAAGCCCATATCCTCGAGGCTGCCTGCGCCGGCCTCGACCGGGTTGGGCTGGCGGACGGTGACGCACACGCCCATCGGGTTGATGTTCCAGTCGCCTGCCGCGAGCACGATGTTGGTGCCTGCGCCGCTGTCGAGTTTGCTGCCGACGACGGCGTCATCGGGAACCTTGTAGGTGGTTTCCAAGGCGATGACGCCGCCACCCGCTGTGGTCCACCCGGTGCCCTTTGCGACTACAGAATTATTGGCGATGACGGCGGTGCCGGTGACATCTTCCCAGCTCTGGCCCCCGACAAGCCATTTGACGTTCAGGCGAGCTTTCACCAGCTGGAATCCTGCCGGATGGAAGTCACGGATCTGGTTGACGAGAGCTCCTGAGCCGGACACCTTGGTGAGGTACGTGACGGTCTGCCCGGGTGCGACAGTGCCGTCCCCGACAACCTCTTTGCTGACGGTGTACGGCAGTCCCCAGGAGCCGGCCCAGTCGTCGGTGACCGACTGGCTGAGCGCGCAGGCGGGTGAAGCTTGTGCTACCGAGGCGCCGAGTCCGACGGTGACGCCGGTGGCGAGGAGGACGAGGGAGGCAGTGGTCGCTACTGCGTGGCGTAGTGAGCGGCGTGACATGTAGAACTCCATTCAGCGAATTGCAGTGGTCTTGTAGGTTCGAGCAAAACTATAACCAGTTCTACTGGACTTTTGTTCAACTCGTGGCCTGTTTCGAAATATTGGTTATTTTGCAGCGAATCGCTACCTTGAGTCATCATCGACCGGCGCACCGCCTGGTGATATCCCTCGCGCACTTCTGGCGAATTGCTGCTGGCAAAATGTGGTTTCGGCGGAAGGAACCGCGGTCCAGGGGCTGCCCCCGCGCCTGACGCCCGACAGCGTGAGCAACTCGGGCGATGTGGTGAATTGTGTTTCCCGCCACCTGAATTCGTTCGCCTGTTCTGTTTGTCGGAATGCTGCGTTGACCTCGAATTTGTAACGCCGGAGCCCCGTCGAAGGGGTAGACACCACAGACACTGGAACGACAATGCACTTACCGAGACGCAATCTTCACGGGCGTCTCGGGGAAAGACAGTTTTGCAGAGAATCAATCACACGTTGTCCGAGCGCACTACCCGGCGGGCGAAGGTACTGGCCGCGATGTTGTCGCTACTACTTCTCGGTGGGATCTTCGGCCCCACGGTGGCGTCCGCTGCTCCCGAGCGCGCCGCGTCACCGGTTCGTTCGGTGCCCTGGGGTGGGTACGAGGAGTTGTGGGTGCCGTCATCGATGGGAAACATCAAGGTTCAGGTGCAGTGGGCGGCACGGGGCGGCAATGCCGCCCTCTATCTGCTCGACGGTCTTCGTGCTCGCAACGACAGCAATGCGTGGAGTTTCGAGACGAATGCGCTCGATCAGTATCGCAACGACAACATCACTTTGGTGATGCCGGTGGGCGGTGAGTCCAGTTTCTACACGGACTGGTACGCGCCGTCGAATTTCAATGCTCAGCCGATCACCTACAGGTGGGAAACATTTCTCACGCGAGAACTTCCTGATTTCCTTGCCGGGTACGGTGTTTCGCCGACAAACAATGCAATAGTCGGGCTGTCGATGGGTGGCAGCGCAGCGTTGAACCTGGCAGGGCACCATCGAGATCAGTTCAAGTTCGCGGGCTCGCTGTCCGGGTACATCAACATTTCCGCGCCGGGGATGCGTGAAGCGATTCGCGTAGCGATGTACGACGCCGGACGGTACAACGTCGACTCGATGTGGGGGCCGCCGTGGTCATCTGGCTGGATTCGCAATGACCCGTTTGTCAACGCCGAATTGCTTCGTGGACTGCCGATGTATATTTCGGCGTCGAACGGCATTCCCGGCCCGTACGACAATCCTTCGACGCCGGTCGAGTATCTCAACACCGCGTCGGGAATGGGACTCGAATTGCTCGCTCTGGTGCATGCGCGTTCATTCGAGTTGCGTCTGCAATCGATGGGAATTCCGGCGACGTTCAGCTTTCCGGCGTGGGGTATCCATTCGTGGGCGAATTGGTCGGCTGAACTCTGGATGGCCCGCGGTCAGATCCTCGATGTGATGAATGCGTGGTGACTGACTCGGCATAAGAATTCCACAGGTGCCTGGTTATCAACAGGTGGGTTTTCTTTTTGTTCGGGTGTGGTGTGGGTGGGGCACTGTGACGGGTGGGACGCGTTTTGCATGGGCGGGCGCGCGGGACCGGAACGGTGGGGGCTGTGATGGCGGGGAATATGGCGTTGGGGGCGCGGGGCGAGGATGTGGCCGCGGAGTTCCTGGTCGGTGCGGGTTTGGAAATTGTCGAGCGGAATTGGCGGTGTCGGTACGGCGAGCTGGATGTTATTGCGACGGTTGATGATCGGATTGTTTTTGTCGAGGTGAAGACTCGTAGTGGGGTGGGGTACGGGTCGCCGGCGGAGGCGGTGACGTTTGCGAAGCGGCGTCGGATTCGGGTGTTGGCGTTGCAGTGGCTCGGTGATTCGGGTCGGTCGTGGTCGAAGGTGCGTTTTGATGTGGTGGCGGTGTTGATTCGCCGTGATCAGGCTCCGGTGGTCGAGCATTTTGTGGATGCGTTCTGATGGCGTTGGGGCGGGCGCATTCGGTGGCTGTCAGTGGTGTCGACGGTCAGATTGTGGAGATCGAGGCGGATATCGGGCGTGGTTTGCCGGGGGTGCAGTTGGTGGGGTTGCCGGATACGGCGTTGCACGAGTCGCGGGATCGGATCAGGGCGGCGGTGACGAATTCGGGGGAGGAGTGGCCGGACAGCAAGGTGATTTTGGCATTGTCGCCGGCGACGTTGCCGAAGGTGGGTAGTGTCTACGATCTTGCTCTGTCGCTGGCTGTGCTGGATGCGGCAAAGAAGTTGCCGCGCAAGGAATTGCGCGAGACGATCTTCTTGGGGGAATTGGCGTTGGACGGCCGGTTGCGCTCGGTGCGGGGCGTGTTGCCTGCGGTCTTGGCGGCGAAGCGTGCTGGTTGGGGGACGGTGGTGGTTCCGCGTCAGACGATGGCCGAGGCGGGTTTGGTGAAGGGGATCGAGGTGCTCGGTGCCGGTGATCTGGCGTCGGTGCTCTCGTGGTTGCGGGGTGAGATTTTCCTGCCTGTTCCGGAGCCTTTCGAGCGGGCGGTGGAGGTGGGTGTGCGTGATCTCAGTGAGGTGGTGGGGCAGGCGGATGCGCGGTGGGCTATCGAAGTCGCTGCGGCTGGTGCGCATCATTTGATGTTGACGGGTCCGCCGGGAATCGGGAAGACGATGTTGGCTTCGCGGCTTCCGGGGATATTGCCGCCGTTGACGGAGTCGGAGGCTTTGGAGGTGACGGCGATTCATTCGGTGGCGGGTGTGTTGACGGCGGAGCATCCGTTGATCGATATGCCGCCGTTCATTGCGCCGCATCACAGTTCGTCGGTGAGTGCGTTGGTTGGTGGTGGTAGTGGGATGGCGCGGCCGGGTGCGGTGAGTCGGGCGCACCGCGGCGTGCTGTTTCTCGACGAGTGCGCGGAGATCGGCGTCAAAGTGCTCGAAGCCTTGCGAACACCGTTGGAAGACGGCGAAGTTCGGATAGCACGACGGGACGGAGTCGCTCGCTATCCAGCGCGTTTCCAGTTGATCTTGGCTGCAAATCCGTGTCCCTGTGCGCCGCCGCGCGACGCGGACTGCGTGTGTGCGCCCGCGGCGAGGCGTCGGTATCTGGGCAAACTGTCGGGACCGCTACTCGATCGAGTCGATATTCGGGTGCGGATGCAGGCCGTCGCAACGGGTGCGTTGATCGACGAAGTAGGCGAGAGCACCGAAAGCGTCCGAACCCGAGTATCCGCGGCCCGTGATGCCGCGGCGGAACGCTGGAGTGACTACGGCTGGCGTACCAACGCCGAAGTTCCGGGCCCGGCGCTGCGACAGAAGTTCCGACTCTCTCGCGACGCTCTGGCACCCGTCGAGCGTGCACTCCGCAAGGGCGTGATCACTGCGCGAGGCGCGGATCGGGCGTTGCGTGTTGCCTGGACAGTTTCCGATTTGGCCGGTGAATCAATGCCGGGACCCGATCAGGTTGCAACCGCACTCGATTTCCGAGACAGGGGATTTCAGTGAATACACATGATCCGCGACAACTCGCCTGGGCGTACCTGTCCGCAGTGGCACAAGGGCCGAGCGTTCATTTAGCCGCGTTGGTCGAGCACCTCGGAGTTGAGGAGACGGCACGCGCCGTGAAATCCAGGGACCTGCCGCCGTCGTTGGAAGAGAAGACCCGGGCTCGGGCGCATATCGACACGGCGCAACGAGATCTGGACCTGATGGCGGCAATGGGAGGCAGGTTGGTCACTCCGGATTCCCCGGAATGGCCGTCGTGGCGACTACTCGCGTTGGGCGATCTCGACTCAGCAGCAGGTGAAGTCCCACCATTTGTTCTGTGGGTCTTGGGTTCTCGTGATCTGACGGAACTGACGGAGAGGTCTGTCGCGATTGTCGGTACGAGGGCGTCGACGGCCTACGGTGAGCACGTGACCGCTGAGATAGCCGGCGACCTGGCGGTGGACGGGTGGACGGTGACGTCGGGCGCAGCTTTTGGCATTGACGGCGCCGCGCATCGAGCGGCAATGGGAGTGGGCGGAACCACGGTTGCGGTGTTGGCGTGCGGAGTGGACCGCGCCTACCCGTCCGGTCATGCTCGATTGCTGCGTCAGATCGTGAGTTCCGGAGCGGTGGTGAGCGAATACCCGCCGGGGACCACACCGGCCAAGTTCAGATTCCTTGCCCGGAATCGGCTGGTTGCTGCTTTGTCCGACGGAGTTGTCGTGGTCGAAGCGGGATGGCGAAGTGGCGCGAGGAATACAGCGAACTGGGCACGGAAATTGGGTCGCCCGGTAATGGCGGTGCCCGGACCAGTCACATCGTCGTCGTCTGCCGGCTGTCACAGAATGATTCGTGAGGGAGAGGCATATCTTGTGGCGAACGCGGTCGACGTCGTAGAAGTTTCCGGACCGTTCGGTGTCCTGAATTCAGAGCAAGACGCCGCTGCGGTTCGCGACATCGACTCGTTGGCGGGTAATTCTCGGCTCGTGTACGAGGCATTACCCGGAAGCGGTTCACGAAGTACAAATGAGTTGTCCCAGGCATCTGGGCTGCTGATTTCCCAAGTGCGTGCAACACTTCCGCTGCTCGAGTTGGAGGGTTTTATCGACTCTGACGGCAGCGGATGGTTTCGTACGAAATAGGCGTTGTGGAGTGGGTCTGTTTTCGGCGTGATGGTGTGATCGGTCATTTGCCGGATCGTTGGCACAATGTTGTGTAGCGTGGCGGTTGGTTCTTCGAATGACTGTTTATCGGCACGTCAGAGCGGTTTGGTCGGGCGCCGTGCCGAATGGGAGGGTTGAGATGTCTTACCGGACTGTGCGGTAGGTTACGAATGTTCGCCGTATGTCTCAGGAATGTCTCAGGTTGATGTGCTGATATGCCGATTAGTCGGTATCGTCAAGATAGACGTGGGTTCGATTTCGCCGTCTGGTGGTCGAAATAGATTGCGCGCCAATGCTGTAGCACCGAATCCTCGTAACTTGGTGTCGCTTACATATCGTTAATCCAAACCGCCGAGTCTGTTCGGTTTGTTTTTCGGTTCTGCGGGCATCTTTGTTACTGGGATGGAATTCTGTGTATTGTGAAGCGAAAGCAAATCGATCATTGAAAGAGGAGTGCAATGGCTGAGAAGCTGATTCGGCAACTCATTGACGACCTTGATGGTAAGCCGATCGACGACGGTTTCGGTGATCGAATTGAGTTCTCGTACCAGGGAACCGATTATGTGATCGACCTTCGTGCGACCAATGCAGAGAAGTTCGACGCAGCGGTCAAGCCGTTCGTTGACGCTGCAGCAAAGGTGTCTGCACGTCGCGGCAAGAAGGCGCAGCTCCCATCTACGCAGGCTACGTCGGGTTCTGGGCGCTCCAAGGAGACCCTGCAGGCTATTCGTGACTGGGCAGCAAAGAACGGTTACGAGGTCGCACCGCGCGGCCGTATCAAGGCAGAGATTATCGACGCATTCGATGCTGCTCACTAGAGCACATTGACCTTCACTGGCACTCCACGGAATCCGTGGGGTGCCAGAGTTGTTTTTACTCTTTCTTTGCTGGATGTGCCGTCGAATGTGGCATTTGATCGGGGTAAGTGAGGAATTGTCCTTTCTTTGGTAATAAATCGTCATTCGGGTTGGTCGGTTTTACGCGATTTGTGGGGGCATCTGAATCGGTATGTATTGCCCTGTACGGATGCCTGATGTGGGCGGCCTTGGAATCAACTCTCCGCGTCTGCTCTTCCTGTCCTGTACTCTAGTTAGGTAATACTAACTTTGGAAGGATGTGGCTGTGGCCAAGCCGACGACAACCCTGACGGTTTTGCGAACTCAGAAACTGACCCCACACATGGTCCGCGTGTTCCTGGGAGGTCCAGGATTCGACAACTTCACACCGAGTGAGTTCAGTGATTCGTATGTGAAGATCGAATTCGAGACACCGGAAGGTCAGGCGCTTCGGACCTATACCATCCGAAGTTACAACAGTAGTACTCGCGAGATCGCGATTGATTTTGTGGTTCACGGTGACATCGGGATAGCTGGACCGTGGGCCGCATCAGTGGAAGTGGGTGCGAAGATAACAATCCGCGGACCCGGCGGCGCCTTCGCGCCGGCAGAATCGGCGGATTGGCACCTCTATGCAGGCGATGAAACCGCCATTCCGGCGATATCCGCATCTGTCGAGAGACTTTCGGGTGACGCAATCGGGTATGTAGTCATCGAAGTTGGCAGTGCCGACGACGAGATTGCTATCAATGCGCCGAATGGTGTTTCTGTGAAGTGGGTTCACCGAGGTGTGTCCTCGGACGCTGTTCCCGATGAAGCCGCGGGCGACAATTCGCCGATTGTGAAAGCGGTGAGAAACCTCGAATGGTTGCCGGGAACTCCGCAGGTGTTCATTCACGGCGAAGCGCAGGCTGTTATGCATAATCTGCGCGCTTACGTCCGAAAGGAACGTGGTGTGCCGGCACGTTCCGCGTCGATCTCGGGCTACTGGCGGCGTGGACGCACGGAAGAGGGATTCCGGGTGTGGAAGTCGGAACTGGCGGCGTCTGAGAGCTAGTCCGTCGCGTCGGCCTTGCGGGCGAACAGCGCCAATGCGAGGGCCGCGAGTAATCCGAACGTCGGTATTGCGATGGCCATCGGTACGGCGGTATCCGGGCCCGCAATGCCGACTATCGGCGATACGGCTGCCGCCAATCCGAACTGGCCCGCACCCATCAGTGCGGAGCCGGTACCGGCTGCCGCAGTGACCTCGCCTTGGGCGAGCGCAGTTGCGTTGCCCATGATAAATCCGATGCTTGATATCGAAACGAACAGCGGAATGAGCAGCGCGGCCGGATTGGTTGAGTCGAAAAGAGCTGCAGCACAGAACAATGCAGCTCCGGAGACGGTTAGTAGACCAACTCCGAAGATCAACAGGGTACGAGCACTCAGGCGGCCGAGCAGGCGCGCCGTGATTGTTGCCGCCACAACCATTCCCACCGCGTTGACAGCAAACACCATCGAAAACTGTGATGGCGTCAACCCCAAGACGTTCTGCACGACAAACGGCGACGCGGAAATGTAGGAGAAGAGGGCGCCGAACCCGAATATGAAGGCCAGAGCGTAGCCGAGATAGCGACGATTTCCGGTGACATAGCCCACGTTCGCGACAAGCGCTTTCAATCCGCCGCCGTGTCGACGCTCGGGTGGCAAAGTTTCCGGTACCAGGGTGAGTACGCCGGCAACCATGACTACTCCCGCAGCCGTCAACACCCAGAAGATGCCTCGCCAGCCAACCGGGCCGAGGAGCACTCCACCGAGCAGCGGGGCAATAACTGGAGCGACGCCGCCGATGATCATCATGATGCTGAACAGCTTTGCCGCTCCGTTGCCGCGAGCGCGATCGGCGATGCACGCGCGTGCGAGCACGATCGCAGCCCCGCCGCTCAGGCCCTGGATCAGCCGGGCGCCGATCAGGAATTCGATATTGGGTGCAAGAGCACACGCAGCACTTGCCAGCGTGGTGATCGCCGCGGCGCCGAGCAGGAGGCGTCGCCGCCCGATTCCGTCTGAGATCGGTCCGATGATCAACTGGCCGATTCCCAGTCCCGCCATGAATGTTGTCAGTGTCAATTGAACACTGGCTGCGGATGTATCGAGTGACTCGGCCATGATGGGCAGGCCCGGCAGGTACATGTCGGTCGACAGTGGCGCGATTGCAGAAATCAGGGCAAGAATGCATAGCATTTTCAAGGGAATTGCTCGGTTCACCGACCAACCCTATCGGCGAGGGCGCTTGAAGTTTCACGCGAGGCAGGCAACCTTATGAACATGAGTGACGAACTGCAGCGAGCGTTGTCGATCCATCTCGACGCGTATGAGGATCACCTGCGCCTGGGGCGTGGGCGGTCGGAGCACACTATCCGTGCGTACGTCGGCGATGCCCGCTCGCTGTTGGAACACCTTGCTGCGCAGTCGACTGGAACCGATCTGGAGGCTCTGGACCTTCGGGTGCTTCGTTCGTGGTTGGCGCAGCAGTCCGCGGCCGGCACAGCGCGGACAACGGTGGCCCGCCGCGCGTCGTCGGCCCGCGGATTCACCGCGTGGCTTGCGCGGACCGCGCGCATCGACGTTGATCCTGGAGTGCGACTCGCGGCGCCGCCTGCCAGGCGAACGTTGCCGGTCGTTTTGCGTCAGAATCAGGCGATCGAGGCCATGGAAGCGGCGGAAAGTGGAGCGCAACAACATGATCCGGTAGCTCTACGCGACCGGCTCATCGTGGAATTGTTGTACTCCACCGGAATTCGAGTTGGAGAACTATGTGGCCTCGACATCGAATCGGTGGATGCCAACCGTCGATTGTTGCGGGTACTCGGTAAGGGAAACAAAGAGCGATCGGTGCCATACGGCCTGCCGGCTGAATCGGCCATCGAACAATGGCTCGGGGTCGGCAGGCCACTGTTGGTATCGGAGAAATCGGGCAATGCGCTGCTGCTGGGAAAGCGCGGTGGGCGGCTCGATCAACGACAGGCGCGGTCGGTGGTGCACGAGACCGTCTCAGCAGTCCCTGGCGCGCCTGATCTGTCGCCGCACGGTTTGCGGCATTCGGCAGCGACACATTTGCTGGAAGGTGGAGCGGACCTACGCGTCGTACAAGAGTTGCTGGGGCATGCAAGTCTGGCGACTACTCAGTTGTACACCCACGTCTCGGTGGAGCGTCTGCGCGCAGTCCACGATCAGGCGCATCCGCGAGCCTGAAAAGCTCGTCGAAGGAGTGTTCCTCCGGAGCATTTGGTAGCGTCGGGAGCCGGAAGGGTGGACCATCGGCACGGTAAACACAATCGCGCTGAACCGCTCGTTGCTACGCAATATCCGGGGGAATTGTGAATCGCACTGACGTCGAACACCTGCCACAGACCGGGGAACCGGCGTGGGTTGCCGAGGCTGCTCCGGTCGTGGCCGCGCCCGTCGCGCCGTCCGAGCCGCGAGTGTGGCCGCAGGAATCCTGGGCGGCCCCGCCTCCGGTGTCGAATCAGATGAGTCAACAGCAGGTTACCAATCAGGATTTGGTTGCTGAAGCTTTACTGAAGCGGCCGAGGCGAACACCTCGCGGTGGGTGGCGACGTGGAGTTCACCGCGCGACCGGCGGATACGTCAACCTGGGGGAGTCCACCTCGGACCAGCGTCAGCGAGCGCTGGTCGAGCGAATTGAACAACCGATACGGAACGACTACCGAATTGCGCTCCTTTCCCTCAAAGGTGGCGTCGGAAAGACGACCGTCACAGTGGGTCTTGGATCGACCTTTGCTTCTCTTCGCGGAGATTGTGTTGTTGCCGTCGACGCCAATCCGGATTTCGGAACGTTGGGACAGCGCGTTCCGCTCCAAACCCGTTCGACGGTGCGCGATCTGATTGCAGCGAGGCCGGATATCAAGAGTTATTCGGACGTCCGCGCTCACACCTCCCAGGCGCCCAGTCGGCTCGAAGTTCTCGCGAGTGAGCAGGATCCGGCGATCTCCGAGGCGTTCAGTGAGGACGACTACCGCCAGGTCATCGACATTCTGCAGGTGTACTACAACATCATCCTCACCGATTGCGGCACCGGCATCATGCATTCGGCCATGTCAGGCGTACTCGATCTTGCCAACTCGTTGGTGCTGGTCAGCTCACCCGCAGTAGACGGCGCACGCAGTGCCGCCGCCACTTTGGACTGGCTGCAATTACACGGATACGGGCATTTGGTCGAACGAACCGTAGTTGTCATCAGCGCCGCGCGGCCCGGTTCGAGCGTCATCGACATGGATGCGCTCACCGACTACTTCATGCGGCGGTGCCGAGCCGTGACGGTGGTGCCCTTCGACGAGCACCTCGCCGAGGGGTCGGTCATGGACCTGGAACTGCTCCGGCCTGCAACCAAGCGAGCCTTCATGGAACTGGCCGCGATGGTGGCGGATGATTTTGCCGATGCGGCGGGCCGTCACGCTGTGGCTGAGTGGCGCTAGCGTTCCACGTGTGGTGCTGTAGTGGCGCTAGCGTTCCACGTGTGGTGCTGTAGTGGCGCTAGCGTTCTAGTGTTCCAGCGGTTTGAGTCTCAGCGGCTGATCATGGATGAGGCCAAGTGGGTCGAGGTAGGTGCGATCGCGTCGTAGTCCCCAATGGAGGCAAGCGGCAACAGTGCAGCCTTCGTGTCCGGGATCGAGAGTGCCGATCACCGTCCCGAGACCAACGCGGTCGCCCGCCGACACCACTGCGGTGACGGGTTCGTAAGTGGTTCGCAATCCGCCGATGTGGTCGATCGACACCACCGGTTTACCGGCAACGTGTCCGGCAAACACCACAACCCCGGGTCCGGCGGCAAGGACGGCCTGTCCGCTCGTGCCGGCCAGGTCGACGCCGCGATGGCCCGGCAACCAGTTCTTTTCGGGGTTGTCGAAGGCCCGTTCCACTCGTGGCCGGGGGATGAGCGGCCAATCGAATCGGTCTGCAGCGTCGGCGAGTGCAGGTGCGGCACCGATCGTCATGGCCGTAACTCCGCACAACACCAGGATTGTCCGGCGCAAGGAATTCAGTAGAGGCATCACCACAGCGTGCACTGCGCGTCCGATGTGAAGGTGCAGATCAGGGCGGTTTTCCACAGGTGTGGATTCCATCCACAGCTTGGTTTCGGTACTGGCGCTGTAGTGCTGGTTATGGCATTGCGAGGCAAAGACGTACACTTGTCGAGCGGTCTGTGTTCGCACAGTCCGACTTCGCGCGCCCGCGCACGTTTTTTCGGCCTTCGGCTGGTCCTGTATTTCCGGATACGGGTCCGACGGCCGTGTGGGCGCCAGGGCGCAGTGCCACCGGCACCGCGCAGCAACCGAATTTGAAAGAGAGAACAACAATGCCTGTTGTAACTATGCGGCAGATGCTTGACAGCGGTACCCACTTCGGGCACCAGACCCGTCGTTGGAACCCGAAGATGAAGCGTTTCATCTTGACCGACCGCAACGGCATCTACATCATCGACCTCCAGCAGACGCTGACGTACATCGACAAGGCGTACGAGTTCGTCAAGGAGACCGTTGCCCACGGCGGCACCGTCCTCTTCGTCGGCACCAAGAAGCAGGCGCAGGAATCCATCGCTGCTGAGGCCACCCGCGTCGGGATGCCTTACGTCAACCAGCGCTGGCTCGGCGGCATGCTCACCAACTTCACCACCGTCCACAAGCGTCTCATCCGCCTCAAGGAGCTCGAGGCAATGGAGCAGACCGGTGGATTCGAAGGTCGCACCAAGAAGGAAATCCTCATGCTCACGCGTGAGATGACCAAGCTGGATCGCACCCTCGGTGGTATCCGCGACATGGCCAAGGTTCCTTCCGCTGTGTGGGTTGTCGACACCAACAAGGAGCACCTGGCAGTTGCCGAGGCTCGCAAGCTGAACATCCCGGTCATCGCGATCCTGGACACCAACTGCGATCCTGACCTCGTCGACTACCCGATCCCGGGCAACGACGATGCAATCCGCTCCGCAGCGCTGCTCACCAAGGTTGTCGCTTCCGCTGTGGCCGAAGGACTGCAGGCGCGTGCCGGACTGAGCGCCGACAAGGACGCGAAGCCCGAGACCGGCGCCGGCGAGCCCCTCGCCGAGTGGGAGCAGGAACTGCTTTCGCAGGCAGCTCCGGCCGCAGAAGCAACTCCGGCTGCTGAAGCCCCCGCTGCAGAGGCTGAAGCCCCCGCTGCAGAGGCTGAGGCCCCCGCCGCAGAGGCACCGGCCACCGAGGCCTGATTCGTCGAAACCGGCCCTGACCAGAGTTCTTGTGGTCAGGGCCGTTTCACCGTTAGGCCCGTGCTTCATCTTTAGTCCCTGGTCCGAACAGACATATGAGGAGGCTCGCTAACCATGGCGAACTACACCGCCGCTGACGTCAAGCGGCTCCGTGAGCTCACCGGCTCCGGAATGATGGCGTGCAAGAACGCACTCGTAGAATCCGACGGCGATTTCGACAAGGCTGTCGAGCAGTTGCGTATCAAGGGTGCGAAGGACGTCGGAAAGCGCGCAGAGCGCACCACCGCTGAGGGTCTCGTTGTCGCCAAGGACGGCGTCATGATCGAGATCAACTGCGAGACCGACTTCGTTGCCAAGAACGAAGACTTCATCAAGCTGGCCGACGCGATCGTGACCGTCGCTGCTGCAGGCAAGCCTGCTGACCTCGCTGCTCTCAAGGCTCTCGAGCTCGACGGCAAGACCATCGAGACCGTCATTGCCGAGCAGTCCGCGAAGATCGGCGAGAAGCTCGAACTGAGCCGCGTCGTGTCCTTCGACGGCCCCGTTGCCGTGTACCTGCACAAGCGCAGCTCCGACTTGCCGCCCGCTGTCGGCGTTCTCATCGAGTACACCGGTGAAGGCGACGCTGCTGCTGAGGCCGCTCGCGGCGCTGCAATGCAGGTCGCAGCACTCAAGGCCAAGTACGTCACGCGTGACGAGGTTCCCGAGGAGATCGTCGCTTCCGAGCGTCACATCGCCGAAGAGACCGCCCGCGCAGAAGGCAAGCCCGAGCAGGCTCTGCCGAAGATCATCGAAGGCCGCGTCAACGGTTTCTTCAAGGACGTCGTGCTGACCGAGCAGTCTTCGGTTACGGACTCCAAGAAGACCGTCAAGGCGATCCTCGACGAGGCCGGCGTCACCATCAAGCGCTTCGTGCGTTTCGAGGTCGGCGCTTCCGCTTAATCCGGAGCCCTTTCACATGGACCCCGCCCGAAGAGCAATGCTCATCAGGCGGGGTCTACGTGTACCTGGGGCCTCCGATGAGGCAGGATAAGAGTGCCTTCGGGAGCAGTCCCGGAAGATTGTTGCGTCGCCGGTATCACGTCGGCGATCGAATAAGGACTTATGGCCTACGGGTCTTGTATCGAACTGAGGAGAACAATGTCCGAACCAGCCAACGAACGTCCAGGATTCAAGCGGGTCCTGCTCAAACTCGGCGGCGAAATGTTCGGAGGCGGCAAGGTCGGACTCGACCCCGATGTGGTCACCAAGGTGGCTGAACAAATCGCGGAGGTCGTCCGATCGGGCGTGCAGGTAGCTGTGGTCATCGGCGGCGGAAACTTCTTCCGCGGCGCCGAATTGCAGCAGCGCGGACTCGACCGCGCGCGTTCCGATTACATGGGCATGCTCGGCACGGTCATGAACTGCCTGGCTCTGCAGGATTTCCTGGAGAAGGAAGGCGTCGACACCCGTGTGCAGACCGCGATCACGATGGGACAGGTTGCCGAGCCGTACCTTCCCTTGCGCGCACGTAGGCACCTCGAGAAGGGCCGTGTGGTCATCTTCGGCGCGGGCATGGGAATGCCGTATTTCTCCACCGACACCACCGCTGCGCAGCGTGCTCTGGAAATCGGCGCCGAGGTTGTTCTGATGGCCAAGGGCGTCGACGGTGTTTTCAGCGCCGACCCGCGCATCGATCCGACGGCAACGATGTACGACCAGATCACGCACCGCGAGGTCATCGAGCGGGAGCTGAAGGTTGCCGACGCCACGGCGTTCAGCCTGTGCATGGACAACTCGATGCCGATCATGGTGTTCAACCTTCTGACCGAGGGCAATATCGCACGTGCGGTGTCCGGTGAGAAGATCGGAACACTGGTCAAGTCGTGAGCGACATCCAGAACCCGCTCGAAAATTCGACAGTGAACGACATGAATCAGAACGACATGGAGGAACAGCCGTGATTGATGAAGCGCTCTTCGAAGCCGAAGAAAAGATGGAAAAGGCTGTCGCGGTAGCCAAGGACGATCTCGGCTCGGTACGTACCGGCCGCGCCAACCCCGGCATGTTCTCTCGTATCGTGATCGACTACTACGGTTCGATCACCCCGATCACGCAGCTCGCGAGCATCAACGTTCCCGAGGCGCGCATGGTGATCGTGAAGCCGTACGAGTCTTCACAGCTGAACGCCATCGAGACGGCTATCCGCAACTCGGATCTCGGCGTCAACCCGTCCAACGACGGCAGCATCATTCGCATTTCGGTGCCGCAGCTCACGGAAGAGCGTCGTCGCGAGCTGGTGAAGCAGGCCAAGTCGAAGGGCGAGGATTCCAAGGTCACGCTCCGCAACATTCGTCGCAAGGCGATGGACGAGCTCAGCCGAATCCAGAAAGACGGCGATGCAGGCGAGGACGAAGTCGGCCGCGCCGAGAAGGAACTCGACAAGACCACGGCCAAGTACGTGCATACGGTCGAGGAACTGGTCAAGCACAAGGAAGCGGAGTTGATGGAGGTCTAGACCTCCTAGCTTTCGTGTTTGTCGGTCGGTAGCAGATCAGGGAGTTTGGGTGCACGCACAAGAGGGAACCGCCGGCGGTCCCGTCACGGACGGGCCGACGGGGGGCGCTGTTGGCGCGCAGCCGCCGAAGTCGAAGGCGGGCAGGAATCTTCCTGCCGCCATCGGCGTCGGAGTTGGTCTCGGCGCATTGGTCATCGGGACACTGGTCTTCCTGCCGCCAGGCTGGATTGCCGTCGTGGCCATTGCGATGTTCATCGCGACGTGGGAAGTAGCGACACGGCTTCGGGAAGCGGACATCGAAGTTCCGCGGATCCCGTTGCTGGTGGGCGGTCAGGCAACGATCTGGCTCGGCTGGCCGTGGGGGCCGGTCGGCGTGATCAGCGCGTTCACGGCCACGGTTCTGGTGTGCATGGTGTGGCGCCTTTTCGACCATGGACTCAAAGCCACTCCGAAGAATTTCCTGCGGGACACGTCGATCACGGTGTTCGTGTTGGCGTGGATCCCGCTACTGGCGTCGTTCGGCGCCCTGATGGTTCTCGAAGATGACGGACCCGGTCGCGTGTTCGTCCTCATGATCGGCGTCGTGTGTTCCGATGTCGGTGGTTACGCCGCGGGTGTTCTGTTCGGGAAACACCCCATGGTCCCGGCAGTCAGTCCGAAGAAATCCTGGGAGGGTTTCGCGGGGTCTATGATCTTCTGCGTGATCGGCAGCTTGCTGTCGGTAACGCTGATTCTCGACGCCAATTCGATGATCGGTGTCCTGCTCGGCGTTGTTCTTGTCATCGTCGCCACGGTCGGTGACCTCATCGAGTCGCAGGTCAAACGCGAACTCGGAATCAAGGACATGGGCACGCTCCTGCCCGGTCACGGCGGCATCATGGACCGTCTGGACTCGCTGTTGCCGTCCGCATTTGTCACCTGGTTGATCCTGTACGCACTCGTGTGATTGCTCGCAGCGTGACTCCGATTCCCAGTCCGAACATCTGGCATTGGCCAGACGTGTACGAGGTGGAGAATCGTGCGCAGGACGTCGACGGCGCAATCTGGACGTCAATGCGTGCGGTTGCGGACTGGACGGATCGTGACGTCGTGGACGTCGGTTGTGGCGCCGGTTTCCATCTGCCCGAGTTCGCGCGCACTGCGCGCCGGGTCGTCGGTGTGGAGCCGCACGCACCTCTGGTGCGCTTGGCCCAGGCTCGAACTCGCGACGACACGAAGATCGACGTTGTTGCCGGGTCTGCGGAATCGACCGGGCTGATGGATTCGTCTGTTGATGTCGTCCATGCGCGCACGGCGTACTTCTTCGGGAAGGGCTGTGGCCGGGGCATCGCCGAGGCGATGCGCATCCTGCGGCCTGGTGGCGCATTGGTGATCGTCGATCTTGATGTGAGTGCGTCGCCGTACGGAGACTGGATGCGGGCTGATCTACCCAAGTACGACGCGGCGGCGGTAGAAGCATTCTTCGAGGCTCAGGGATTTTCACTGAGCCGGGTGGACACCCGATGGGAATTTCGGAATCGGGACGATCTGCGCAAAGTTCTGGGGATTGAATTCACCGAGAAAACTGCCTCTCGCGCATTCTCGGCAGTGTCGGGATTGTCGTTCCCGGTGCGCTATCGCGTGCACGTCCGATTCAAGCCGCGGTCTTTGGAATTGCTGTAAATCTTCGGGAAAGTCACACGTCAGGCGCTCTTCGTGAGCATGAGCGCCTGACGCAATCTGCACCGATTCAGAACTATGCGGAAATTAGTTGTGAGTCGGGATGTGGAACAGGGTTGCAAGGGCGTGAATCTTCTTTGCCTTTGCCAGTCGTGGCAGGTCACTACCGTCGCGCACACGCGCGCCGTCTTCGCCGAGATCGTCGATGACGTCCTGCGCCCAGGCGGCGTCGGCAATCGAGGGGCTCAAACCTGTGTTGACGGGTTGTGTTTGTGCCGGTGTCATGCAGAGCTTGCCTGCCATTCCGAGTGACAGCGTGATCGCACAATCGCGCGACAGCAGATCAAGATCGGTACCCAACGTCGGGCCGTCGATGGGAGCGGCAATCCGGGCGGCGCGACTGGCGATGGTGAGCCGTGAGCGCGGATAGGACATCGATGTGGGGGAGTCGTCCATTCCGGTGTCGCGGCGGAAATCCCCACTGCCGAATGCCAGTCGGAACGTGCCCTCGGTTCGGGCGATTTCCGGTGCTGCCTCCAGTCCGACTGCCGATTCGACGAGAGCAAGAATCTTCGTACCCTCGGGGAGGCGTTCGGCGGTGGCGTCTACCTGCTGACCACTTTCGGTCTTTGCGAGCATGACACCTTCGAGACCTGGGAGGCCGGACAGTGCGGCGAGGTCCTCTTCCCAGAAAGGTGTGGTGGCATCGTTGATGCGTACCCAGGCGCGGGCATGTCCGCTCAAGAAGGCGACGACGTCTTCTCGGGCGCTCGGCTTGTGCGCCGGGGCGACCGCGTCCTCGACGTCGAGGACCACGGCATCAGCCGCGCTGTCGAGCGCGGCGGTGAAGGTGTCCGGTTTGGACGCGGGGACGAGTAGCCACGATCTCGCTTGTTCAGGTGCGATCCGCACGGTCACAGGTCTCTCCATGTGAGTGGTCACAACAGGTCCTTTCCGGTGATTTGTACGACACCAATGATGCCTGGCAGACCACCGATCGACCCAATTGCGTAACTAGATTTCAGTCACAGCTGACGCTTGGCTGCACGGCGAATCTGAACAATTCGGACACCGCCGGCGAGGGCCATGATGAGGGCGCCTGCGATCGCCGCCAACAGAATGGTGATTCCCAATGGGAAGTCCAATTGCCAGGCCAGGATCTTGACCGATACGTTCTCGAGATTTTGCAGGATGAAGACAAGCAGCAGGATCAGCACGATTGCACCGATGACCAGGCCAACCCAGGTTGTTGCCGCACGAGTTCGGTCGGTGACGGCAGTTCCGCTGGGAGTCGGGGTGGGCTCTGTTGCAGGCTCCGGTTCGTGTTTCTCCACGGCTGTCGCATCATCAGCGCCGGGAAGTTGTGGATCGGATCCGAACCCGTCAGCCGGGCCGTACACGGGTGCGTTCGAGGGATCCTCTGGTGTGCTGGACATGAGTTGATCATCACGCACAACGCACGAACATGCACGGGTTCTCGGCCATCGAAAGGGCCGAAGTAGGGGTGAACGCCAAATCAATGGGAGAATGGTGTAACTATGGCTGCCTCTCTTCCCCTCGTTTTCAATGCACCCAAGCGTGGAATGCCCCCTCGGCACCTCGCTGACCTCGACTCCGACGAGCGCAAAGAGGCGGTCAAGGAGCTCGGGTTGCCGGCTTTCCGGGCCGATCAGATCGCCCGCCAGTACTACGCTCGCCTCGAAGCTGATCCCGAGAAGATGACGGATCTGCCGGCAGCGGTACGCGAGAAGGTGGGGGAATCGCTCTTTCCGCGGTTGCTGACACCGGTAAAACACCTCGCCTGCGATGCTGGCGATACTCGCAAGACACTGTGGAAGGCGCACGACGGCACGCTTCTCGAGAGCGTTCTCATGCGGTACCCCGATCGCGCGACGTTGTGCATCTCCAGCCAAGCCGGCTGCGGAATGGCATGTCCGTTCTGCGCCACCGGCCAGGGTGGTCTCGATCGCAACCTGTCTACCGCGGAAATCGTCGACCAGGTTCGCGATGCCGCTGCTGCCATGCGCGACGGTGAAATTGCGGGTGGACCCGGTCGTCTCTCCAACGTCGTCTTCATGGGCATGGGCGAACCGCTGGCCAACTACAAGCGCGTCGTCGCGGCTGTACGTCGCATCACGTCACCCGCGCCGGACGGTCTCGGGCTGTCTCAGCGATCCGTCACGGTGTCGACGGTCGGTCTGGCCCCGGCAATCCGCAAGCTGGCCGACGAAGGACTGAGCGTCACGCTGGCGGTGTCATTGCACACTCCTGACGACGAACTGCGCGACACCTTGGTGCCGGTCAACAATCGGTGGTCGGTGGCTGAGGTTCTGCAGGCCGCGCGGTACTACGCCGATCAGACCGGCCGCCGTGTGTCGATCGAATACGCGATGATCAAGAACGTCAACGATCAGCCGTGGCGCGCGGACATGCTCGGCAAGAAACTCAAGAAGGCCCTCGGCGGACTGGTTCACGTCAATCTCATTCCGCTGAACCCGACGCCGGGAAGCGAATGGGATGCGAGCCCGAAGGATGTCGAGCGGGAGTTTGTTCGCCGCGTCATCGCGCAGGGTGTGTCCTGCACGGTCCGCGACACTCGTGGCCAGGAAATCGCCGCTGCATGCGGTCAGTTGGCCGCCGAAAACTGAAGCGCCCCATAACAAAAGACCTCCACGAACCCAGGGTTCGTGGAGGTCTTTTGTTTGCGTTGGTTATCGCGGGTGGCGACGGACGATCACGTCGCGGATCAAGACGATCGCCATCAAAGCGGCGGTGCCGATCAGCCACAGGTCTTCGACCTTGCCGCTGTGATTGCCGATGATCATCAGGAGCAGGAATGCCGTGAAGAACCATCCGGCGATACGGAAAGTCTTGAGGCTTTCACCACTCCACCCCCATGCGGCAGAGGGAACCTCGGCCTCATCGACATGTGAGACCACGACGGGGGCGCTGGACTTGACGTCCAACTGGGTATCGGCCACGGTCGATCCTCCTGCTCAATAGGTTGCACTACTGCTCAATATGGTGACATACGACCGACCGTCGTACGTAGCGGGGCGTCGATAAGGTTGTTCTCAGGTGTCATCAGCGACAATGGATGCGTGCAGGAAACCACACCCACCCGCGTCCTTCTCCTCGGCAGCACCGGTTCCATCGGTACGCAGGCCCTCGAGGTCATCGCAGCCAATCCCGAACGGTTCGAGGTGGTCGGCTTGGCTGCGGGTGGCAACAACGTCGATTTGCTGTCCGAGCAGATCAGAGCGACCGGGGTGACGGAGGTTGCGGTGGCCGATCCGGACGCCGCCGGTGCGCTCGACGGCGTGACTGCTCGATCAGGGCCGACCGCAGCGGCGGAGCTGGTTCGCGCAAGTGGAGCCGACGTCGTCCTCAACGCGTTGGTGGGATCGCTGGGTCTGGAACCGACCCTGGCTGCTTTGGAGTCCGGCGCCCGACTTGCGCTGGCCAACAAGGAATCGCTGGTTGCGGGGGGCGCGCTCGTGACAAAGGCCGCAGCACCCGGTCAGATCGTTCCGGTGGACTCCGAACATTCGGCATTGGCACAGTGCCTTCGTAGTGGCACTGCAGACGAGGTGTCCCGACTGATTCTCACCGCATCCGGTGGTCCGTTCCGTGGGTGGAGTGCGGAAGCGCTCGAATCGGTGACACCCGAGCAGGCCGGCGCCCACCCCACGTGGTCGATGGGCCCGATGAACACACTCAACTCGGCGACGATGGTGAACAAGGGGCTCGAATTGATCGAGACCAACCTTCTGTTCGGGATCGATTACGACCGCATCGACGTCACTGTCCATCCGCAGTCGATCGTGCACTCGATGGTCACGTTCTTCGACGGCTCTACCTTGGCGCAGGCCAGCCCACCGGATATGAAACTCCCCATCGCGCTCGCCCTGGGATGGCCTGATCGGATTGCGGGCGCGGCGTCGGCGTGCGATTTCACGAAGGCGTCCACGTGGGAGTTCGAGCCGCTCGACGAGACGGTCTTTCCCGCAGTTGCGCTGGCCCGTAGCGCGGGCAAGGCAGGCGGATGTTTCACGGCGATCTACAACGCCGCCAACGAAGTTGCTGCTCAGGCATTTCTCGACGGCGCCATCACGTTCCCCACAATTGTCCGGACGGTGTCCGCAGTTCTCGACGACGCGTCGGAATGGTCGGCAGAACCGACTACCGTAGACGACGTTCTGGCCGCAGACGGCTGGGCACGCACACGCGCGCGTCAGCTCGTGAAGCAGGAGGGCTAGAGCTTCCATGGTTTTTGCATTGGGCGTCATCCTGTTCGCCCTCGGAATCGGCGTGTCCATCGCCCTGCACGAAGCCGGCCACATGTGGACGGCAAAGGCCCTGGGTATGAAGGTCCGTCGCTACTACATCGGCTTCGGTCCGAAGGTCTTCTCCTTCCGTCGGGGTGAAACCGAGTACGGCCTCAAGGCCTTGCCGCTCGGCGGTTTCTGCGACATCGCCGGGATGACGGCGCTCGACGAGATGACCCCAGAAGAAGAACCGCACGCCATGTACAAGAAAGCGGCGTGGAAGCGCGTCGTTGTCATGTCCGGCGGCATCGCGATGAACTTCATCCTCGGCCTCCTGCTGATCTACGGCTTGCTGCTCGGCTGGGGTGTGCAATCGTCGGATCCGGCTCCGGCTGTTGTCGAGAAGGTGTCGTGTGTTTCGCCCACGCAGTACGGCCAGGACCGGAATTGGGGATTGGCCCCCTGCGAAGGCACCGGTCCAGCGGAGGCGGCGGGCATTACGCCGGGTGATCGCATCACTGCGGTCAACGGAACACCAGTCGAAACGTTCAAAGAGGTATCAACGGCAATCCGCGACACTTCCGGCACGGTTGATCTCACCGTCGAACGCGACGGTCAAACGCTTCAGATTCCGGTTGCCGTGACCTCTGCCGAGCGGTACGTCACCGTCGACGGCAGCACGACACCCGAGCTTACGAAGGTCGGTGCGGTCGGGATCGTCGGAGTCGAGGCGGAACGGGAGCGGTACAACGCGCTCACGGCTGTACCTGCTGCCTTCGACTACACGGGCCAGATCATGGTTCAGTCGGTGAAGGCGTTGGCGGATATTCCGTCGAAGGTCGGAGCCTTGTGGGAGTCGATCACCGGTGGTGAGCGCGCGCAAGACACACCGATCAGTGTCGTGGGCGCCAGCGTCATCGGTGGTGAAGCGGCGGACCGGGCTGAGTGGCCTACCTTCGTCCTGCTGCTGGCATCGATCAACTTCTTCCTCGGCGTTTTCAACATCCTCCCGTTGCTGCCCCTCGACGGTGGACATATCGCGGTGGTCTTCTACGAGAGGATCCGCGATTGGTTCCGTGCCCGGCGTGGGCTGATCGCCGGTGGACCGGTGGACTACACCAAGCTGCTGCCGATCACCTACGTGTTCATCGTGATCGGTGGCGCGTTCATGTTGCTGACACTCACAGCTGACATCGTCAATCCGATCAAGATTTTCTAAATGGTGTGATCAGCGCGATCGTGGCCAGGCGCTCGCACAGCCGCAGCCCGGCTAAACTTGCAGTGAAGCTATGAAAGAAGGCACAGACGTGACCACCCCCATCGGTTTGGGAATGCCCTCCGCACCCGCAGCGATTCTCGCTCCGCGACGCAAGACCCGTCAGTTGAAGGTCGGCAACGTAGGTGTGGGTAGCGATTTCCCCATCTCGGTGCAGTCGATGTGCACCACGAAGACGCACGACATCAATGCGACGCTCCAGCAGATCGCCGAACTGACCGCCTCCGGTTGTGACATCGTGCGCGTTGCGTGTCCACGCCAGGAAGACGCGGACGCTCTCGCGACCATTGCGAAGAAGAGCCAGATTCCGGTCATCGCGGATATTCATTTCCAGCCGCGGTACATCTTTGCTGCCATCGACGCCGGATGCGCCGCCGTCCGCGTCAACCCCGGAAACATCAAGGAATTCGACGGTCGTGTCAAAGAGGTGGCCAAGGCTGCCGGCGACGCCGGAATTCCGATTCGTATCGGCGTCAACGCCGGCTCGTTGGATCCCCGGTTGATGGCGAAGTACGGCAAGGCTACTCCGGAAGCGCTGGTCGAATCCGCGCTGTGGGAAGCCGGGTTGTTCGAGGAACACGGCTTCGGCGACATCAAGATCTCCGTCAAGCACAACGATCCCGTCATCATGGTCGAGGCCTACCGTCAGCTCGCAGCAAAATGCGACTACCCGCTGCATCTCGGTGTAACCGAGGCCGGTCCGGCATTCCAGGGCACCATCAAGTCCGCAGTGGCGTTCGGCGCTCTGCTGGCAGAGGGAATCGGCGACACCATTCGCGTGTCACTGTCCGCGCCGCCGGCCGAGGAGATCAAGGTCGGCAACCAGATCCTGCAGTCCTTGAACCTGCGTCCGCGCAAGCTCGAAATCGTGTCCTGCCCGTCCTGTGGGCGTGCACAGGTCGATGTCTACACGCTGGCCGACCAGGTGTCTGCGGGTCTCGAAGGTATGGAAATCCCGCTGCGCGTCGCCGTGATGGGCTGCGTTGTCAACGGGCCGGGTGAAGCCCGCGAAGCCGATCTCGGAGTGGCCTCCGGTAACGGCAAGGGCCAGATCTTCGTGAAGGGCGAGGTCATCAAAACGGTGCCAGAAGCCATGATCGTCGAGACTCTCATCGAGGAGGCTATGAAGATCGCAGAAGCCATGGAAGGTGAATCTCCCGACGGCGCACCGGTTGTCACGGTGAGCTGATGAGCTCGTCATCACTGTGAGTTGAGCAATAGCCGGATGAAACCTTCCCGCAAGTTCCCGGTTCGTGGCAATCTGGGTGCACAAGTCTGCACAGCGCGGGCGCACTGAGAGCGGAGGGGTCAATCAATGCTGAAACTCCTCGGAGCCAAGCCGGTCGGCGGCCGTGATCTCGACGACGTTCGTCGTGTCCTCGACGCCGACCCTATTGCGTCGTGCATGATCGCCTCTCGGGTCGAAGAATCCGGTGTCGATCCACGCATGATCCACGGTGAGCTGTGGAGCCGCGGCGGCCCGTCGTCGTCGCTGTGTTTTGCCGGCGCCAATCTTGTGCCCCTTCGCGGAGACATCGACAGCATCCGCGCGTTCGCGGATCGGGCGTGCCGGATTCCGCGGATGTGTTCGTCGGTGGTCGGTCGCGCCGAGTTGGCCTTGCCGTTGTGGGAGATGCTCGAGATGGATTGGGGGAGCGCACGGGAAGTGCGCGCCGAACAACCTTTGCTCGCGGTGTCCGAGCCCATTTCATGTCTGTCCGATCCGTTGGTTCGACAGGTCCGGCCTGACGAACTCGACATCTATCTGCCGGCTGCAGTCGCCATGTTCATCGAGGAAGTGGGCATCGATCCCCGCACGAACGACGGTGGTCGTGGATACCGTCACCGTGTGGCGAGCTTGATCGCGTCGGGCCGAGCGTGGGCCAGAATCGACGACGGTCAGGTTGTTTTCAAGGCCGAGGTGGGTTCGGTGTCGTCACGGTGTGGTCAGATCCAAGGTGTGTGGGTCAATCCCGAGTTCCGTGGTCGTGGATACGGAGTGACGGGGACCGCTGCAGTCGCCGAATCGATCATGGCAACGGGCAGGGTCGCGAGTTTGTACGTGAACAGTTTCAACACCGTGGCGCGGTCCACGTATGCGCGGGTCGGGTTCCGGCAGGTTGCGACATTTGCGACGGTTCTCCTCGATTGAGTCGTGCCTGCGCTGCCTCGAGTTTGTCTCGACTTAGTATGGGGTCCGATGAACACTCGGACTTTCGCGCGTAGCCGCTCCGCCCAGTTCCTGGCGTCCTGCACTGCTGTTTTGCTGGCAGTGGGGGTTAGCTCGTGCACTCCGAAGCCGGCGGGCCCTGAACCTGTTGCTCAGCAGTTCTTGAGTGCGTTTGCCGACCGGGATATCGAGGAAGCAGCGGAGTTGACGGATCGACCGGATGCCGCCGGTGCGGTGTTGAGCGATACGTGGGACGAGTTGCAGGCCGAGTCGATGACGGCGGAGACCACCAGGGTCAAGATCGACGGCGATACTGCGACGGTCGGCTATACCTACGTCTGGCACCTTCCGAAGGACCGTGTCTGGACGTACGACGGTGAGATGCAGATGGGCCGCAAGGATGGAGGCTGGTCCGTCCGTTGGAGTTCCACCGACGTCCACCCGAAACTCGGTGACAAGCAGACCATGTCGTTGCGGTCGAAACCGGCGCCCCGAGCAAGGGTCAACGAGCATTCGGGTACCGATGTTCTGGTTCCGGGAATTGTATACCGAGTCAAGTTCGATCGGTCGAAGAGTGCCGACGTCGTCGGTGCGGCAAATGCTTTGGCGGCGACGCTGGTTCAGTTCGATTCCACGCTGTCCGGCCAGTCGATAGCGGAGTCGTCGACGGCGGTGAAGGGGGACTACCTGGTCACTCGCTTGCGTAGCGACGACTACGAGCGGGTAGCGGCGCAGTTGGCCGGGATTTCCGGGGTGAGTGTCTCCGACGAGTCGGATCTGGTGTCCACAGACCCTGAGTTTGCACCGGATCTGTTGGGGCAGATCAAGAAGACGATCATCGACGAGGTGGACGGCAAGGCCGGGTGGAGTGTCGTGACGGTCAACCAGAACGGAGTTGACAGCGACACCTTGACGGAGACTGCGCCGCAACCGGTTCCGTCGTTCACGATCAGTCTCGACCGCAATATTCAGATCGCGGCGCAGCGCGCTGTCAATGTGAATGCGGATCAGGCGATGATGGTGGTGATCGAGGCGTCCACGGGAGCGATACTGGCGGTGGCCCAGAACAAGGCGGCGGACCGTGACGGTCCGGTCGCGACGACGGGTTTGTACCCGCCTGGTTCCACGTTCAAGATCGTGACTGCTGGTGCGGCAATTTCCGGTGGGCAGGCGACACCGGAGACGATGGTGCCGTGCCCCGGTCGCATCGAGATCGGTGAGCGCAGTGTGCCGAACTACAACGAGTTCTCACTTGGCACAGTGCCGATGGCAACGGCGTTCGCCCGTTCGTGCAATACAACTTTTGCGAAGCTGGCCAGCGAGATGGAACCCGATGCCTTGACTACTGCGGCAGCGCAGTTCGGCATTGGCCCGGATTACAACGTAGTGGGGTTGCCGACCGATTCCGGTTCGGTCCCGCCGGCGCCGGATCTGGTGCAGCGCACCGAAGACGGCTTCGGGCAGGGATTGGTGGTCGTCAGTCCGTTCGGTATGGCATTGGCTGCGGCGACGGTAGCCCATGGGTCCACGCCGGTGCCGCAACTGATTTCGGGTCGGGAAACCGTCATCGACGGTGATCGCACGTCCATCAGTCCGGAGATGGTGGACGGGTTGCGCGGCATGATGCGCTTGGTGGTGACGAGCGGTACGGCTGAGCGTGTCGAGGATCAGGGTGAGGTGTACGGCAAGACCGGTGAGGCCGAGGTCGACGGCGGCTCGCACGCATGGTTCGTCGGCTATCGAGGCGACTTGGCTTTTGCGACTCTTGTTGTGCGCGGCGGAAGTTCGGACAACGCTGTAGGCGTGACGCGGGATATGTTTGCAGCTCTCCCGGAAGGGTACTGACGTCAGGGCAGCAGGCCGAGACGTCGTGCGGTCACTACCGCTTCGTGGCGCGAGCTCGCGTCGAGCTTGCCCATTGCGCTTCTCAGATAGCTCTTCACAGTTTCGGCGCTGACTGAGAGGCGCTGCGCTGCTTCGACGTTGGTGCATCCCAGGGCGACCTGGGAGAGGACGTCGATTTCGCGTGGCGTCAGGGTCACGGCAGAGACAACGTCGCGGTCGGCGGGGCGAAGGATCAATGCAAGACGTTGCGACAGTCCGCGGAGTTTGATCTGCAGATCGGAATCCGTGACGCTGTTGGCGACACTGCGTAGTTCGGCGTGCACGTCGCGAATTTCTTCGGTGGACATGCCATCGCTACTGGCGGCCGATGCGGCCTGCAGGAGCTGAAGGCGGCGGTCGACTTCGTCGCGGATCGCGAATTCCATACCCAGTCGGCGGGAGGCGGACACCATGACGTCGCCGGCGCGGTCGCCCAGTGGGGCACTCTCCCGGATTGCGGCATAGAGCACCGCTCGGGATTTGCCGGCGACCATGACCGGAACGGCGATGATGGAGTGCAATCCTTCACTCAGTACCGGTCGATCGAAGTGATGAGTGATGGACTGGGAATTGCCGTAGTCGTGAACCAGGATCGGTGCCCGCTGAGCGACGGCGCGACCGCCCATGCCGGAGCGCGGCGGGATGGCGAGCCCCTTGAGGTTGTTGGTGCGGGTACCGACGAACTCGGTGAGGTGCAGGGTCTCGCCCTCCACCTCGCCGCCGAAGAGCACGGGAACAACGCCTTGAGCAGCGATCGAACGGAGTTCGCTCCGCATGGCGTCCCCGTCTCGGGGGCGTAGAAGAGGCGATGAACTTCGGGTCACGCCGCACCCCTTTCCGGGGGTAGTGAAGTTTCCTTGTGAGCTAGATCATAAGTGGTGGACACTGCGTATGACGAGTCGGTGATCAACCCGCCGACCCACAATACGACCATGAAAAAGGAGCATGTTGATGAGCACCGATCCCACGGCGCGGGTGCGTGAGCTTTTGGATCAGTACGACACCCCAGGCGCCAGCGCCGCAGAACTGCTCTGCGACCGGCACCCCGCGGACGGCGTTGCCTTCACCGTTGTCGAGGCAGACCTTAGCTCAGTGGACCTCACATACGGTTACCTACGTGAGCAGTCCGCCCGTTTTGCCGCGGCACTGTCGGACCTCGGAGTCGAACCGGGTGACCATGTTGCGACACTCATGGGCAAGTCCGCGGATCTGGTGGTCGCGCTGCTCGGGATCTGGCGCCGCGGCGCAGTTCACGTGCCGTTGTTCACGGCGTTCGCCGCTCCGGCGATCGCGTTCCGGTTGACTGCCAGCGGTGCGAAGGTCGTCGTTTCCGACGCTAATCAGCTGGACAAGCTGGCGCCGAGTGAGGACATCCCCGCCGACGCACCGTGGCGGGTCATTGTCGCGGGTGGCGCGCTCGGCGGCGAGTTGGACTTCGCCGCCCTGGTCGCGGCGCAAGATGCTGACGATCCGAAGGGAGCCGCGCAGGCCGTCGGTGGCAACGGCCCGATGGTGCAGTTGTTCACCAGTGGCACCACGGGAACACCCAAGGGTGTGCCGGTCCCGGTGCGTGCCCTGGCGTCGTTCCACGCGTATCAGGAGTTCGGTCTCGACGTCCGCGCGGACGACGTGTTCTGGAACGCCGCTGATCCGGGCTGGGCTTACGGTCTGTACTACGCGTTGCTCGGACCGTTGGCCGCCGGTACTCGAAGCCTGCTGCTGCACGCCGGTTTCTCGGCGCCGTTGACGTGGCAGATCATCGAGAAGTTCGGTGTCACAAACTTTGCCGCAGCACCGACGGTCTACCGCAGCCTGCGCGCCGACAAAACGCCTGTCCCCGCTGGTATCTCCTTGCGGCGCGCGTCGTCTGCCGGCGAGCCGCTGACTCCGGATGTTGTTGCCTGGTCCAAGGATTCACTGGGCGTCGAGGTTCGTGATCACTACGGACAGACCGAGCACGGAATGTTCATCGTCAACGCGTGGGCTGACGGTCTGCGCGAGGACGTGCGCCCTGGCTCCATGGGCCTGCCGTTGCCAGGGTGGTCTACCGCTGTGCTGGAAGACAATTCAGACGAGATTGCGCCGGCCGGGACGCCGGGACGGGTGGCGATCGACACTCACAACAGTCCGCTGATGTGGTTCACCGGCTACGTTGACGCGCCAGAGAAGACGAAACAGCGTTTCACCGAAGACGGACGGTGGTACATCACCGGCGACGCGGGCATGACGGACGAAGACGGTTTCTTCTTCTTCTCCTCGCGCGACGACGACGTCATCATCATGGCGGGCTACCGCATCGGCCCCTTCGACGTCGAGAGTGTGCTGGTCATGCACGAGCACGTCATCGAGGCTGCCGTTGTGGGTATGCCGGACGAGTTGCGCGGTGAGGTTCTCGAGGCGTTTGTCGTTCTGCGTGAAGACGTCGAGGGTGACGATGCGCTGGAGAAGGAACTGCAGACGCTGGTGAAGAAGAAGTTTGCCGCTCACGCTTACCCGCGTACGGTGCACTTCGTTCCGAGCTTGCCCAAGACTCCGAGTGGCAAGGTTCAGCGGTACATCTTGCGCAAGGGATAGATTTTGCTGTGCGCCTTTCTTAACCGCGGGCGGTTAAGAAAGGCGCACAGCAGGTTCAGCGTCGACGGATCCTGCCCACGACCATGAGGGCGATCAGGGTGACCGCCAGCAGCAGAGTGGTGTTTGCTGCGGCGAGAAATACCTGGCCGCGATCGGTCAGTCCGAAGATGCTGACCGGCAGTGTCTTCCACGTTGCCGGGTAGACCATGACGGTGGCGCCAAGTTCGCCCATCGACAGTGCGATCGAGAGCCCGGCTGCCGCACCCAGTGCCGGGAGCAGCAAGGGCAGAGTGACGCGGGAGAGTACGCGGAACGGACCCGCCCCGAGGGATTCGGCGGCTTGTCGGTAGGCGGGGTCGAGGCGTTCCAATGCAGCAGATACCGAGCTGAACGCAAACGCGAGAACCAACACGGTGTGCGCGAGAATCACGATCCATTTGGTGCCGCCGAGCAGCAGTGGACGCTCGTTGAACGTGATCAGCAGACCAAGTCCGATGGCAACGGACGGCACGGCGATGGGTAGGTGGAACACGGCGTCGGTGGTGCGGCGCAACCACATCGGAGCCTCGCGGGCCGCCAACGCTGCCCATGTTCCGACCACCAGCGCGAGTGCGCCGGAGATGAAGGCCGTTTGCAGGCTCACCGTGAGGCTGGCGAGGTTGTCGTCGGAGAGTGCGGCGGAGAAGTTCTCTCCACCGAGATCCGACGGTAGGGGACCGGTCCACGACCCCGCCAAGGCGGCCGCGACGACGGTGGCGATGGGGGCAGCGAAGACCACCGCGACAACGACGGCGAAGACACCGAGAACGAGCGCCCTAGAGCTTCGAGTCCACAGCAGCACGGCTGCCTCCCATCAGTCTGTTGAAGGTGAAGCGGTAGAGGCAGTACAAGCCGAGCGACAATGCAACTTGGACGGTGGCGATCACGGCTGCACCCGGCAGGTCGAACGTGACGATGCCGCGGGTGTAGATGAGCACCGGCAGGGTGACGACATCTTTTGCGCCGGTGAACAGTACGATGCCGAATTCGTTGAGTGTCATCAGAAGTACGAGCGACCCGCCGGCCAGGAGAGCCGGCCAAGCTTCAGGCATCACCACCTGTCGAAGTACACGGACGGGTGAGGCGCCGAGACTTGCGGCAACGTCGAGTTGTTCGCGTGGAATCTGCGTGAAGGCCGCGAGGAGTGGCCGCACGACAAACGGTGTGAAGAACGTGATCTCGGCCGCGATGACGCCGAGTGGCGTATTGAGGAAGTTCAGTGGTCCAGTGTCGTTGCCGGTGACGCGGATGATCAACGCGTTGACCGCGCCGGCTGTTCCGTACAGGAACGTGAAGGCCAGCGTGATGAGGAACGACGGCAGGGCGAGCACTGTGTCGATCAGACGCCCCACAACTTTGGAACCGGCAAACGGAACAAACGCGAGGACCAGAGCCAGGAAGGTTCCGAGGATCAGGCATCCCAGGGTGGAGAGCACGGCAATCTGAATTGTTCGCCACAGCGCGTTCCGGAACAATTCCGAACCGAGCACCGACGACCAGGTGGAGAAGCCACTCCCATCGGCGGTGGTGAGCGATTCGGTGAGGACGCGCGCGGTGGGATAGACCGCGAAGACCAGCACCAGAAGGACCGGCGGCAACGCCCAGGCGATACGACGCCACGGAATCGGATCGGTGGGCTCCGGCGTAGGTGTGAGCGAGTGGGGGCGTTCCATTGTTGTTGTCATGGAGTCGTTTCCGCCGGAACGAGGACGCAGCCTTCGGTGGGTAGCACAACACCGACGACGGAATCGACGGGGCGTTCGTCGTGCCCGGGGACGTCGGCGTCTATCCGGATACCGCCGAGATCGTCGACGTCGAGGGTGATGCGCGTCGTGGATCCGCGCCAGACACTGGAAACTATTCGTGCGGCAAAAGATCCGCGAGCACCGACGGTGGTCAGCCCCACTGCATGAGGTCGCACGCACAGGTGAGCCGCCATATCGGACTCCCATTCGACATGCCCGATCTCGGGTTGCGGCGCGTGCGCAGTGAATGGTGCTCCGGCAATCGAGACCAATGCAGACGTCCCGATGACACGGGTGACTGTGCAGGGCAACAAGTTCGCTCCGCCCAGGAACGAGGCGGTGAAGCTGGACGGCGGTCGTTTCCACAGCCCCTGTGCCGTGTCGATGTCGGCGAGTCTGGCATTGCGCATGACGGCAATGCGGTCGGCCAACGCCAGGGCCTCGCTTTGGTCGTGCGTGACGTAGAGCATCGCAGTGTCGGGGAGGGCCTTACGTAGGCTGGTCAATTCGCCGAGCATGCTTTCGCGGAGTTGGGCGTCGAGGGCGGCCAGCGGTTCGTCGAGTAGGAGCACTCCGGGGCGAATGGCCAGCGCTCGGGCGATAGCTACCCGCTGCTGCTGACCGCCGGAAAGCTCACGGGGAAGCCGCTTTCCGAACGCAGACATGCCGACCATGTCGAGTGCCTCGGCGACACGTCCGCCGATCTCCGACCGTGGAACGCGGTGTGCGCGCAGTCCGAAAGCGACGTTGTCCGAGACCTTCATATGGGGAAAGAGCGCATACGATTGCACGACGACGCCGATTCCTCGTTGTGCGGGAGGGAGGTTGGTGACATCGCGGGTACCTAGTCGGACGCTACCGGACGTGGGGCGGACAAACCCTGCGAGAGCTTTGAGTGCCGTCGACTTGCCGGATCCACTCGGCCCCAGCAATGCAACGGTTTCGCCCGGTGCCACTCGCAAGTTGAAATCGACCAGTGCCTGGGTTGCGGTCTTTCCGCGGCCGTAGGCAACGCTGACCCGGTCGAAGGTGATGGCGGGAGCGGAGTGTTCGAGCACTCCGTGCACACCGGCGGTCTGTGGGAGCGTCCGCCCCAGTCTGGTTCTGGCCATGGTCAGCTCCCGGTGGCTTTCTGGTACGCCGCGATGTCGGCGTCGAGCGAGCTGAGGACGTCGTTCCAGTTCGGGGTCCAGACGGTGACGCCCTGCAGTACGCCCGCCGGGGTGTTCTTGTCCGTGGATTCGCCTGCGGCACTGCGGACATCCTCGCGGACCGATACGCCGAGCGCGTCCGTCGCGATGGTCTTCTGAGACTCCTCGGACAGCAGGAACTCCATCAGCTTCTTCGCCTGCTCGCTGCTCGGTGCGGTCTTGGACAGGCCCATCACGTACGGCAATGCGATGGTGGTGCGGTTGCCGGAAGCGTCGGCGGGGAAGAAGATGTCGAACTTCGATCCGTCGTCGGCGATGGAGGCGAGGTTCATCTGGACGTCACCGTTGGCGACCAGGAGTTCGCCGTTGCTGACCTTGGGTTGCAGCTTTCCGGTGGACGACGACGGTCCGACGTTGTTGGTCTGCAGTTTTCCGAGGTAGTCGAGTGCGCCCTCCTTGCCCATGAGGTGCTGGAGCAGCAGGAGCACGGCGGTGCCGTCGCCGGCCTGACCGGGCGTGGAGTACTGCAACTTGCCCATGAACTGGTCGGTCAGCAGGTCGTCCCACGTCGCCGGAGCGGGCGATGCAGTCGGGTTGGCGATGAACGACAGGTAGTTTTCGACGATGGGGACGTACTTGCCTGCGGCGTCTTTTGCGTCGTCGGCAACCGCGGCGGTATCGATTCCGCTGGGCTCGAGCAGTCCTTGCGCGTCGGCCTTCTGGATGAACGGCGGCAGCGTGATGATCACGTCGGCTTGCGGATTTGACTGCTCCTTATCGACGCGGGAGACAACCTCACCGGATCCGGCTTCCACCAGATTGACGGCTATTCCGGTCTGCGCGGTGAAGGCGTCGAATCTGCCCTCGTACCAACTGGACAGGCCGTCGGCGCTGTACACGGTGACGGTCTCGGTGCCTGAACCGGCAGCGGTGCCGGTTCCACCACAGGCCGTGGTGAGCGACAGGACGGACACGGCGAGGGCAGCTACGGCAATGCTCGGGCGTAGACGCATGACGATTCCTTTTCTTGCGATGAAGTGAGCGGTCAGGAGCGGGTGAGCAGGTGGGCGAACTCCGTCACGGACGGGACGATGTGGGTGGCTCCGGCTCCACGAAGTTGCTGCTCGTCGTGTGCACCCGTCAGCGTTCCGGCAACGATGGACGCGCCGGAGCGGATGCCGCTGAGCACGTCGTTGGACGTGTCGCCGAGTACGGCGATCTGGTGGACGTCGTCGACCGAAAGTCGCAGCAGCGCTGTGAGAATCAGGTCGGGGTACGGACGTCCCCGCCCGGCTTCGGCGGGGGAGAGGGTCAGATCTGCGAGGTTCTCCCAGCCGAGTGCGGCCAGGAGCTTGTCCTGGGTCGAGCGGCTGAACCCCGTTGTCAGGGCGACCTTGATTCCGGCCTCCTGCAAGAGCGTGATTGCCTTGTCGGCGCCGGGGATCGGCTCGGCGAACCCCTGGTCGATCAGAGCGTCGTAGGTGGTTTCGAAGGCGGCGTTGGCTGCCTGTGCGCGGTCCTCGTCGCCGAAGATCGCGCGGAACACCACGATCTTCGACTGGCCCATCGTGTCGAGAACGTACTGACGAGCCGCGTCCGCCTCGGGGCCGTCGACGGGGAGACCACCGGCTTGGGCGGCGGCGGCAAAAGCGCGCAGCACAAGTCCGTCGTCGGCCACGGTGGTTCCGGCCATGTCCAGAACAGCGAGCGTAATGGGAGACATGAGAAATCTTTCTTTTCAGGAGGTTTCAGAGACCGAGCTGGTCAGCAGTCTGTTCGGCCAAGGCGGGGCCAAGCGTCATACCGCGCCCGCCGGGACCGGCGACCACCCACACGTTGTCGGCGGCTTGCGCGCGATGAACCAGTTGCGTCGGATCGAGGCATTGGCTGTATACGCCGGCCCAACGCTTGACGATCGGTGGAAGATCACGTCCGAGAAGGGTTTCCACGACGCTGGACAGGTGCTGGTACGGCGCTTCGTCGACGTCGAAGTTGAAGGGCTCTTCGTATTCGTGGGTGTCACCGATCGTGAGTCCGCCGTGCAAGCGTTGGACGCAGAGCAGTTGCATGCGGTGTTCTTCGGCAGTCGGCTCCTGCGGCTGGACTTTGTGGAGAGTGTCCAGCGCGGGACCAGCGAAGCCGGGGTAGTAACGGAAGCTGTCACCGTCGGCGATTGCGGTAGTGAGCTTTTCGCCGAGCGGCGCAGTTTGCATCATCTGCAGACGTACTCGGCGCAGGGGAAGGTCTCCGGCCAGGTCGCGGGCCAGCCCGCCCAATGTGGCTCCGGGGCAGACGATTACCAGGTCGCAGTCATAGCTGCGTCCCTGATCGTCGCGAACGTGAACACCGGATGCGGTGGTGGTGATCTCGCGGGCTTCGGTGCCGGCGTGAAAGGTGTACCGTCCCGTGGCGCCGAGATAGCCGCGGATTGCCGGGAGCGCTTGACGGGATTCAACAGCAGCGTCGAGGGTGCAGTGCAAGCCGCCGTGGAATTTTCCCTGGAGTGCGGGGTTGATCGCGCGAACTGCGTCGGCGTCGAGAAGCGAGAAGCCGCGGAGGTCGGCGTCGTCGCGGGCACAGGCTTCTTCGGCTACCGCTACTTCCTCGTCCGTGCGCATCAATGTGATGGAGCCGGCCGCGCGGTATCCGATTCCGGGGACGCGAACCGCCAGATCAGCCCATAGTTCTCGCGAGCGGAGCGCGGCGTCGAGTTCGTGAGGTGCGCGCCCGGATACCCAGACCAATCCGAAGTTCCGTACCGTTGCACCACGGGCTTCTGGTTCACGTTCGAGATGGATGACGTCGTGTCCGCGGCGGATGGCCTCGTCGGCGTGCGTCGTTCCGAGTATCCCGCCACCGACAATCAAAATTTGCATGAAGAGATCATCACCTTTGGTCTAGACCAATAGGGATAATCGAAACGAACGCCAGGTTAACAGTTGGTATAGACCAATTTCTTGTATTCTCACCGTGTGAATCATCAGACGCCCACGGGGCCGGCGGCATCGACCAGGGTCGCGCAGCCGGAACTCAAGTACTACCGAGTTCGTACCGAGATCGAGACGATCCTCAAGGGTCTCGCCGAAGGTGACGCGGTACCGTCCGAGCGGGATCTGGCTGCGCGATTCACGGTTGCTCGCGAAACGGTGCGCCAAGCGCTCCGGGATCTGCTGGTAGAAGGTCGCATCGAACGGCGCGGCCGAGGAACCGTCGTTTCCAGCCCGAAACTGGTGCAGCCGTTGTCGATTCGCTCCTACACCGAGGGTGCGCTCAGTGCGGGCCGGGTGCCTGGTCGTGAAGTGGTGACCTTCGAACGAATCTCCGCCGACGACGGTCTTGCTACCGAGCTGGGAATCGAACTCGGCGACGCGGTAGTGCATCTCGAGCGAGTTCTCTTTGCGGACGGCGAGAAGATCGGATTGGAATCCACTTTCCTGCCGGATGGCAGATTTGGCGCGATGCTCGACACTTTCGACGCAACGACGTCGTTGTACGCCGCCATTCGGTCCATCGGTGTTGTCTTTGCCTCGGCCACGGAGCGCATCGAAACTGTCCTGGCATCGCCGCGTGAGGCGACGCTCGTCGAATCCACGACCGCCATGCCGATGCTCCTGCTCCATCGCACGTCGGTCGATCCCGACGGTGTTCCGATCGAGCGAGTGCGCTCTCTCTACCGCGGCGACCGCATCGCTTTCTTGACGACACTGCGGGAATAGAGAACTGCGGGAATAGAGAACTGCGGGAATAGAGAACTGCGGGAATAGGGACTCACGGGGAATCGATCGGCAGTTCGGCACGAAGTGCGGTGCCGCTTCCAGCTCGGGAAATGATCTCCAATTGGCCGCCGAGAGCTTCGACGCGATCTCGTATTCCTGTCAGGCCGGACCCTTTGGCTGGGTCGGCTCCTCCGGTCCCGTCATCTCGGACCGAGAGTTCGAGGTGTGTGCCGGCGGTTCTGGCCTGCAGGTGCACCTCCGATGCGCGAGCGTGTTTGGCCGCATTTGTCAGGGCTTCTGCCGCGACGTAGTACGCCGCTACTTCCGTTGATTCGGGCACGCGCGGCCCGAGGTGCAGGTCCAGGTCGACGGGAATGGCGGAGCGCCGGGCAAGTGCCTTCAATGCCGGGCCGAGACCTCCCTTCGAGCGGATTGCGGGATGGATTCCGCGTGAGATTTCTCGGAGATCGGCGGAGACGTCGTTGAGTCCGGCCACGATGTCGGAGATTTGTTCCTTGAGCGCCGCCGGTTCGGAGTCCGCCGACGCCTCGGCGGAGCGGAGCGCGAGACCCAGGGAGACGAGGCGCTGTTGCGCGCCGTCGTGCAGATCGCGTTCGAGTCTGTGCCGTGCGTCGTCGGCGGCAGCGACGATCCGGGCGCGCGACGCGGTGAGCTGGGTGTGGGCTTGTGCGTTGGCGATTGCGGTTGCCAGAAGATCGGTGAAGTCGCCGACGCGCGCTTCGGTGTCGGGTGGTAGGGGATCGGGGCCGGTAGACCCGACTACCGCCGAGCCCCACAGGTTGCCGTCGACGACAATCGGCACGCCGACCTCCGAGTTCTGTGCTTTGTCGATCCGGGCGGCGTGGCCGGTGCCGAAGACTCGTGCCGAAATACTCTTGCCGTCGACGGGTTCGGTGTGGCTGGTGACCAACGTGGACGTACCGTCGGGAGTGAAGTGATACAGACCGGTCGATCGGCTGCCGAGGGTACGGGCTAATTCTGCTGCTACGCAAGCGCATACGTCTGTTGTTGTGGCGCCGTGCGCAATCAGGGTCGCAACACGTCGTAGCGCGGCCTGTTGCTCGGCAAGTGTGCTCAATTCCGCATGGCTGGCCTCGATTGTCCGGCGGGCGTCGCGGCGCTCGGTTACATCGCGGCCGGCCGCGTAGAGCGAATCGCGTGCAGGCACCGTGTTCCATTCGATCCATCGCGCGGAGCCGTCTTTGCAGACGAGTCGGATCTCGAATTGCGCAACCGGAATTCCGCGGGTCAGATCGTCGAGAACCTCGACAGTTCGTGGTCTGTCGGCGGGATGGACAAAATCCAGGAAGGGGTGCTCCAGCATTTCCCGCGACGTATATCCCAGTGCCTTCTCGAATGCCGGGTTCACTCGTTTGTAGAAACCGTCGAGGCCGCCGATGCAGAGCAGGTCGGACGAGAGATCGAAGAACATCTCGAAGTCTCCGCGACTGATTGCCACGGAGCGATCGACCGCCTCCCGAGCGCGGGTTGCGTGCAACAACTCCTCCAGTGACGGCACGACCTTTTCCCGGATGCGTTGGATCGACCGGCGGGGCAGGTCGGAGGGAACCAGCAGTGTGGCACCGCCGCGAAGCGGTATGGCCGAGCGGTGTCGATCGGACGGAACCATATCGAGTTCGAACGCCACAAACGGTAGCCCGAGTGCCTGCGCTACTCGTTCAGCGGCTGCGCCCATTGCCGAGGTGACATCAGTGGATCTCAGCGTGATGTGGGCTAGTTCCGCCTCGAGGTCAGGCACTCGACCCGGTGTGCCTGACGTGTCGGCACGTCGACGGAAGACCACTGCTGCGGCCCATCCCCACACGAGCGCGACCGCCAGGACGGCGATCAGGTGGAACAATCCGACCGCCTCGCCGGGGCTGATCCGCGCCAGCACCAGGCCCAACAGCAACTCCGTTGCGACAAACGTTGCGGCAAAGGCGATTCCGAGCGCGAGGCTGGGAGCAGTAAGCTGCGCCAACCGAGACGGTGATCGTTTCCACATCATGGGCAGGACTCACATCGATCTCGCCGGGTTGCGGCTGAGGCAACCATCGAACCCAGCGCTGGCGAGGCGTCGGTTTCCTGTTTCAGTCTACGGCGGCGGCCTGTGACCAGGCTAACGAGCGTTGGCCGACCGGGTGATCAGCGAGCCTCGAGATACGTGACAACGGCCAGTACCCTGCGGTGGTTCTCACCGGTCTCGGTGAGTTCCAGTTTGGTGAGAATACTTCGAACGTGTTTTTCGACGGTGCCTGCAGTGACGCACAGTCGATGTGCGATACCTACGTTCGAACGACCCTCTGCCATCAAAGCCAGCACTTCCCGTTCGCGCGTGCTGAGAGCAGCGAGTGGGTCGTTGCGTCGGCGAGCCGTCACCAACTCTCGAACCAGTGCCGGATCGATTACTGCTGCGCCCTTGGCGACTCGCTGGAGGGTTTCGACAAAATCGTCCACGTCGGTGATGCGGCTCTTGAGCAGATAGCCGATCCCTTGACCGCTTGCGAGCAATTCCATGGCCTGCTCGACGTCGGCGTGCGCTGACAGGACCAGAATGCCGGTTTCCGGGAGTTCGTCGCGGATCACTTTGGCAGCGTCGAGTCCTTCGGTCGTATGAGTCGGTGGCATACGGATGTCGACCACCACGAGATCAGGAGACGTTTCCCGGACCGAATCCAGCAATTGGTCAGCGTCGCCGGCCTGACCGACAACGTCGACGCCCGAGCGGGTGAGCAGGCTTGCGAGACCCTCGCGAAGTAAGACGTCGTCCTCGGCCAGCACCACTCGGATGGTGCCGTTGCTGGTCTTGTCTATATCTCGATGTGGTGCAACGAAATTGAAATCAGTCATCGTCGGCTCCGAGACTCCCGGTCCATGACTTCGGTGTTCACCCAAACGTCGCCGGGCCGATCAACTTCGAGCCTACCGAGTTGCGGACTGCAGGGATATGCGCGGCGGGCGACCCGACCTGGGCGGCTCGGTGGTGGCATTGAAGGTAGCGGGAAGAACCGCGGTGGGGACAGTCGGTAGCGCAGATGGGCGCCAGCGGTGACGACATCGGTACGTGTGCCGACGATTCTGGGAGTCAGAAGTAATTTCGGGAGGCGACATGACCACATTGCAAGGAACATCCGTGCCGTCAGCGCACTACCGGCAGGCGTGATGATCGTGGTCGGAAGATAGGCCTCCCGTCATCGCGACGTTCTTCCTCAGGAGGCACAGTTTCGCTATCGACAAGCGGAGCCTCGTCAGTGATAAGGATTGCGACAATGACGAATCGAATGGCGTATCAACGGATTGTAGGTACCAGATCACACATAGAATTCCTCAATATCCTGGACGAGGAAGAACTCGATAATCCGAATCGGACTATGGGAATTCTTCGGAACTGGGCACGTCAGTACCTGACTGAACCGCATCAGGATTTGGGGCGAGCAGGTCCCGTGTGCCCGTTTACCGGGCCATCGCTGGAACGACGCCTTTTCTGGGCAGGAATTGTCGAAGGTGACGACATCGATTTTGCCTTGATGTCGAAGATCGCGCAGGACATGGCGGACGTATTTCCAGAATTGAGTCCGAGTGACGGGAAAGACGCAATATTCAAAGCGATTCTGGCGATATTTCCGGATCTGACCGATTTCTCCATTATCGATGCGGTTCAGTCGTACGGAAAGTCGACTTTCATCAACAAAGGTCTGATGTTGGGCCAGTTTTATCCAGGATGTACCAGGCCAGGGTTGTGGAATGACGACTTCAAGCCGCTCGATGCTCCGCTACCCATGCTGGCTGTGCGGCACATGGTCAGTACGGACTACCCGTTCTTGACAGAACGTTCCGAATGGATGGCCGCGTACCTGAAGCGTTTTGCGCCGACTGTTCCGCCACCGGCGCGCGACTACATCGTCGCGAAAATGGAGTCGTAACCACGGCGCGCTGGAATGCGAACGATCGGTAGGAGTGCACCGTGAATGAATTGCACGAACAAGTTGCTGCGGCGCTCGAAGAATTCCGACTCCCGATCGTCATCCATGACCACTCGTCCTTCGAGCTGCCTGTTCTATCGCCGAATGATGTGTCGAGGACACTCGGGATTTCGTTGGGCCGGATCACGAAATCGGTCCTGCTGCAGCAACAGTCCGGTACTCGTTTCGTCCTTGCGGTGTGCCCGATCGATCGCCGGATCGACATGGCTTCGATTTCCCGTCATCTGGGGTTGGGACGGCTGGAAGTGGCGGTTGAGGCGAGCGTCTCGAAGAAATGTGGATATCAGCGTCTCGGAGTTTCACCACTCGGATTGCCGCGCGATGTTGTGGTGGTCATCGACACATCTCTGATGGCCTATCCCACTGTCGTGGTCGGCGGCGGAAACGTCGGCATCGAAGTCGAGCTGAGTCCGTGGGATCTTGCCGAAGCGTGCAACGCACAGATTGTGGAGATAACTGATGGATGAAATTCGACCCAGTAGCGATATTCGCGTTCGCGAATCGAACGAGGACCAGGCACTTACTTCGGCCGATTCACCCTCCAACCCTTTCCCTCTGTCGTCGGCTCAATACGGTGTGTGGCTTGCGCAGCAACTCACCCCGGAATTGCCACACTGCATCGCCGAGTACGTCGAGTTTCACGGAGAAATCGATCTCACGCTGTTCCGTTCGGTGGCAGTGGCCGCGGGGCGAGAGGTTCAGTGGGCATTCCTCCGACTGATCGAGGTCGACGGTGAGCCGCGTCAAATTCTTGATCCCAGTCAGGACAGCGAACTGGGATTTGTCGACTTTCGTGGTGAGCGCGATCCTGTCGCGGCGGCACACTCCTGGATGCGCGACGAATACACAACGCCGACGGATCCCATGCGCGAGCGATTGATCGCGTCGTCGCTGCTGCAAATCGGCGATGCGCACTACCTCTGGTACGGCCGGGCTCACCACGTCGCGCTCGACGCCTACGCCGCGGTGACGATGGTCAACCGCATGGCCGTGATCTATTCAGCCGCGTTGGAGGGACGTGAACCGGCACCCAACCCGACGGCCGACCTGCGTACCTTGTACGAACTCGACTGCGCCTACCGCGCCTCGACACGTTTCGAGTCCGATCGCATCTATTGGACCGAGCGACTCGAGGGAATGGCGGAAGGTACGTCTTTAGCTGAGCGGTACGCGATTCCGGTCGCCGCCGACACGCTGGTGGCGTCGGCGTTGGACGAGAATACCGTTGCGCGTCTGATGGATTCGGAAAAGCATGCGAGCGGAACGTCGGCCGCCACCATCATTGCCGGGTTTGCCTGCTACCTCTCCCGGATGACGGGGCACTTGGATGTCTGCGTGAAGATCCCCGTCTCCGGCAGGACAACTGCGGTGCTCCGTCGATCAGGCGGAATGCTTGTCAACATCGTTCCACTGCGGATCGATATCCGCCCCGACGACACCGTTGGCGAGCTTGTCGATCGTGTCCGTCTCGAGCTGACCGGCGCACTGCGGCATCAGCGTGGCAATCTCGAAGAAATCGCCCGTGGCTTGAATGCCGGTGCGCAGCGTTCCATGGCCGCCGGGCCGATTGTCAACGTGATGCTTTTTCGTCAGGAGATCAACTTCGGAAAGGTGCGCGGCGAGTTCCATGTGCTGACTTCAGGTCCGATCGACGACCTGCTGGTGAACATCTATCAAAGTGGAATGCCGGCACAGACATTCGTCGAATTTCGGGGAAATCCGGGTCGCTATACGGAAGGTGAGTTGCACTGCCATCATCAAGGCTGCGTCGGAGTTATCGAGGAATTTGCCGCGGCCGGGACACAGACACCGATCTCCACGATCCACCCGGCCAGCGCGTCGATAGGTAAACGGCGGCTGGAAGCTGAGCAAGACCTTGACTATTGGCGACACACCCTGGCAGGTCTGCCAGAGCGGCTGGACTTGCCGACGGATCGGCGACGATCGACGGAGCGGTCCCCGCTGTTGGGCTTGCGCCAGGTCGAACTGGATGCCCAGTTACATCGCCACCTTGATCTCACCGCCCACGAGCACGGTTCGACTGTGTTTGCAGTGATGCATGCGGGTGTGGCGGTATTGCTTGCTCGCCTGGCCGCAGCCGACGATGTCGCGGTGGGAGTGCCGGTTCTCCGGCCGAACGAGTCAGCCGATTCAGTCGTCGACGCGGTTGTCTTGCGGACCCAGGTGGATCCGGATACTTCGTTTGCGAACCTCGTGGAACAGGTAAGCCGATGTGAGGGTGATGCATTCGCTCATGCTCAGGTGCCGGTGGAACGTGTCGAGGAGGCACTTGGATCGACGCTGTTCCATGTCATGCTTGGCGTCCGTGGCAGTGAACCGACCACGACGCCGGATGTGGCTGTCACCGCGCCCGACGCCTGTCATTCTTCGCGGAACTGCGACCTGAATATGACAGTAGCCGAAAGGTTTACCGATTCCGGTCGACCTTCGGGCATTGTGCTGGATCTAGATTTTGCCACCGACTTGTACAACCCGGAAACGATCGATGCTCTCCTCAAACGTCTGGTGGGCGTGCTCGAGTGTGGCGTCGCGAATCCCGAGGTTCGGATCGACGAGATCGATTTGCTGCTGCCGTCGGAGCATGAGCAGCTGACACCGGTGCGGGGCGTCGTAGCACTGACCCCACGTACCTTGCCGCGGCTCTTTGCAGAGGCTGCCGCGACCGATCCGACTGCGGTTGCGGTGGTGGACGGTGATTGCACACTGACGTACGACGAGCTGGATCGCCGATCGAATCGACTGGCTCACTATCTGATCGGCCGCGCGGTAGGTCCAGAGTCGGTGGTGGCCATCGGACTGCCGCGGTCCGTCGACTCGGTGGTGGCGGTCTGGGCAGTCGCGAAGAGCGGCGCGGCCTTTGTGCCGGTCGATCCCCGATACCCGTCGGCTCGACTCGAACACATGCTCATCGATTCCGAGGCGTTGCTCGGTCTGACCAACGCCGGCTGTACCGGACAACTGCCGCAGACGGTTCCGTGGCTGGTGCTCGACGACCGGGTCACTGCTGCCGAGATCGCGGGTTCCCCCGAGACACCGGTGACCGACCGGGAACGGACGGCAGTACTTCACATCGATCATCCGGCCTACGTGATTTACACGTCCGGGTCGACCGGGATTCCGAAAGGTGTGGTGGTGCCGCACCGAGGGGTGTTCGACCTTACGACGGAACTATGCACACAACTTTCGACTGGGCCACAGGCGCGTGTATTGCACTGTGCATCTCCGAGTTTTGACGCGTCGGTGTTCGAATTCGTGTGGGCGTTCGGTGCGGGCGGACGATTGGTGATCGCCCCGCCAACGATGTACGGAGGTGGCGAACTCACAGCGCTACTCGATCGCGAGCAAGTCACACATGCCATCCTCACGCCATCCGCCCTGGCATCGCTGGACCCCGCAGGGCGCGCATCGCTTCAATGCCTTGTTGTTGCAGGAGAAGCGTGTTCGCCGGAGTTGGCGGGGCGGTGGTCGCCTGGTCGGTTGATGTTCGACGCCTACGGCCCGACAGAGGCGACGGTCATGGCAAATATCAGGGTGATCGAGCCGGGCAGCGAGTTACTGACTCTCGGAGGTCCGATCCGCGGCGTCGAAGAAGTAGTACTCGACGATCGGTTGCGGCCGGTACCGGTCGGAGTGGTCGGAGAGTTGTATCTGGCCGGCGTCAGCTTGGCGCGTGGCTATCGGAACCAGATGGGAACAACAGCGTCGAGGTTTGTGGCGGATCCGTTCGGATTGCCGGGGCGCCGTATGTATCGCACCGGGGACACGGTGCGCTGGCGCCATGATCGGCAGGGCAGCCTGACACTCGAGTACTTGGGCCGCAACGATTTTCAAGTCAAGGTTCGTGGTTTCCGGATCGAACTCGGCGAGATCGATGCGGTAATGGCCGATCATCCGACCGTCGCTTTTGCGATCACCCTCGGACGCGTCGAAACCCACGGAAACACGACACTGGCGTCGTACGTGCTTCCGGCTGACGACCACGAAGTCGACCCAGCCGAATTGCGAACCCACGTGCAGGGATTGCTACCCGACTACATGGTGCCGGCAACAATCACCGTGCTCGACACTATTCCGCTGACCCCGGTAGGGAAGCTCGATCGCGGCGCGCTGCCCGAACCAGATGTGGGGGCATCGAGCACCGCCTTCCGGCAGCCGCGAACTCCGATCGAGGAGACCATCGCCGGTATTTTCGGCGAGGTGCTGGACGTCGATCGCCTCGGCGCCGACGCGCACTTCTTCAACCTCGGTGGCAATTCCCTGAGCGCGACCAAAGCAGTGGCCCGGATCAATTCAGCACTGAATGAGGGAATTGGCGTCCGGGACCTGTTCGACGCACCCACCGTGGCTGCGCTGGCCGAGTGGATCGAGCGGACCGACGGAAGGACATCCGTGGGGCCTGCTTTGGTGGCAGGTGTGCGACCCGAGAGAGTTCCGGTGTCCCTCGCCCAGCATCGCATGTGGCTCGTCAATCAGTTGGACACGTCGTCGCCCGCGTACAACATTCCTATCGCGCTCCGGCTGGCCGGTGAACTCGATATCGACGCTTTCCGAGCCGCGTTGACAGATGTCGTCGAGCGTCACGACACCCTTCGCACGGTGTACCCCGGATCGCCGGACGGTCCGCTCCAAGTGGTTGTTCCAACAGCTCAGGTATTGCCGGATTTGAATCCGCTCGAGGTGGCGAGTGAGAGCGAGCTGTCCGGGCACATCGAGCGGCTCGCGTCGTCCGGGTTTGATGTCACAGGCGAAGTCCCCGTGCGGATTGCGTTGTTCAAGGTCGGCCCAGAGCAGCACGTTCTGGTTATTGTCGTGCACCATATCGCCGCGGACGGTTCGTCGATGCCACCGCTGGCCCGCGATGTGATGACGGCATACACCGCGCGCGTGAACTGGCGTATTCCGGATTGGGCGCCGCTTCCCGCGACGTATGCCGATTACACGCTGTGGCAGCGTCGCCTGCTCGGCGTCGAATCCGATCCGGGTTCGCTTGCCGGCGAGGAGCTCACGTACTGGCACCAGGCGCTGTCGGGGTTACCGACTGTCCTGCCGTTGCCGACGGATCGAGCCCGCCCGACCTGGCGTCGGATGCGGGGAAGCGCGGTGCAGTTCGAGATCGACGCCGGCTTGCATCGCGCGCTGCAACATATTGCGCGCAAACATGATTCGACGATGTTCATGACCATGCATGCAGCGCTCACCGTCCTGCTCAGCCGGTTGAGCGGGACTGACGACATCGCGGTGGGCACACCGGTGGCCGGGCGTGGTGAGGCTGCACTCGACAATATGGTCGGCATGTTCGTCAACACCGTGGTGCTGCGGACGGCAGTAACACCCAGGTCACCTTTCGAGGATGTGCTTCGGACGGTTCGGGAGGGTGATCTGGGAGCTTTCGCTCACGCACAGACCCCGTTCGAGCAAGTGGTCGAGACGATCGATCCGGCCCGCTCGACGGCACACTCACCGTTGTTCCAGGTAATGCTCGAGTTCAGGAATGCCGCATTGCCGGAATTGGTGCTGCCGGAGTTGACCGTTGAACTTCTCGACATCGACATCGAGGTAGCCCGGTACGACCTGCACCTGAGTCTCGCCGAGCAATTCGATACCGCCGATGGTTCGCCGGCCGGAATATCTGCGTCCTTCGGCTTTGCCGTCGACATCCTCGATTCGGCTACGGTGCAGAGTTTCGCCGAACGATTCGTCCGCGTACTGGAGGAGATCGTGGCTGCGCCGTCAACCCGCGTCGGAGATATCGAACTCCTCTCGCCTGCGGAGTGTGGTGAGTTGGTTCCGGTGTCGGGGGCTTCGGGTGGGCGGGTGTTGGTGTTGCCGGAGTTGTTGGCTGTGGGGGCAGTAGATCGGTCGGCGATCGCTGTTGTCTGTGGTGGTCGGAGTGTGTCGTATGGGGAGTTGGATGTTTGGTCGAATCGGTTGGCGCGGTTGTTGATTGGTCGGGGTGTTGGTCCGGGTTCGTGTGTTGTGGTGGCGTTGTCGCGGTCGGTGTTGTCGGTGGTGGCGTGGTGTGCGGTGGTGAAGTCGGGGGCGGCGTTTGTGGGGGTGGATCCGGGGTATCCGGCGGCGCGGGTGGAGTTCATGGTTGCGGATTGTGGTGCGGTGGTGGGTGTGACGGCGGCGGAGTGTGTGGGGGTGTTGCCGGGTTCGGTGCAGTGGGTGGTGTTGGATGGTCCTGGTTTTGAGGGGGTGTTGGCGGGGTTTGATGGTGGGCCGGTGTCGGATGTGGATCGGGTGTCTGTGGTGTATCCGGGTGGGGCGGCGTATGTGGTGTATACGTCGGGGTCGACGGGGGTGCCGAAGGGTGTGGTGGTCTCGCATCGGGGGTTGGCGGATTTGGTTGCGGATCAGTGTGTTCGGTTCGGGCTAGATTCCAATTCTGTGGTGTTGCATGCGGCGTCGCCGGGTTTTGATGCTGCGGTGTTGGAGTTGTTGTGGGGGTTGGGTTGTGGTGGTCGGTTGGTGGTTGCTCCGGCGGGGGTGTTTGGTGGGGATGAGTTGCGGGGGTTGTTGGTGGGGGAGAGGGTTTCTCATGTTGCGTTGACGCCGACGGTGCTGGGGACGGTGGATCCGTCCGGTCTCGAGGATCTCTCGACTGTGGTGGTGGGGGGTGAGGTGTGTTCGCGGGAGTTGGTGGCGCGGTGGGCTGTTGGTGGTCGGGTGGTGGTGAATACGTATGGTCCGGCGGAGGCGAGTGTGCAGTCGAATGCGAGTGCTGCGTTGGTGGTGGGGGAGCCGGTGTTGTTGGGTGGTCCGATTCGGGGTGTGGGGGAGGTTGTGTTGGATGGTTGGTTGCGTCCGGTTCCGGTGGGTGTGGTGGGGGAGTTGTATCTCTCGGGTGGGGGTTTGGCGTGGGGGTATGTGAATCGGGTGGGGTTGACGGCGTCGCGGTTTGTGGCTGATCCGTTTGGTGGTTCGGGTTCTCGGATGTATCGGACGGGGGATGTTGTTCGGTGGCGGCGGCTTGCGGATGAAAGTTTGTCGTTGGAGTTTGTGGGTCGTGGGGATTTGCAGGTGAAGGTGCGTGGGGTTCGGGTGGAGTTGGGGGAGGTGGAGTCGGCGTTGTCGGGGTGTGTGGGGGTGGCTCGGGCTGCTGTTGTGGTGCGGGGGGATCGGTTGGTGGGGTTTGTGGTTGCGGAGTCGGGTGTGAGTGTGGATGTTTCGGTGGTGGTTGATTCGGTGGCTGGGCGGTTGCCGTCGCAGATGGTGCCGGCTGTGGTGGTGGTGGTTGATGGGTTGCCGGTGACGCCGAATGGAAAGCTGGACCGCGACGCCCTACCCACCCCAAGTTTTGATGACCGACTGAGCACATTCATCGCTCCGGCAACCGAGATGGAATCTGCGCTGGCAGGGTTGTTCGAGGAAGTGCTGGGACTCGAATCGGTAGGCGCGGGAGATTCGTTCTTTTCTCTCGGCGGCGACAGTATCGTCGCGATTCAGTTGGTCTCTCGGGCGAAGGCCTCTGGAATCGTTTTCTCGGCGCGGGATGTGTTCGAGCATAAAACGGTGGCTGGGTTGGCGGAGGTTGCCGTCTTCGGTGATGGAACGGAGGCAGTCGGATTGGACGAACTGCCTGGGGGCGGGGTCGGTGAGGTTCCGTTGACGCCGACAATGCGATGGCTCCTCGAACGGGGCACGGGATTCACTCGCTTCTCACAAGCCGTGATGCTCAACCTTCCGGCCGGAATCGACGAACCGGGCCTGGAGGGCACCGTGCAGGCGGTGCTCGATCATCACGACATGCTGCGGGCTCGGCTACGGCCACAAGCCGATGGCGGTTGGACGTGGGAAGTGTTGCCGGAAGGTGTGATTCGAGCGGACAGCCTCATCTGCCGGGTGCCGATGCAGGGGAACCTGGGAAGTTCCCAGTTCAGTGACCACGCCGCTGCGGAGTTGGATGCTGCGGCTGATCGGCTTGATCCCAGCACGGGCGCTGTGGTGCAGGTGGTGTGGTTTGATCCCCCGAATGCCGGCGAGCAGGGTTGCGCGTTGGTGGTGGCACATCATTCGGTGATCGACGGGGTGTCGTGGCGGGTGCTGATACCCGACCTGGCAACCGCGTGGTGGCAGATCGCGGCTGGAATGGAACCAGAGTTGCCCGCGGTCGGAACGTCGATGCGGCGGTGGGCTCATGGACTGGTAGACGAGGCTCGTCGGCCCGAGCGCGCAGCCGAACTCGAGCTGTGGCGAGCTATGAGCGTCGGGGACGATCCGGTGATCGGGTCGCGGCCCCTCGACCCTTCGGTCGATGTGAACGGCTCGACAGATCATGTTTCCGTCGAATTGCCCACCGACGTGACAGAAGCGCTGCTGACCACAGTTCCCGAAGCATTTCACGGTGGGGTCAGCGACGGGTTGCTGGCTTCGTTGGCGGTTGCGGTCACGCAATGGCGGCGAGATCGCCGGCCGATATCGACCGATGCTCCGATTGCCACAACACTCATTGCGCTGGAAGGTCATGGGCGAGAGGAGAACGCGGTCCCTGGCTCGGATCTGAGTCGTACCGTCGGCTGGTTCACCACGAGCTTTCCACTGCGGCTGGATCTTGCGTCCGTCGATATCGACGATGCGTGCGCGGGCGGCCCGGCCTTGGCGGCCGCCGTCAAAGCCGTCAAGGAACAGATCCGGACCGTACCCGATCACGGAATCGGCTTCGGGTTGTTGCGGTATCTGAACGAGGACACCGCTTTTGAGCTGCAGGATTTGCCGACACCGCAGATCGGATTCAATTATCTGGGGCGCGTCGAGGCAATATCCCCGGGCGGATCTCAGCCGATCGGATGGGCGCCGCTCGATGATGGTGACACGCTCGCCGACCCCCGGCGTGGCGGTGCGCAGGATCCCGACATGCCAGTCGCGAACGTGCTGGAGATCAACGCCATGACTCTCGGTGGCTCGCGTAAGCCACGATTACACGCGACGTGGACTTTCCCTGTCGGAGTGTTGACCACCGACGAGGTGAGTGAGCTGGCGCGGCTGTGGACCGAGGTGTTGACTGCCCTGACCCAGCAGCCTCTCGGCGGGCGAACGCCGTCGGATCTGGACTTGGTCGGTCTCGGCCAAGGTGAGATCGAGATGCTCGAGGATCGGTACCCCGCGTTGAGTGATGTGTGGCCGCTGTCCCCGCTGCAGGAAGGTTTGCTGTTCCATACGCTGCTGTCCGAGGAGTCGGTGGACGCGTACGTCGTCCAGTTGGCCGTTGAATTGCGCGGTGACGTTGATTCGGATCGCCTGCGTCAGGCAGGACAAGTGCTGCTTGACCGCTATCCGAATCTGCGGACCGCATTCGACTCCGACCTCGAATTCGGGCCGGTGCAGGTTGTCCAGGAAGACCTGACAGTCGTGTGGTCTGAAATGGACCTGTCGGAACTTGACGAGGAAGCACGTCAGCGTGAATTGGATCGGGTGATGGCTGCTGACAGAGCGCACCGTTTTGATCCCGTGCGTGCCCCACTGCTGCGCTGGTTGCTCATCACTACGGGCACGGAGAGCTACCGCTTGGTGATGACCAATCATCATCTGCTGCTCGATGGTTGGTCGACCCCTCTCTTGTTGCGCGAACTGCTAGTGGCCTACGCGGCAGGTGAAGACGCCTTGCCGAGGGCGTACCCGTACCGCGACTACCTGGCGTGGATCAACCGGCAGAACACAACAGAATCACTTGACGTGTGGGCGAAGGCATTTGACGGTGTCGACGAGCCGACGTTGGTTGCGTCGGGTGATCCTGCTCGTCGGTACAGCGGGTCGCGGGATGTGTTCGGTGAGTTGACCGAGGATCAGACGGTGGCGTTGTTGTCGTGTGTTCGGGGTATGGGGGTCACTGTGAATTCGGTGATCGAGATGGCGTGGTCGATTGTGTTGGGTGGGTGGACGTCTCGTGATGATGTGACGTTCGGTTCGACGGTGGCTGGTCGTCCTCCGCAGGTTGCGGGGGTGGAGTCGATGATCGGTTTGTTTGTCAATACGGTGCCGGTGCGGGTTCGGTTGGATCGGGGGGAGACTCTTGGTTCGCTTCTTTCTCGGATTCAGGGTGAGCAGGCTGGTCTTCTTGATCATCAGTATGTGGGTTTGGCGGATATTCAGCGGGTTGCGGGTGCTGGTGCTGTGTTCGACACGATGACGGTGTTCGAGTCGTATCCGGTGGATCGTGGTGGGTTGACTGCGGAGACGGATATTGCGGGTATGCGGGTGGTTGATGTCGGTGGTGTTGATGCCGCACACTATCCGATCGGCGTTGTTGCGCACCTGGACAGCCGACTGCATATCAGAATCAAGTATCTGCCGGAGCTTTTCGACTACGGCACAATCGGCAGTGTTCTGCAGCGAGTTTTGCGCGTCGTCAACGCCCTTGTTTCAAATCCTGATCTGCCACTTGCGGCGCTGGACGTGCTTTCGCCGGAGGAACACCGGGAACTGGTCCCGGTTCAGGGTGAGATGTCCGCGAAAGAACATGTGCTGCCGGAATTACTGTCGGCTGCGCGGGACCCGGATGCGGTTGCTGTGGTGTCTGGTGGTTGGCGGTTGTCGTATGGGGAGTTGGATGTTTGGTCGAATCGGTTGGCGCGGTTGTTGATTGGTCGGGGTGTTGGTCCGGGTTCGTGTGTTGTGGTGGCGTTGTCGCGGTCGGTGTTGTCGGTGGTGGCGTGGTGTGCGGTGGTGAAGTCGGGGGCGGCGTTTGTGGGGGTGGATCCGGGGTATCCGGCGGCGCGGGTGGAGTTCATGGTTGCGGATTGTGGTGCGGTGGTGGGTGTGACGGCGGCGGAGTGTGTGGGGGTGTTGCCGGGTTCGGTGCAGTGGGTGGTGTTGGATGGTCCTGGTTTTGAGGGGGTGTTGGCGGGGTTTGATGGTGGGCCGGTGTCGGATGTGGATCGGGTGTCTGTGGTGTATCCGGGTGGGGCGGCGTATGTGGTGTATACGTCGGGGTCGACGGGGGTGCCGAAGGGTGTGGTGGTCTCGCATCGGGGGTTGGCGGATTTGGTTGCGGATCAGTGTGTTCGGTTCGGGCTAGATTCCAATTCTGTGGTGTTGCATGCGGCGTCGCCGGGTTTTGATGCTGCGGTGTTGGAGTTGTTGTGGGGGTTGGGTTGTGGTGGTCGGTTGGTGGTTGCTCCGGCGGGGGTGTTTGGTGGGGATGAGTTGCGGGGGTTGTTGGTGGGGGAGAGGGTTTCTCATGTTGCGTTGACGCCGACGGTGCTGGGGACGGTGGATCCGTCCGGTCTCGAGGATCTCTCGACTGTGGTGGTGGGGGGTGAGGTGTGTTCGCGGGAGTTGGTGGCGCGGTGGGCTGTTGGTGGTCGGGTGGTGGTGAATACGTATGGTCCGGCGGAGGCGAGTGTGCAGTCGAATGCGAGTGCTGCGTTGGTGGTGGGGGAGCCGGTGTTGTTGGGTGGTCCGATTCGGGGTGTGGGGGAGGTTGTGTTGGATGGTTGGTTGCGTCCGGTTCCGGTGGGTGTGGTGGGGGAGTTGTATCTCTCGGGTGGGGGTTTGGCGTGGGGGTATGTGAATCGGGTGGGGTTGACGGCGTCGCGGTTTGTGGCTGATCCGTTTGGTGGTTCGGGTTCTCGGATGTATCGGACGGGGGATGTTGTTCGGTGGCGGCGGCTTGCGGATGAAAGTTTGTCGTTGGAGTTTGTGGGTCGTGGGGATTTGCAGGTGAAGGTGCGTGGGGTTCGGGTGGAGTTGGGGGAGGTGGAGTCGGCGTTGTCGGGGTGTGTGGGGGTGGCTCGGGCTGCTGTTGTGGTGCGGGGGGATCGGTTGGTGGGGTTTGTGGTTGCGGAGTCGGGTGTGAGTGTGGATGTTTCGGTGGTGGTTGATTCGGTGGCTGGGCGGTTGCCGTCGCAGATGGTGCCGGCTGTGGTGGTGGTGGTTGATGGGTTGCCGGTGACGCCGAATGGAAAGCTGGACCGCGACGCCCTACCCACACCGGATTTTGCCGGCGTTCGGACTGATTTCCGGGCTCCTGTCACCGAGGTGGAATCGGTATTGGCCGGGTTGTTCGAGGAAGTACTCGGGCTCGGATCAGTGGGCGTGGAGGATTCGTTTTTTGCGCTCGGCGGCGACAGCATCATGTCGATTCAGCTCGCAGCACGGGCAAAGGCTCAGGGAGTGGTCATCTCCCCGCGGGATGTGTTCGAACGTAAGACGATTGCCGGACTGGCGGAGGTAGCAGTTCTTTCGGGTGAGGCCGACGTAGCCAGGTTGGAGGAATTGACCGGCGGCGGGGTCGGTGACGTTCCGTTGACGCCGATAATGCAGTGGCTCGTCGGTCGGGGTGGTACAGGGTTCCATCGATTCTCGCAGGCGGTGCTGCTGAATTTGCCGGCGGGAATCGACGAGCAGGGTTTGGCGAGCACGGTGCAGGCGGTGCTCGATCATCACGACATGCTGCGGGCTCAGTTGCGCCCAGGTGCACACGGATCGTGGGTCTGGAAAGTCCTGCCCGTCGGATCAATTCAAGCAGAGAAGGTGATTCGGAAGGTATCGGCCGGGCCAGGCGTCGCCGATTTCCGTGAGGTGGCTGCGTGCGAGTTGGACGCCGCAGCGGATCGGCTTGATCCCAGCACGGGCGCCGTGGTGCAGGTGGTGTGGTTTGATCCCCCGAATGCCGGCGAGCAGGGTTGCGCGTTGGTGGTGGCACATCATTCGGTGATCGACGGGGTGTCGTGGCGGGTGCTGATACCCGACCTGGCAACCGCGTGGTGGCAGATCGCGGCAGGTAGATCGCCGGAACTGGAGCCGGTCGGAACATCGATGCGCCGCTGGTCCTACGGGCTTGCGCAGGAGGCTCGTCGACCGGAGCGGGCAGCCGAACTCGAGCTGTGGCAAGCGATGGTTGTGGGCGAGGACCCCGTGATCGGATCCCGGCCCATCGACCCTTCCGTCGACGTGACTACCACTGCCGACACTGTTGAGATTGAAGTCTCCCCGGAGACAACTGAGGCACTGCTCACCACAGTTCCCGAAGCATTCCACGGTGGTGTCGTCGACGCACTACTGGCGGCACTGGCGGTTGCGGTCACGACGTGGCGGCGCGAAGATAACCCTTCCCTCGCAGATATTCTCATCGGTCTCGAGGGTCATGGACGTGAAGAAGGTGTGGTTCCAGGTTCGGATCTGAATCGTACCGTCGGCTGGTTCTCCACGAGCTTCCCACTGCGGTTGGATCTTTCGGATATATCTCTGAGCGACGCCGCCGCTGGTGGTCCGGCCTTGGGTGCCGTGGTCAAATCTGTCAAGGAACAACTCCGGGCGATACCGGACCACGGGATCGGCTACGGATTGCTGCGGTATCTCAACGAGGACACCGGATTGGTGTTGGGGGAGTTCCAAACACCGCAGATCGGCTTCAACTATCTCGGCAGGGTTCGTGCAGGTGAAGTGTCAAACGAGTCCGGTGCAGCCTGGATTCCGATCAACGGAGACATCGAGCTGGGCGGTGCACAGAATCCGGATATGCCGCTACCAGCCGTTCTCGACATCAACGCACTCACCGTCGAAAGTGACGACGGCAGGCCGAGACTGCGCGCAATCTGGTCGTTCCCCACAGGCATACTGGCGAAGAGCGACGTTCAGGCGGCCGCGAGAATGTGGTCGGAAACGCTTGCGGCGCTGGCCGCAGACGCCGGGCAACCGGGCGTCGGAGGACGAACGCCGTCGGATCTGGACTTGGTCGGTCTCGGCCAAGATGAGATCGAGATGCTCGAGGACCGGTACCCCGCGTTGAGTGATGTGTGGCCGTTGTCCCCGCTGCAGGGAGGTTTGCTGTTCCATGCGCTGGCGTCGGCAGGGTCGGTGGACGCCTACTTGGTGCAGTTGGTTGTCGAATTGCGGGGTGAGGTTGATCCGGAGCGATTGCGCGGTGCTTGCCAATCGGTGCTCGATCGCAATCCGAATCTGCGGACCGCCTTTCTGTCCGACACCGGATCTCAGCCGGTTCAAGTGGTGCAGGATGGCGTCGAAGCACCGTGGTCGGAGATCGACCTTTCGGGATTGGACACCGCCGCGCGTGTTCGTGCTTGGGATCATCTGATGGCGGAGGATCGTGCCACCCGGTTCGATCCGACTCGGGCCCCGTTGTTGCGGTGGATGCTGGTCAGCACCGGCCCGGGAAGCTATCGCCTGGTGATGACCAATCATCATCTGCTGCTCGATGGTTGGTCGACGCCGCTACTTCTGAAGGAATTGCTGGTGCTCTATGCCACCGACGGCGCGACACTACCCCGGGTCCGTCCTTATCGGGACTTTCTGGCCTGGGTCGCCGGGCAGAACAAAACAGAATCACTTGACGTGTGGGCGAAAGCATTTGACGGTGTCGACGAGCCGACGTTGGTTGCGCCGGTTGATCCTGCTCGTCGGTACAGCGGGTCGCGGGATGTGTTCGGTGAGTTGACCGAGGATCAGACGGTGGCGTTGTTGTCGTGTGTTCGGGGTATGGGGGTCACTGTGAATTCGGTGATCGAGATGGCGTGGTCGATTGTGTTGGGTGGGTGGACGTCTCGTGATGATGTGACGTTCGGTTCGACGGTGGCTGGTCGTCCTCCGCAGGTTGCGGGGGTGGAGTCGATGATCGGTTTGTTTGTCAATACGGTGCCGGTGCGGGTTCGGTTGGATCGGGGGGAGACTCTTGGTTCGCTTCTTTCTCGGATTCAGGGTGAGCAGGCTGGTCTTCTTGATCATCAGTATGTGGGTTTGGCGGATATTCAGCGGGTTGCGGGTGCTGGTGCTGTGTTCGACACGATGACGGTGTTCGAGTCGTATCCGGTGGATCGTGGTGGGTTGACTGCGGAGACGGATATTGCGGGTATGCGGGTGGTTGATGTCGGTGGTGTTGATGCCGCACACTATCCGATCGGACTGGTCGCTCACGTCGACTCGGTGGTGCGCCTGACAATCAAGTATCTCCCAGATCTCTTCGACCACAGTGTGATAGACGAGATGATGCAATGCGTCCTCCGCGTCATCGACGCAGCAGTCACAGAACCGGATCTGCCAATCGGCGCACTGAATTTACTCTCGCCTGCGGAGTGTGGTGAGTTGGTTCCGGTGTCGGGGGCTTCGGGTGGGCGGGTGTTGGTGTTGCCGGAGTTGTTGGCTGTGGGGGCAGTAGATCGGTCGGCGATCGCTGTTGTCTGTGGTGGTCGGAGTGTGTCGTATGGGGAGTTGGATGTTTGGTCGAATCGGTTGGCGCGGTTGTTGATTGGTCGGGGTGTTGGTCCGGGTTCGTGTGTTGTGGTGGCGTTGTCGCGGTCGGTGTTGTCGGTGGTGGCGTGGTGTGCGGTGGTGAAGTCGGGGGCGGCGTTTGTGGGGGTGGATCCGGGGTATCCGGCGGCGCGGGTGGAGTTCATGGTTGCGGATTGTGGTGCGGTGGTGGGTGTGACGGCGGCGGAGTGTGTGGGGGTGTTGCCGGGTTCGGTGCAGTGGGTGGTGTTGGATGGTCCTGGTTTTGAGGGGGTGTTGGCGGGGTTTGATGGTGGGCCGGTGTCGGATGTGGATCGGGTGTCTGTGGTGTATCCGGGTGGGGCGGCGTATGTGGTGTATACGTCGGGGTCGACGGGGGTGCCGAAGGGTGTGGTGGTCTCGCATCGGGGGTTGGCGGATTTGGTTGCGGATCAGTGTGTTCGGTTCGGGCTAGATTCCAATTCTGTGGTGTTGCATGCGGCGTCGCCGGGTTTTGATGCTGCGGTGTTGGAGTTGTTGTGGGGGTTGGGTTGTGGTGGTCGGTTGGTGGTTGCTCCGGCGGGGGTGTTTGGTGGGGATGAGTTGCGGGGGTTGTTGGTGGGGGAGAGGGTTTCTCATGTTGCGTTGACGCCGACGGTGCTGGGGACGGTGGATCCGTCCGGTCTCGAGGATCTCTCGACTGTGGTGGTGGGGGGTGAGGTGTGTTCGCGGGAGTTGGTGGCGCGGTGGGCTGTTGGTGGTCGGGTGGTGGTGAATACGTATGGTCCGGCGGAGGCGAGTGTGCAGTCGAATGCGAGTGCTGCGTTGGTGGTGGGGGAGCCGGTGTTGTTGGGTGGTCCGATTCGGGGTGTGGGGGAGGTTGTGTTGGATGGTTGGTTGCGTCCGGTTCCGGTGGGTGTGGTGGGGGAGTTGTATCTCTCGGGTGGGGGTTTGGCGTGGGGGTATGTGAATCGGGTGGGGTTGACGGCGTCGCGGTTTGTGGCTGATCCGTTTGGTGGTTCGGGTTCTCGGATGTATCGGACGGGGGATGTTGTTCGGTGGCGGCGGCTTGCGGATGAAAGTTTGTCGTTGGAGTTTGTGGGTCGTGGGGATTTGCAGGTGAAGGTGCGTGGGGTTCGGGTGGAGTTGGGGGAGGTGGAGTCGGCGTTGTCGGGGTGTGTGGGGGTGGCTCGGGCTGCTGTTGTGGTGCGGGGGGATCGGTTGGTGGGGTTTGTGGTTGCGGAGTCGGGTGTGAGTGTGGATGTTTCGGCGGTGGTTGATTCGGTGGCTGGGCGGTTGCCGTCGCAGATGGTGCCGGCTGTGGTGGTGGTGGTTGATGGGTTGCCGGTGACGCCGAATGGAAAGCTGGACCGCGGCGCCCTACCCACCCCCGACTTCGATGCCCAGCGCGCAGAATATCGGCCCCCTCGGGAGGGGGCGGAATCCGCCGTCGCCGCGGCGTTTGAAGGTGCACTCGGTGTATCGCGAGTGGGTGCCGACGACAATTTCTTTGCGCTCGGGGGTGATTCGTTGACTGCCACCACAGTGGCCGCGAGATTGCATGAATCGATCGAGGCCGACGTGCCGGTTCACTGGATTTTCACCGACTCGACACCCGCGACTTTGGCGCACAGAATTTCGACGTGCCCAGCGGAGACGAACGACGCGGTGGGGGTTCTGCTTCCACTGCGGGCCAAAGGAAATCGTGATCCACTGTTCTGTGTCCACCCAGCGATCGGGCTGGCGTGGTGTTTCAGCGGCTTGGTGCAGTACGTGGACAGTGACCGCCCGATCTACGGAATCCAATCGCCCGCCCTGACAGATTCATCCGTACATTTCGATTCGCTCGACGATCTTGCGGCCCGCTACGTTCGAGAGATTCGATCCGTACAGCCACACGGGCCGTACCATCTGCTCGGATACTCGGTGGGCGGCCAGATTGCACATGCAATGGCGGCCCAGCTTCGTCGTGACGGTGACGACGTTGCAACGCTCGCGATGATGGACAGTCGTCTGATGTCCGCGACCGACGCCCCGATGCCGTCCGTCTCACGACTCGTCACCGAGTTCGCCGAGGTGGATCTATCCGACGAGCCCACGGAGGAACCCACGTTCGATCAGGTTGCGGAGTTGTTGCGCCGCAAGGGCGGATTCTTCGCGATGCTGACGGCAGACCATCTCGAGACTTTGTATCGGCAGTACAACAATCTTGTCGATGATGCTGTGGCGCACCATCCGTCAAATCTCGATGTGTCGGATCTTCTCTACTTCAGCACCACGCTGGAATCCGGCGAAGCCGATCGAAACGGAAAACCCGAAAACTCGACGGGTGCCGCGGACTGGACGGACTACATCAGGGGCGACATTCACGAGTACATGATCCCCACGACGCATGAGCAGATGACGGGCCCTCCAGGTCTGGCGGTCATCGGTCCGATCCTGAATCGCTACCTGGCTTCGGGTGAACTAGTGACCGGCGCCGAGTTCGATGAGGACAACACCGCCGGCAATCAGCGCAATACCCAGCATCATGAGCTTCGTCAGGGCCTCGCGAAACAGGATTCGAGACGCGAGGGCAGTTAACGCCACCCCGCAGGCCGTCCAGATTCCGTACGCCACTCCGAGAGCAAGGCCGGCGTCGAGCGCGAGTGTCAGGAACGCGAAAGAGGCCAAATAGCCCGCGCCCACTAGGACGAACCACTTCTTGTTGCTTCCATTTTGTGATGCCATACGCAGCGCCAGGGTGGCGGAGACTTCGGAGAGGATCGCCGAGATCAGAAATATCCACGTCACGCGGGGTCACCTGATTCGCTGGCGGCTGCCGCTTGCGAGCCGAGTTCGACACACAAAACTCCACCGATGACCAAGGCAATGCCCAGTCCCATCGTCGCGGTCAGGGGATCGCCGAAGAGAATCGTTGCGAGTATTGCCGTCAGGACAACTCCGGTCGCTCCCCAGATTCCGTAGGCAACACCAAGTCCCATGCCTTCGCGGAGCACGAAGGACAGTGCGGTGAAGGCCACTAGGTATCCCACGACGACTACCACGTACCAGGCCGGGTGATCGAGAGCGGCGCGCAAGGAGAGTGTGGCGGAGACCTCGGTCACTATTGCGGCAATCAGTAGTAGCCATTTCTTCACGAGCGATGATTCTGTCAGAGCTGGTCGGTGGCATTCGCGAGGGCGGTGCACTACACAGGGGCGGTAGCCGCTGCTCCGACGGTGAGGTTGTGCTGTGTACGGACTCGACGACTCGCAACCGGCGTCAACTACTCTCCGGCGCGGACGCGGATCGTGCAGTCAACGACTTGCAGTGCTGGAGGCGCTGGCCCGCAGTTGTGGGATTGCGACGCGGGTGGAGGGGTTAATTCTGCGCGGCGAGTTCTGGTACCCGCGTTTCCCGCGGTTGCGCGCACTTATTCCCGAACGCGTTCTGTTGGCATGGCCCGAGTTCCTTGTCGACGGCCGATGGTCCACGCTGTCCGAGACTCTGGTCCGGCCGTCCGCCGCGGCGCCGATCGCGGCGTTCACCAACTCGGGAACCGAGACACTCTTCGACGCCGTCGCCCGAGCACCGATCTCGTGGACAGGTGCGACGACGTGCGATTGTCTGGACTTGTCCGAGTTTGTCGAGCTGAGTCTGGGAACCTTCGATTCTCGTGACGCGCTTTTCGAGGATTTCGGCCAGACGATGTGTTGGCCGACCAGAACGGTCGTCGATCCGCTGTTCCGGAACTGGAGTGCGTCAGGCTAGTGCCACGATCGGGGGCTAGGCTGTTCGGCATGTCTGTGCGTACACCGTTGGTCCCCGGAACCGTCTCACCCGTCCTTGCTGTGCCCTCGAAGATCGAGCGGCCCGAGTACGCGTGGAAGCCGACAGCCAAGGAAGGCAACGAGCCTTGGGTCCAGACGCCGGAGACCATTGAAGCGATGCGCGTCGCGAGCAAGATCGCCGCCAGGGCGTTGCAGGAAGCGGGCAAGGCTGTTGCTCCCGGCGTCACGACTGACGAGCTGGATCGCATTGCTCACGAGTACATGATCGATCACGGCGCATACCCGTCGACGTTGGGTTACAAGAGCTTTCCCAAGTCCTGCTGCACCTCCCTCAACGAGGTGATCTGCCACGGAATCCCCGATTCCACGGTCATCCAGGACGGTGACATCGTCAATATCGACGTCACCGCCTACATCGGTGGGGTGCACGGCGACACCAACGCCACCTTCCTCGCCGGTGATGTATCCGAGGAGCATCGTCTTCTCGTCGAGCGCACCCACGAAGCCACGATGCGGGCGATCAAGGCAGTCAAGCCGGGCCGCGCGCTCAACGTGATCGGTCGTGTCATCGAGTCTTACGCTCACCGATTCGGGTACGGCGTCGTGCGTGATTTCACGGGCCACGGCATCGGCGAGACGTTCCACAACGGCCTCGTGATCCTGCATTACGACGAGCCCGGTGTCGAAACGATCATCGAACCCGGAATGGTCTTCACCATCGAACCGATGATCAACCTCGGTGGCATCGATTACGAAATCTGGGAAGACGACTGGACCGTTGTCACCAAGGACCGCAAGTGGACCGCTCAGTTCGAGCACACCTTGGTTGTCACCGACACCGGTGCCGAGATCCTGACTCTGCCTTGACCCTGCGTGGTGCTCTGCTCGTAGCGGGTACGACCTCCGACGCGGGCAAAAGTGTCCTTGTTGCCGGGTTGTGCCGGATGCTGGCGCGTCGCGGTGTACGCGTCGCGCCGTTCAAGGCGCAGAACATGTCCAACAACTCCGTCGTCACCCTGGACGGTGGGGAGATCGGTCGCGCTCAGGCACTTCAAGCCCGCGCATGCGGGTTGGAGCCGAGTGTGCGTTTCAACCCGGTCCTACTCAAGCCGGGAAGTGATCGAACTTCGCAACTGGTCGTTCGCGGCAAGGCGATGACAACAGTCGGTGCGCGGGATTACATGCAGCACCGTGCCTGGTTGCGCGGCGTCGTCGCCGAGGATCTGGCGTCGCTGCGAGACGATTTTGATGTCGTGATTTGTGAGGGTGCCGGTTCGCCGGCCGAAATCAATTTGCGGGCAACGGATCTCGCAAACATGGGATTGGCGGAAGCCGCTTCTATTCCGGTGATCGTGGTCGGAGACATCGACCGTGGTGGCGTGCTGGCCCATCTGTTCGGAACGGTCGCGGTTCTCTCGCCGAGTGATCAGGCCTTGATCGTCGGCTTCGTGATCAACAAATTCCGTGGTGACGTCGGACTGCTCGAGCCAGGCCTCGAACAACTCCGCGAACTGACCGGACGACGGACGCTGGGTGTCATCCCGTTTGCCGACGATCTGTGGCTCGACGCCGAGGACTCGCTGGGAGTTACCGGTAACGCACCGGTGGGTCGCCCCGGACAGCCTGTCGGTTCGGCGTGGTTGACGGTGGCGGCAGTTCGGTTGCCGCGCATTTCGAACTCGACGGACGTCGAAGCCCTCGCTTGCGAACCGGGTGTTGCGGTTTCGTGGGTCACCGACCCGGCACGGATTCGCGACGCGGACCTCGTGGTGATTCCGGGCAGCAAGTCCACGGTGAGTGATCTCGCGTGGTTGCGCAGCACTGGCCTGGCTGACGAGATCATCGCCCGCGCGGGTCGTGGACAGGCCGTGCTGGGAATCTGCGGTGGCTATCAGATGCTGGGCAAGTCCATTGTCGACGATGTCGAGTCAGGATCGGGCACTGTTCCGGGACTCGGATTGCTCGATCTCGACATCGAATTCGCTTCGGACAAGGTTCTGGCTCAGGTCGACGGTCACTACGACGGTATTCCTGTGTCCGGGTACGAGATTCACCACGGCCGGGTGGTGCGCAACAATGATCTCCCGTTGCTGAGAGCTGCGGACGGTTCGCCGGAGGGAAGTGTTCGAGGTTCCGTCCGAGGCACCCATTGGCATGGACTTCTCGAGAGTGACGCGTATCGACGCACCTTCCTGACGGACATTGCCGGTGCTGGATTTGTGGTGGCGCCCGATACGTCCGTGGCTGCTGTCCGTGAACAACAACTCGACCTCCTGGCCGATCTCGTCGAGAAGTTCCTCGATCAGGATGCGCTCGAGGAATTGATCGGTGGGGGAGTCCCGACTGGATTGCCCGTCATCACCTCGCTCGTGGGTGGCGCCGGCGCTCCCTGAATTCCTACTCCGTGATGGGGACAGCCGTGCCCGTCACTGAGATGCCTCCCTGTGTCGGAATATCGACAACCAGGACGCTCGGACGGCCGACATGTCGGCCTTGATGGATCGTTATCCGCCGGGGAGTGTCGGCGGGATTGAGTGCCCGCAGGTATCCGCCGGTAGAAGCCGCCGCAGATCCTGTCGCCGGGTCTTCGGTGATGGTGCCCGCGGGAAAGAGGTTTCGGGCTTCGAAAGTGTTGGCGTCCACTTGATACAGGAAGGTCACGGTTCCTGCCCAGCCCTGTGCGTCCATGAGTGCACGCATTGCCGCGGGCTCGAAGGTGAACTGATCGAACGTCGACTTGTCTCCGAGAACCACAATGGGGTGGGTGTTGCCGGCATAGGACAGCTGGGGCGGAAAGTTGGTGTCGATCGCCGACGAGTCGATGCCCACGAGTCCGAGGAGTGCCGTGAGCACGGCGTGGTCGATGGGTGAGATTGCCGGTTCCACACTGGTGAAGGTTGCGAGAATGCCGGATCCGTCTGTTCGGGTCGTGATCGAGACCGGCCCGACTGATGTTTCGAACGTGAAGGTTCCGGCGCCGTCACGTTCGGTGAGCGCCACCGCGGTGGCGATGGTGGCGTGGCCGCAGAACGGAATCTCCGCGATGGGGGAGAAATATCGAATAACGTTGCGCTGCTTGTTGTCCGCTGGTCCGGGCTCGGTGACAAATGCTGTCTCCGCGTATCCGATGTCCGTGGCGATGGCTTGCAACTCCGCGTCGCTGATACCGCGGGCATCGAGCACCACTCCGGCGGGGTTGCCGCCAGTGGGATCGGAACTGAATGCGGTGTAGCGAAGGATATCCGGTGTGATGGCCATGAATCCATCGTCCCTGGTGAACGTGGTAGGACGAAAGAGCCGTTAGATCGGAACTGGACTGCGCGGCTCGCTCAGCCCGCATACCGGCCACTGTAGGCGCACAGCACACCCCAGGCGGCAGCGAATCCAGCGACCTTGAGTTTTGTTGCGGCGCCAGGAAGCGTCAATCCGAAGACAGTGGCGTCACCGAAATCGGCTGCTGCCCGAAGTGCGACAGCGCCACGACGCGCCGGCCCGTAGGGCGCCGTGGCCAGCAGAAGTCCGCTTGCGACATCGCGCGCTCCGACCGCCCGAATTACGGTCGCTACTTCCGGTGCGACGCTGCCGTCAGCCCGGGTGAGTTTGCACGGCTTCGCAAGAATTCGGGGTGAGAGGACGACGGCAGAGCTGTACACGGCGGTCAGGACACCCAGGGCTTGAGGGAGCAGGCGCGCAGTGGGGATTGTCGTCATGATGAGCGGGTACCCACAATCTGTTGCCTGACACCCGCCTGACAGATGGGTGCGCTGGTTCATGCACACCATTCGTAGCCAGAAGTCAACTCCCGCAGCCGTTCCCGGACGCTAACCGTGAATGGCATCGAGTGTCATCTCCAGCGTAACGGTGACAGCCCAGATCTCGGTGGGGCCTGCTACCGCGGACGGACACTGCTCGAGGGCAACACCGTCGACCAGATTCTGCAGAACGAACCAGCTGTAGGACGTGATGCTGGTGTCGACCATTGCCGATGTGGTCCCGGTGAGGATCACCGACAGGTTGCTCGTATCGACTCGGACGGTGCACGTGAGAGTGCTGCAGGCGACGGTGAGGTGCAGGAGTGTGCTCGCTGCTTCGTCGACGGCAAGAACGAGATCCGCCACGGCGTCGGGAGCTAGATCGTGGTGCGCGCACCGCGACTGTACGAGTGCTCGCAGCGTATGGAGCTGGTCAGCTGTGGCGGCCACAGACAGTGAAGGGGAGGAGAAAAACTCGTTGACAACCATGAGTGCTCCTAGGATGCGGTTGTGGGTGTCAAGTCAGGAAACAACGGCGGCGGACCGTCCTGATGACTACCAGTGCGCGCATCGAAGGTGCTCGTTCAAGTGGCCGCCTGCTGAAGCGATTCGGCAGGTGCAGGCCAGATGCCGTCTGTAGTGCATTCGTAGCCGGATCGACCGCGGATGGGTGGGACCGGAAAAATGTCAGGTATCGAACTCGGCAGCGAGATTCTTGGCGTGCTCCAGCTCAGTTCCCGCGCACTGGGCGGCTTCCTCGGCGGTGCGTCGAGCGGACTCGGCAAACCGGCACTCCTGCTCGGCTCGTGACAGTGCCTCGCGGAGTTCGGACAGTTGCTGCTTCGCCTGATTCACCTTCTCGGTGGCCGCTTCGAGTTCCGAAATGGCCTGATGTGCAGCGGTTTCCGCGACGCTGACGCGAGTCTCGACCTGTTTCCGTGCGGCCTCGTTCGGCTGTTCTATTGGCTCGGCGTCGGAAGGCGGGGGTGCTGCAGGCTCGGGTACCGACGCGAGCGCCGCAGGGCCGAAGCCGCTGTAAGACACTGAGCCCAGCATCCGGCCGCGTCGCAGATCGGCACCGATGTCGGGTTCGGCCAGCGCCGCCGACAGCGACTGGCCGATCTCGCGCAACGCGGTCTCCGACAATGGGCGACCGCGGTCTTGTGCCGCGGACGCGGCACGGTCGGTCAGTGCTGACAGTACGGCCGCTCGCCGGGTTGCGAGCGACCGCAACTCGTCGCCGTGTAGCGCCTGCTGCGCCGCACGCAGCGCTGCTCCGAGTTCGAGCAGTCGATCGAGGCTGTCGGGTTCCACCCGAACAAGCAGGTTGAGCGCCCATCCCGTTGTAGTCGGTTTGCGCAGCGCACCTAGATTCTTCGCCAGCGTCGCATCGCCCGATTCTTTGGCGCGTGCAACTGCGGCGCGTCGCGCGGCGATGAATTCGGACGGGTCGACTGCGTACAGTTCGTCCGCTGTGCGCTCGAAGTCCACACATCATTGTGGCACCGCGCTGGTGGATCGGGATCGCCAATGCGAATTGTGTACGGACTTACGGGGCATACGTCAGGTATGGGTCGGGGTATGAAGTTCGTCGTCGTTGTCAGCGCCGTGGTCGCAGTCGTCGGATCGTTCATCGGTTCGGGAGCCTGGATCGGCACGCCGATCGGGGAGGCAGTGGGAGGTGCACTGAGTGCTACGTCAACGCTGGTGGCGCCTGCCAGGACTGCATTCTCGATCTGGTCGGTCGTCTACGTCGGATTTCTCGCGTATGCGATTTGGCAGTTCCTGCCAGGCAGGACCGTGCGTCATGAATCCTTGCGCCCTGCGATAGCGGTGTCGATGCTCCTCAATGCGACCTGGATTTTGTCGGTGCAGGCCGGATTCTTGTGGCTGAGCGTCGTGATTATCGGGTGTTTGCTTGTTGTGCTCACGCGAGTGTTCGTACTGCTTCAGCGGCAGCGCCCGGAGAATTGGATGGACGCAGTAATCACGGACGGCACCATGGGTCTGTATCTCGGCTGGGTATGCGTCGCGACCATCGCCAACATCACTGCCTGGCTCGTCGACCTGGGCATCACGAACGCTGCGACGGCGTGGGCGGTCATCGTTCTCGCCGTCGCTGCTGCGGTCGGGGTTGGCTTGGCCACGGGTTCCCGCGGCGCGATTGCGCCGTCGATCGGCATTGTGTGGGGACTGGCGTGGGTGGCGCAGGGCCGACTGGAAGGTGAGCTGGCGAATACGGTTGTCGGCGTCTCGGCAGTGATCGCAGCCATGATGGTCGGCGTTTATACCGCGGGCATCAGGCTCGACCTGACGGGCGCGCACCGGACGAACTGAATTTTTGATCCCGGTCGGTGAGAGAACTGATTCTCAAATGGTCCGGTTTACCTACATTGATGAGTCGAAGTAATTCTCCACCTAGAAGTAATTCTCTACATAAAGAAGAGGCATTCTGTGAAGATCCTGATCGTTGGCGGAACTGGCATGATCGGTGCCCACACGGCACTTCACCTTCGCAAGATGGGAAACGACGTAACCGTCGCGGCCCGTAATCCACTCGCCGATGACTCGCCGGTGCGAGACTTCCCGGTTCTGCTCGGTGACTACACGGAACAAACATTCACGGCAGATCAACTGGCACCGTTCGACGCCATCGTCTTTGCTGCCGGCCAGGACGTCCGACACATGGGCCGCGGCGTCGACGAGGCCGAGTTCTGGGAGAAGACGCAGTCCGGTGGGGTGCCCCGGTTCGCGGCTCTGGCCAAGGAGGCCGGTGTCGCCCGGTTCGTCCAGGTGGGAAGCTACTACCACCATCTGCGCCCCGAGATGGCGGAGACGATGCCGTACATCGCTGCGCGCAAGGCCGCTGACGAGGGAGCACGGGCGCTGGCCGACGAGACCTTCAATGTCTCGACGCTGAACCCGCCTTCGATTCTCGGTGTGATCGGCGGAGCGTCTGCCAAGCGCTACCGCAAGATGTTCTCGTGGGCCGGCGGCAAAGAGGCGCAGATTCCTGACTTCGCTCCGGCCGGTGGCACGAACTTCATGTCAGTCCGGTCTCTGTCCGAAGCGATCTGGGGCGCGCTGCAACACGCGGAATCCGGCAAGGCATATCTGATCGGCGACCAGAATCTCACGTACCAGCAGTACTTTCAGTTGCTTGTTGCTGCCGCCGGCGGCGATCGCGTCATCGACGAGCGTAACGAGGAGCACCCGATCCTTCCGGACAGCTTCATCGTCCAGGGACGTGGCAACGTCATCGCCTACGAGCCGGCTGCTGAGGACACTGCGCTGCTCGGCTACACCCAGAACGACTGTGCCCGTGCACTCACGGAGATGTACGAGACAGTGAAGGAATCTGTCGCCACACACTGATGCTCCGATCGCTCGGCAATCGAGCATCATGAGGCCCCGGCCCACTGTCCTTCGCTGATCGTGTTCTGGTTTGTCCAGGAATGATCGGGGCAGTGGGCCCGTAGGTCGCCTCGCCTGCTTCTGTTTGCTCTGGTCGAGTGGATCAGGACGGGTGTGCACGTCGGTGAAGGGACGCCCAGTAGGTCGCGAGAATCGCTGCGCTGGTTCCGAAGACGAGCCACGTGATTCCAGCGGCGACAACTCCCGTGACGAAGAACCCGAGAACCAGTCCCGCGACCACATTCACGATGATCAACACAGTTGCCCCGGCCAATCCGAGGAAGGTCCGAATCGGCGCGAACGTGATAGTCCGAGTGACTGCTCTCAACGGTCCGGCGGCGACCGCCGACAGTACCGGCAGGGAAATCAAGGCGACGAGAAGAGGCAGAATCGGATTCAGGATGCCCGCGACGATTCCGCAGAGCACAGCGACAGTCACCGCCAGCAACAACCGTGGTGAAGATCGGCCGTCGGTGTGCGCAGCGAAGCCCATCGTCAGCCAGAGCGCGAGGATCAACACCAACGCCGAAGCCAGTACTCGGACGGAGAACCACCACGACGTTGTCGGGACCGGATCGCCGAAAATCAACAGAGCTTGAATCACGGCGCCCACCACGATGATCGGCGCGTAGGTGAGAAGACCACGGGTCAGGCTCTTCACGATGCACCGACCGTTCCGTTGCGATCGAGGACGGTTTGCACATCTCCCGAGTAGAGGGTCACGGCGTCGACAATCAACTCGAACGTGCTCTCGTCCTCGGATGTCGATGTAGCCGTGATGGTCTCGCCGTTCACGGTTTCACCGGTGCATCGCAGTTCGAGACCTTCGCCGGAACATACCGGTGCCACGAGGATGTCGATGTCTTTCTCGAGGAGCACTTCGTTGGTCGCGTAGCGCATGTCGGCGATTCCGGCCCCACCCACCGGCGCGAGGGCGTCGATCTGGGCGCATCCGCCGAGTGCCGACACCAGAGCGAGTCCCACGACGAGTCGCCTCACCGTGATGACCGCTGCTGGTACGAGAGCAGGCGGGCATGCTCGTCGAGGTGCTGCTGTTCGAGTGATGCGTCGGTGATGATTTCCAAGTCGAATGGTGCGGTCAGGAGGAGCTCGGTGTTGCGGTCCAAGGCCGATCCTCTTCTCATCAAAGGGTTTTCGGCCCAGTCGTTTGCTGCCAGTTCGCGGCTCTGCGACGCAAGGTCGAGGTAGCCTCCGGAAGTGCCAGGAGTGATCGGAGACGCGTGGTCGAGGACGGTGGTGAACAGCGACAACGTTCCGTCGCGGTTGTCGACGATCTCGACGGTTTGTTGTTGCTGCGGGAAATCGATGCACGACGCGGTGGTGATCTCCCAGAATCCGTGGTCGTTGCCTCGGTGCGCGAGGATCTGGTTTTGATGGGTGTGGCCGTTCAACCAGCCGATCACTACCGGATACTTCAACAGCAGATCAACGAATTCCTCAGCTCCGTAAAGCTTCTTGTTCATTCCTGGGCGCTGAGCGCGATTCTCCAGGGTCAGGCTGTTGTGGTGAGTGAGGATCAGAACAAGCTTCTTCTGCGCCTGAGCCAATTCCAATTGATCTCGGAGCCAGTCGAACTGATCCTCGGGAACCGCGCCGTCGGCGCCGGCGACCGCATTGCAGGTGTCGAGCCCGAATGCCCGAACATGGGGCGTCATCTCCGTAGACCACCAGGTTTCGCCCGAATCCAGATTGTGCTGGGTGAATCCGTGTCCGATCGGGCCTGGCGCGTCGGTCGTGTTGAAGTGTTCAGCCATGAACTCACGCTGCTCGAAGAGGTAGCGCTGCGGATCCGCTGTGACACGTCGGAAGCCCGGCCGAGTTCCGGCTTGCACGCCCAGTGCGTCGATCATCCGTTGCAGCGGACTCGCCGTCGCGGCATAACCGGCGAGCGCGGATGTGGCGGTCGCCTGCAATGTGTACGACTTCTCGGATCCGACTGCAAGCGAATGCAGTTGCGAAGACACGTCGAACGTGCCGAGGAGAAGCGTGTCGTGGTTGCCGTACACCGCGTACCACGGCACCGGCAGACCGACCGATTCGACGGGCTCGGCGATCGCGTCGCTGAGCAACCGGGGCAGGGTCGGAAATCCGTATTCTCCGAACGACCCTCCTGACGGGTCATCCGGTCGATATGCCCATTGCGCGTCTGGCCAGGCCTGGACGCCTTCGAATGTCGTCGGTGATCCGCTGTTGGGCGTCACTGGAACACCGTCGAGAACGTCGATGTACCAACGTAGTTCGAGGTGTGAGTGCATGTCTGCACTGTCGCCGGTGACCGTTGCCGCACCGAGTGGTGCACCGGTGACGGGGCTGATGGTGTTGTCGGCGAACGACTTGACCATCGCAGCGGTCACGTGGACGGTCAGCGGATCCTGCGGGTGGAATGCAGAACCCCACGCCGCATGATCTTGGACGATCATCGGTTCGATGCGCGCCGGTGACTGCGCGTCGATGACGTGCATATCCGACAGGTGGCCGAGGTACAGAATCGACCGCCGGGCTTGCGCCCTGGCCGCGGCCGGCGCTCTGCGCAGAATGTCCAAGCGCGGCAGATGCTCCTCACCGGGGCCTGGTCTCAACGTCCGATACGAATGCGCGTCTCCCGCGGCGCGAAGAATTGTTCCGGTCAGCGTCGAAGGCGCAGCTTCGGTCGGGGTCTGTGCAAACGCCACGCGGCTCCCCAGTAGAGCAGGAGCGACTCCCCACAGAGCGGCCAATGCGGCCGTCCGACTCACGAACTGACGACGAGACAATCCGGGCATTGCGCTCCTCGATCTTGGCTAGCGGAAGAACATAACCACGTGTCGACGACGGGTCGGACATGATCCGTATCGACGGGTTGGAATTGTACGGACTCCGGACAAATCCGACAGACCGTCGGAGGGTTCGCCGCGGGATCGGTGTTCGGTGTCCCAGCGCCCTGTGCTCGTGGATGTATTTGGCGGCGGTTGCAACCTTTGTGCTGAGCGGACAAATGTCCGGCCTAACTCTGACCTCAGAGCATATGGCGTGGGTCACAATCGCCCTCTAATGTTGTCGCTCGAGCGGTGATCCGATCGCAGCCTGGCGGTGCATCAGCCTTCAAACGAGTGCTCGGTACATGTCGCTGGTGAATGCACTTGTTGCCCAAGCAGTCCGAAACCTAGTTGAACAGGAATCTCACACCATGAGCACAGCGATTCTCGTCGCGCACGTACATCCCGCTGATCCTTCTTCCGAGGCAGAGTTCAACCGCTGGTATGACGAAGTGCATATTCCGCAGGTCGTCGAACGGGTGCCAGGGGTTGTCTCCGCCTCCCGGTTTTTCCTCGCGGATGCGCAGTTGCTGCCCGAGGACGCATTGCCCGCCCGCCGCTACCTGAGCATTTATCAACTCGACACGGAGGACCTCGCGGGCACCGCTCAGGCGTTGGGGAGTGCCTTGGGCGACGGAACTCTCGACATGTCCGAGGCTATCGCGACCACCGGAGACACTGGGCCCGAATTGCTCTTCTACGTCCCGACCGAGAACTGAAGGAATCTGCCCACATGTCCGATCTACTCGAGAACAAAGTTGCGATAGTCACCGGAGCCGGCGCTGGAATCGGCGCAGCCATCGCCCGAGCCTTCGGGGCGGAAGGTGCTCGCGTCGTAGTTTCCGACATCAACGGTGACGCAGCACAGGGCGTGGCCGACTCGATCGAGGGCGCCATCGCGGTTACCGCGGACGTCACCGACGAACAGCAGGTGAAGAATCTTGTCGCCCAAGCGGTGGACGAGTTCGGTGGACTGAACGTCGTAGTACCTAACGCCGGCATCGCCACCACGACTCCACTGATCGAGACCTCGTTCGAGGACTGGCGGAAAGTCATGTCGGTCAACCTCGACGGAGTATTTTTGACCATTCGTCATTCGTTGCCCGCGCTCGTTGCGTCAGGGGGCGGCTCGATCGTCAACATCTCCTCGATCTCGTCGACGACCGGTTCGCCGCTGATCGGCAGTTATGCAGCGGCCAAGGCTGCGGTCCGCAACCTCACCGAAACCCTGTCGGCTGAACTTCGCTTCCACGGTGTGAGGGCAAACGCTCTGCTCCCCGGATTCATCGACACCGACCTGGTCAAGAGTCACCAGCTAGATTTCGAGAATGCGCTCGGCCTCGAATCCGGAGGCTTCGACGACCTGATGGTCACGAAGCAGACGCGTTACGGGCGCACCGAGGAAGTGGCCGCCGCAGCAGTGTTCTTCGCGAGTGATCAGTCGTCGTGGTGCAACGGCAGCAGCCTGGTTCTCGACGGAGGGTTTACCGCGTCGCTCCTTTGAACTGCCGTAATCCCTGTTCGTCACCAGACCCCACTATCCATGCGAGGATCCACACCATGACCAACCGTGCCGTGTACGTGCTGCCGCCTGGTGGACTGGGCAACCTCGAATCGAGGGTGATCGACACCCCAGTGCCGGGTGTGGGTGAGGTGACGATCGCGATCCACGCGAATTCTCTCAATCATCACGACTACCTCGTGGCGACCGGCGAAATACCGACCGACGGCCCTCGTATCCTGTTGTCCGATGCGGCTGGTGAGGTTGTCGCAGTCGGAGACGGCGTAACGCAGTTCGGTGTCGGGGATCGAATCATGAGTACCTATCTGCCGCATTGGCGCGGTGGCGCACCGGATTTCGACGGTTTCGGAAACTCGCCCGGTGACGGCGTCGACGGGTTCGCCCGCGCCGCCGCAACGGTGTCGGCGTCGGCAGTAACAGCGATGCCGCGAAACTACACCTATGCGGAGGCGGCTACGTTGCCTACCGCTGGCCTGTCCGCGTGGCGTGCGCTATTCGGCGCTGTTCCAATCACTCCGGGTTCGTCGGTGCTGATCCCCGGAACCAGCACGGTCGCGTTGTTTGCAGTCCAAATGGCGAAAGATGTTGGAGCTCAGGTGATCGCAACATCGTCGTCCCCCGACAAGATGGCCCGATTGCGCGATCTCGGTGTCGATCACGTCATCAACTACCGTGAGAACCCAAGTTGGGGCGAGGAGGTGATGCGGCTCAGCGGCGGGATCGATCTCGTCCTCGACGTCGGCGGGCCGTCGACGCTCGGTCAATCTCTGGCCGCTGTCCGGCCGGGTGGGCGGATTTGCGCGCTGGGCATCATGAACGGCGCCTCGGCGTCGATAGACCTGACTTCTCTACTGACCAAACAGGTCACAATCGAAGGCGTTTTGGTGGGTAGTCGTGCCCATCAGGAGGACATGGTTGCCGGGTTGGAGAACCTTACGTTGCGTCCCGTCATCGATTCGACCTTCAGCCTCGATCGTCTCGCCGACGCGTTCGAGCAACAGAAGTCTGGGCAGGCTTACGGGAAAATCGTCATCACCAACTGATGATGCTTGCCGGCTGTGGTCCGTGGTCTTCGTCTCTGCCGTGGCGTGGAATGACGTTGACCCGCGGCGACATTTGCTTGAATCGCCACGGCCTCAAAGACAGTCGCGGTGGGGGCCTCGATGACCTTGTCGGATTGGCGGTTCGTCGACTGTCGTCAACCGGCGCGCACACCTCCACTACGCTGTGAACGAGGTTGGTGAGGAAAAGTGTTGGTAGGTAACGTATTTTACGAGTATGACTGTTGTCATTGCCGAGATCGACCGAGGTCTGGCTACTCTGGCTCATCGCGGGTCCGTGGCTTACCGCGACTACTTCGGGTTGGTGTATCGATGCAACTCGATGAAGTCGAGCGAGTTGTGGCGGGAACGGTTCGATCTACTATCGATGGTGGAACTCTGTCGGCCGCATCTTGAGAGTTGTTGTTGTGGATGCGGATCGTCCGTTCGTCGAGCACTCCTCGGAGCCACAGTTCGAGGCTGTCTGCGGCACTGTTTTCCCCGCCGAGTGAAGCGGCCAACTTCGAAGTCAGGTGCAGACTCGGCATCTGAGGTCCGGTAAGTGCTCTGTATACGGCCTGGTGCGAGTATCCGATCCGCTCGGCCAACCGTGTAGTCGGGAGGTCTCCGTTCGCCTTCACCAGATCCTGCATGTATGTGAAAAAGTCGTGACGAGGACCGGGTGGCACGTCGGGTTGCTTCAAGGATCTCTTCGACATGTCTCTCCTATCCGAGTGCGGCGTCCGGTTCGCGCGTCATCGACGTCGTATGGGCTGTGGCTCGCGATCGCACCGCCTAGAGGAACCTGTCCGTGCCACCGGCATCTTGTGCTGCTTGACGGGATGCGGGGGTGTCCCGGTGATGATTCCACCGACGAGTCGACTAGCGAGAGGTTTTCCATGGCCGGTATTCGGAGCAGAGACCACTGTGGCTTGGTTGAATTGGAAGGTCGTGACGAAAAGCACTGACTGATTGGACCTGCATTCATGGATAGATTGACGAGGAGTGCCGTGGACGCGGATACGCGAGGTCAAGGGAGGCCTCGATCTGCGCGGTCGGCAGTAATAACAGTTCGGCGAGGGTCTTGTGCGCGTTCGTTCCAGGCCAAGCGTGGTCTGTCCGACAGAGCCTGAAGTACACGGGTATCAGGCGAGTGATGGGAAGGCGATATCGAACTTTAAATCATCGAACTATCTGTTACGGAAAGTTTTCGTGATATCTACCTTTGGTGGCTGAATCGGAATCCCCTGCGCCCCAAGCTAAAGTGAAATGACTGAGCTTGGGAAGAAGATCGCCGTCAGTGCGGCTTCGCTCGTTGTTGTCATCGTGTCGAGCGCAACGTGTGCGGAGCCTCCGAGTCGGATAACTGCGACGACACCCACCGCCACAGTTGTCGAGCCGGAGATTCAAGTGGCACTTGACAATCTCCATCCTGGCTGCCGAGAGGTCGATGCCGAGCTGCAATCGGCAACAGCCCATGCGCTGAAACTGCTACAGCGAAATGGAATTGATGATGAAACTCAATTGACGTTGCTACTACACCTCAGGCAGTCGACGCCTGCGGACTTCGGATCTCTCGACGTGAGTTGTGCTCAGCAACTGGGCACCCTTGTAGCGCTTCGGATGCTGCGGGAAGGCAAATAGCGGCGGCCCCAAACTTCATCCAGCCGGAACGGTCGGGCTGTAGTGGGCGATTCTGGGCGTGTTTCCCTGACCCGCCATGCCCCGCGCATTGATTGTCGCCGCTGCAGCAATCACGCTGATTCCCGGTGCGCCGATTGGCTTGATCACGACCGCCGTGCAAGCGCTTGCGGGACTGCTTCTTCCGAGTGCGAGGGTGTTCCTGCTGTTGTTCTGTAACGACAGGCATGTGCTCGGACCGTGGGTCAATCCTCGGTGGGGTTGGTCTGACCTAGCTGTCGTCGTGTTCGTCGTAGTGACCCTCGTGCTCGGCGTGGCGGTGTCCGTCGTGGAGGTAGTCCACATGATCACCGTGCTGGACGGCCTCATGACCACAGTCGGGGCCGTGCACGTGCGGGTGATCGGCCGAATCATGTTGGCGGTGTTCTTCGGAAGTTGTCATTTCGCGCCTTTCTACTTCGGTGCCTCGCTTTGGATGGCGATGCCGGTGGATTGGGCGGGCCGTACTTGACGTCGATCGCGATTGCCGTTCATCTCAACCGTAGTAGCGATTTCGGTACTGAGCCAGGGCTGGGCGGTGCGCACGTGTAAGTGCGAAGGTAAGGAGGCGATGCGGATCCGCGGTGGCAGATCCTGGCTAGCGCAATTGACACTCTAGGATCGGACCGAGCGGACCAGGAGTTTCCCCTATTCAGCGTCCTCGAGGCTCTGATCGGTAGCGATCAACGGAACCTGCAACGAATGGAGTCGCAATGTTCGGACGAGGGCGGAAAGAATGGGAGAACGCCGAAGCGACCATCGTGCTCGTCAGGATCAAGAAGGTCTCGAGTGACGGACTCACGCCGACAAGGGAATGGGCAGCCGATGTCCGCCGTGCGGACGGAAGCGTTGTACGAGCCAAGATCGACGAACCTCGCTGGGTGACCGACTTCTGGCCACCGGACGCAGGTGCCGTCGTCAAGGTTCAGATCAATCCGCAGACCGGAGTTGTGCGCTTCGATGTGAAGAACGACCCGCAACTGAGTGTGAAAGGCCAAGAGAAGCTCAAATCCGATGCCTTCGAGGCCACGCTGAGACAACCGCCGACGCCGTAGCTTTCGATTAGCAGACGAAATCCCTACTCGCGGTTGATGTGGGCCTCGGCGCGCATGCGCTCGACCATGTGGGGGTAGTGCAGTTCGAAGGCGGGGCGTTCGGATCGAATTCGGGGTAACTCGGTGAAATTGTGCCTCGGCGGGGGACACGTGGTGGCCCACTCGAGAGAGTTTCCGAACCCCCACGGATCGTCAACGGTGACGACTTCTCCGTATCGGTAGCTCTTGAAGACGTTCCACACGAACGGCAACGTTGATGCGCCCAAGACGAACGCGAAGATCGTGGATATGGAATTCAGCATTGTGAACCCGTCGGACGGTAAGTAGTCGGCGTATCGGCGAGGCATACCTTCGGCGCCCAGCCAGTGCTGCACAAGGAATGTGCCGTGGAATCCGACGAACGTGGTCCAGAAATGCCACACACCGAGGCGTTCGTCCAGCATCCGGCCGGTCATCTTCGGGAACCAGAAATAGATGCCCGCAAATGTCGCGAACACGATCGTGCCGAACAGAACGTAATGGAAGTGCGCAACGACGAAATAGCTGTCCGTGACGTGGAAGTCGAGTGGTGGGCTCGCGAGGATGATGCCCGTCAAACCGCCGAACAGAAACGTCACCAAGAAGCCGATGGAAAACAGCATGGGTGACTCGAAGGTCAACTGTCCCTTCCACATTGTGCCGATCCAGTTGAAGAATTTGACTCCGGTGGGCACCGCGATCAAGAAGGTCATGAAAGAGAAGAAGGGCAACAATACGACGCCCGTGGCAAACATGTGGTGCGCCCACACTGCAATGGACAACGCCCCGATGGCGAGTGTGGCGTAGACCAGTCCGTTGTAACCGAAGATCGGTTTGCGGCTGAAGACCGGCAGTATCTCCGTAATGATGCCGAAGAAGGGGAGCGCCACTATATAGACCTCAGGATGCCCGAAGAACCAGAACAGATGCTGCCACAGGATGGCGCCGCCGTGGCTCGGGTCGTAGATGTGCGCGCCGACGTTTCGGTCGGCAAGGAGCGCCATCAAGGCCGCTGTGAGGATCGGGAAGGCGATCAGGATCAGAATCGACGTGATGAAGATGTTCCAGGTAAAGATCGGCATGCGAAACATCGTCATTCCCGGCGCGCGCAGGCAGATCACGGTGGTGATCATGTTGACGGCTCCGAGAATGGTTCCGACTCCGGCCAATGCAAGTCCGGTAATCCAGAGGTTGGCCCCGGCGCCGGGCGAGAATGCGTCGGTGGACAACGGTGCATACGCAGTCCACCCGAAATCGGCCGCGCCTCCGGGGGTGATGAAGCCACTGATCGTGATGAGCGCACCGAACAGATAGAGCCAGTAACTGAGGGCGTTCAATCGGGGAAACGCAACGTCAGGCGCTCCGATCTGCAGCGGCAGGATGTAGTTCGCGAAGCCGAAGACGATCGGTGTTGCATACAGCAGAAGCATGATGGTGCCATGCAGAGTGAACAGCTGGTTGTACTGCTCATTGGACAAAAACTGCATTCCTGGAACAGCTAGCTCCGCACGCATCATCAACGCCATCACTCCGCCGATCATGAAGAAGGCGAACGAGGTGAACAGGTACATCAATCCGAGCTTTTTCGGATCTGTTGTTGTCAACGTGTCGAGAAGTGCCTGGCCCTTCCGGAGCCGGCGTGGGGGATACGGCCGTCGGCCTACCAGGGGGCGGACAGGTGTTGCTGTCATCAGGGTTCTCCCATCGCACGTTTGGAAGCGCGACTGCATGAGTTGTTACCCGTACTTGAAACCAGCGAAACAGCGCAGGGTGAAGTCATGGGTCATTCTGACGGCGGGAAACCGCGCCTGAACGACGCGCTATTGATTCGGACTTCGAAAGCCGTTGGACCGCAGCGTCGTACGAAAGCTTGGAAATGGCACGAGATTCGAATGACGGAACAATATTCATTCCTGTGTCGTTGACCGGGCTATGAGCGACGATACGAAAGTCCGGGACGCACTCTTCGAGCTTGTTGCCAATGGGAAACAGGGTGTTTTGGCAACCATCAAACGCGACGGCAGGCCGCAGCTGTCCAACATCATCTACCGCTGGGACTCCGAGTCGCGAACGGCATCGATCTCGATTACGGCTGACCGGGTCAAGAGTAAGAATGCCGCGCGGGACCCCCGGGTGTCGCTGCACGTGAGTGCTCCCGATTTCTGGGGTTATGCAGTGATTGAAGGGAGTGCGGAGTTGACTCCACCCGCCGCAGACCCGCATGACGAGGTAGTTGATGCGCTGGTGGATCTCTATCGAGACATCAGCGGCAAGGAGCATCCCGACTGGGAAGAATATCGGCAAGCAATGGTGGCTGAGCGGCGCCAAATTCTGAGCATGCAAGCAGACCACGTGTACGGCATGGCGGGGACCGTCGAATAATTACGAACTATCATGTAATAGTGAATTCGGAAACTCCCGCACGTGCCGGCCGGCCACGTGACCTGGGTAAGGACCAAGCTGTGCTCGTTGCAGCACGCCGTCTCCTGGCGGAAGTCGGCTACCAGCAGACGACGATTGCTGCTATCGCCCGGTTGGCCGAAGTGAATTCGCCGGCTATCTACCGCCGATGGCCGACCCGTGAAGCGTTGATCGAGGAAGCTGTGCACGGGACGGGAGGCCATCCGCTGCCCGAGGCGTCCGGCGACCTCCGAACGGACCTTGCGACGTGGGTGCGTATTTTCCTGGTTCGAGCCGCGCGGCCCGCAGCCAGGGCGGGTGTCCCTGGCCTGCTCGCGGACTCGCAGAGTGAAGAAGCCCGGCAACGCTTGCTGGCCATCGGCGCTCCGGTTCGCAAGGCCTTTCAAGAGATGTTGGACGACGCTGCGGCTCGGGGTGAAATCCCGGTCGAGGTGGACGCGATGTTCTTGTTCGACCTCCTTTCCGGCACCACCACGATGCGTGGTCTCACGCGCGGAACCGAGGACGAGGATCACTTCGTCGAATCGCTTGCAGGTTCGCTGTACGTGCTTGCTGTGCATGCAGGTGGCACCGCCGCCTGAGAACGGCGCTTGAATCAACTACCTTGCCCAAAATGGGCTCGGGTTTTCTTCCAGTGCGCCACGTGACTGCCCGTCCACTTCTGATGGCGAATTCGCTGGGGTAATACGCGCGACAAAAGGCCTCGCGGTCGAGTCGGCGCGGTGCCCGAGACCGGTGGTGCACCATAACGGTCACGGTGACAATTGTGGCAACAATTCGGGATCTTTTCGACCTCGAATCGGTTCATTTCGCGTCAATTCCAACTATTTTCGCGAAAGTCTTGGATCAGTCCAGATATCCGCGTCATAGTAGAGGGGTGTCCTCGACGCCGGACTTTCCAGCACAACTGCGTGACGCAGCGCTCCGTGTGACCCGACCAAGGGTCGCGGTGCTCGAAGCGCTGCATGCGCGTCCTCATGCCGGTACGGACGTAATTTTCGATGCTGTTCGGACGGTTCTACCGGGAGTGTCTCGGCAAGCTGTGTACGACGTCCTGCATGCGTTGACGGCAGTGGGAATTGTGCGGCGGATTCAGCCTTCCGGTTCAGTTGCGCTGTATGAGTTGAGGGTTGGCGACAATCATCATCACGTCGTCTGCCGATCGTGTCGGATGGTTTCGGACGTCGACTGCGCAGTTGGCGAGGCGCCGTGTCTGACGCCGCCGGATTACGACGGCTTCGAGTTTGTCGAAGTCGAAGTTGTCTTCTGGGGGATGTGCCCCGATTGTGCGACACCACAGAGTTCGCGATCACGCCCGTGATCGGAGTCGGATCTATTTGCTCATGGAGGGATTAACGTGTCCGATAGTTGCCCGATGGCCCCTGAAGGAAATTCGCAGGGGGGAAGCGAAAGTGAAAATCCCGCAATCTCGTCTCCGACGCCCACGGCGCATCGCCCGATGACAAACCAGGACTGGTGGCCGAACCAGCCGAATCTTTCGGTGTTGCGCGTTCACTCGCCCAAATCCAACCCGATGGGCACGGACTTCGACTACGCGGCAGAGTTCGCAAAACTCGACGTCGACGCACTCAAGCGAGATGTCATCGACCTGATGACAACGTCGCAGGATTGGTGGCCTGCCGACTACGGGCATTACGGCGGCCTGTTCATCCGGATGAGCTGGCACGCCGCTGGTACCTACCGCATTGCAGACGGCCGCGGCGGTGGAGGCCAAGGCGCACAACGATTTGCGCCGCTGAACAGTTGGCCGGATAATGCGAGCCTGGACAAGGCGCGCCGCTTGTTGTGGCCGGTCAAACAGAAGTACGGCAAGCAGATCTCGTGGGCGGATCTCTTGGTATTCGCGGGCAACTGCGCTCTGGATTCCATGGGGTTCAAGACCTTCGGCTTCGGCTTCGGTCGCGAGGACATCTGGGAGCCGGAGGAGATGTACTGGGGTCCGGAGGACACGTGGCTCGGCGACGAACGCTACAGCGGCGACCGGCAGCTGTCCGGTCCGCTCGGTGCGGTGCAGATGGGCCTGATCTACGTGAACCCGGAGGGACCGAACGGCCAGCCCGATCCGGTGGCTGCTGCCCACGATATCCGCGAGACGTTTGCTCGTATGGCGATGAACGACGTCGAGACCGCGGCGCTGATCGCAGGTGGCCACACCTTCGGAAAGACTCACGGAGCCGGCCCGGCCGACCTGGTTGGTCCCGAGCCTGAAGGTGCTCCGATCGAGCAGCAGGGCTTGGGCTGGAAGAGTTCCTTCGGAACGGGGGTGGGGAAGGACGCGATCACGAGCGGTCTCGAAGTCGTGTGGACGAATACGCCGACGGAGTGGGACAACTCGTTCTTGGAAATCCTCTACGGCTACGAATGGGAACTGACCAAGAGTCCCGCCGATGCGTGGCAGTGGACGCCCAAGGACGGTGCCGGCGCCGGCACGATTCCCGACCCGTTCGACGATTCGGTGAAACGCTCCCCGACCATGCTGACCACGGACCTTTCGCTGCGACTCGACCCCGCATACGAGAAGATCACCCGTCGTTGGCTCGATCACCCGGATGAATTTGCCGAGGAGTTCGCCAAGGCCTGGTACAAGCTACTGCACCGCGACATGGGACCGGTGACCCGCTATCTGGGTCCGTGGATTCCGGAACCGCAGTTGTGGCAGGATCCCGTTCCCGCAGCCGCCACCCCGTTGATCGGTGACGCTGACATCGCAGCTCTCAAGGGCAAGGTTCTCGAATCCGGACTGTCGATCTCGCAGTTGGTGTCCACAGCCTGGGCGTCTGCGGCGAGCTTCCGTGGTACCGATATGCGAGGCGGCGCCAACGGAGCCCGGATTCGTCTTGCACCGCAAAAGGATTGGGAGGTGAACAACCCGGCTGATCTGTCGACGGTCCTGAATACTCTCGAGCAGATCCAGCAGGACTTCAATTCTCAGTCCGGCGGAGCGAAGGTCTCGCTTGCCGATCTGATCGTTCTGGCCGGAACTGCGGCGATCGAAAAGGCTGCCAAGGACGCTGGACACGACGTGTCTGTCTCGTTCACACCCGGACGAGCGGACGCATCGCAGGAACAGACCGATGTGGAATCGTTTGCCGTACTCGAACCCCGGGCGGACGGTTTCCGGAACTACCTCCGGCCGGGCGAGAAGGTTCCTGCCGAGACCCTCCTGGTCGACCGGGCGTACATGTTGACCCTGACGCCGCCGGAAATGACGGTTCTCGTCGGCGGTCTCCGCGGGCTCAATGCGAACTTCGGGCAGACGGCTCACGGCGTGTTCACCGACCGGCCACAGACGTTGACCAACGATTTCTTCGTCAACCTTCTCGACATGGGCACGGAGTGGAAGCCCTCCACATCGTCCGAGAACGTCTACGAAGGTCGAGATCGTGGCACCGGTGCGGTCAAGTACACCGCCACAGCGGTCGATCTTGTCTTCGGATCGAACTCGGAATTGCGGGCTCTCGCAGAGGTATACGCGAGCGCGGACGCGCAACAGAAGTTCGTGGAGGACTTCGCGAGCGCTTGGACCAAGGTGATGGAGCTCGATCGGTTCGATCTCGACTGATCCCCGCGTAGTCGACTACGTCGCGTGGCCCGCTCGGCAGTTTGTTGCCGAGCGGGCCATCCGCGTTTCTGGGCTACCAAAGATCGTTGTAGTGGATCAGCGCATCAACGACCAATATCAAACCTATGGTCACGAAGAGGACCCGCACAGAAGCGGGACCGTAGCGGGCGAGCACTCGAACGATCCGCCGGTATGCGCGCCGGGCTCTGACTGTTCGCCTCAGAGACAGACCCAGGATGAGAAGCGGCGGTAGAAGCGCGAGCACGCAATAGATCACGACGATCAACGGCCACGCTGGCAACGGGGGATCGTGAGCCGAGAGCATCGCCAATGCGGCAAGGTAAGGAATCGCCGTCGGTGCTTGGACAAGACCTATTGCCAATCCGATGAAGCCGAGTATCCACGGGCGGCGACGTATCGGTTCTGCCCATCGCGTCGAGGTCGTCGACGTGGTTGTGGGCATACATGCGAGGGCAATCAGGACCAGGCCGAGCGCCATCGCGCCCCAGTATCGAACTGTGGGTGTCAGTTCGAAGTCGACCAGTTCGGCTATGAAGTTGATTCCGATGACGGTGCAGATGCCGAAAGCTGTTGTTGCTGCGAAGACACCGCCGAGGAAACTCAGCCCACCGGGTAGTGGGGAACGTCTTTTCAGTCGGCTGTCATAGATCACTGCGGTGGTGATTCCGACCAGCAGGACGTCGAGTGAATCGAGGAATGCCAAACCTGCGAGTGCTGAAAGAAGTAGTGGCTGCATGACGCGGTCAGCCTACCGATGGAGCAGGTTTCGATGGAGCCGCTACCGACCCCGACATGGCCCGATGTGCTTGTGCTACAGCGGGCGTGAATCTTCCGGAGGCCGTCAGGACCGTGTCGTGCTGAGCCCGTCGATCAGTACTGAAATCATGCGCTTGCTGTACTCATGCCCCGGTTCGCCCGGCACGGATTGGCACAGAAGTGCGACAGCATCCAGGAGGTCTTTGGCGCTGATGTCGGTCCGAATCTCGCCGCTGGCCATCGCGTCGTCGAGAAGGGAGCCGAGCGCGGGTTCGAGTCGCTGGTAGAAGTATCCGGGCAGGGCGTCGAATGCCGGATCGCCCGAGTGGAGGGCTGCGGCAAGGCCTTGTTTGGTCGAGAGAAATTCGGTGTACCGATGGATCCACTTCGCGACGGCAACTCCTGGTGTGTTCGCCGCAGCCAGTGCCGGTCCGGCAGCAGCGCAGGCATCGATCTCGCGCTGAAGAACGGCTGTGACCAGGTCTGAGCGTCGGGGGAAGTGTCGGTACAGCGTTCCGACTCCGACGCCTGCCAGATCGGTGATCTCCTTGGCGGGTGCATCCACGCCTGACGTGGCGAAGACGGTTTTCGCCGCTTCGAGCACTGCATCGAGGTTGCGCTGCGCGTCGACGCGTCGCCGGCGCGGCGCGCGTTCGGATTTTCCCGGTTCGACAGCGTTGTCGGGGTCGCTTCCGGACTGCCCTGTGTTCGTCGACACACCGACCCTTCCCTTGATTTACCGGAAAGCCTTTCCGTATAGTCGATCCGGAAGGGCTTTCCGCTTGTGTTCAGGGTAAGGCATCAGCCCGCTTGCCCACACAGCCCCCTTCCGAAATCTCGAGGAGAAGCCATGCAGTACCGCACTCTCGGCCGGACCGGTATCAAGGTCAGTCCATACGCGCTCGGCACGCTCATGTTCGCCACGGCCATCGGCAATCCCGACCAGGACGACTCGATCCGGATCATCCACAAAGCGCTGGACGCAGGGATCAACTTCGTCGACACCTCCGATGCATACGGCGATTCCGAAGAAGTCGTGGGCAAAGCACTCAAAGGGCGTCGTGACAACGTCGTCCTCGCAACCAAGGTGAGCCGGCCGACGGGAACCGACCCCAATCAACAGGGCGCCTCGCGGCGCTGGATCATGCAGGCCGTCGAGAACTCTCTTCGCCGCTTGCAGACCGACCACATCGACCTTTATCAAATCCAGCGTCCGGACCCCGATACCGATATCGAGGAGACGCTCTCTGCGCTCTCGGACCTGATTCGCGCTGGAAAGGTCCGTGCGATCGGGTCGTCCACGATGCCCGCGTCCGACATCGTCGAAGCTCAGTGGGTCGCCGAGCGGCGCGGGTTGCAACGGTTCCACACGGAGCAACCGCCGTACTCGATCCTCAACCGCGGCATCGAAAGTGAGGTGTTGCCGACCGCGCAACGTTTCGGAATGGGGACGCTTGTGTGGGCCCCTCTCGGGCAGGGGATGCTGACTGGACGCGTTCGCAAAGGCCAGCGCAACGATCTGCGCCGCGCGAGCCTCTTCAAACATCTCACGGACGAGCGTCGACTCGACGTGGTCGAGCAACTCATTCCCCTCGCGGATGAAGCGGGCATGCCCCTGACACACCTCGCGATGGCGTTCGCGATTGCTCATCCGGGCGTGACCAGCGCGATCGTCGGGCCGCGCACCGAGACTCACCTCGACGACCTTCTCGCCGGCGTCGACGTCACGCTTTCCGACGAGATCCTCGACCGGATCGACGAGATCGTCCCGCCCGGGACCGACGTCGGTCCTCTCGATCAGGCCTATGTGCCTCCAGCCCTACAGAACTCAAATCTGCGTCGGCGGCACGTCGGTGAGCGCGGTGCCGCCTGAACCAGACCGTCGTCGACAGTCAGGGAGGCACAGGTCAGGGAGTCACAATGGCAAAGGCCGGATCGGGACTGTCGAGCAGTCCGAGTAGGCGCGCAAGCGTCGCAGGATCACCGGAATGTTCGACTCCGTCCAGCCCGCTCCCGGCAAGCAACCCGAGTAGCTGCGCTTTGGTGAGAGTGAGGGTGAGATCGGCGGTTGCTTTGGTCCGGGGGTTGGGCGTTTGGATCAGTGCTCCGTTGGAGAGGGTCATCCGGACCTTCGTGTCGAGATCGGTGAAAATCCATTCGATGCATAGCTTTTCACCCCCGGCCCGGGGTCCGTTGACACGAATGGCAAGTGTGTCGAAGAGCTGTTCCACCGTCAATGCCGCAGCCATACCGGTACCGAGATCGATGGGCGGTGGGGTGATCTCGCCGCGGAGTTCCTTTGCGCCGGTGAGGTAGAAGCCGCGCCAGGTCGGATTTTCCGCACCGTAGGCGAGAGTGGTGTAGAGATCCGCGAGAGCGTTTCTTGCTTCGGTGTTGTCGGGTTCGGCAAATACCGCATGCTTGAGCAGTTCGGCCGCGAACCGAGTGTCACCTGCATCGATGTAGCCGCGTGCCTTGTCGAGAACTGCAGGCACACCGCCGATTACGTCCACATAGCGAGCGGCCAATTGCTCCGGCGGGTGCTGCCAGAGTGAACTGGGATGACCGTCGAACCAGCCCATGTAGCGCTGGTAGATCGCCTTGACGTTATGGCTGACCGATCCGTAGTACCCGCGGATATGCCAGGCATCGTCGAGCGCTGTGGGCAGCGTGAACTCCTCTGCGATCTCACTTCCGGTGAGTCCGATGTTGACCATTCGCAAAGTCTGATCGTGCAGATACGCGTACATGTCCCGTTGCTCGGTCAGGAACTGCACGATGTTCTCCGAACCCCACGTGGGCCAATGGTGCGACGCGAACACCACATCGGAATCCGGTGCGAATAATTCGACAGCCTCGTCGAGGTAGTGAGACCAGATGCGTGGATCTCGTACCAATGCGCCTCGAAGCGTGAGGATGTTGTGCAGGTTGTGCGTGGCGTTCTCGGCGACACACAATGCGCGGCTGTCGGGAAAGTGGAAGTTCATCTCGGACGGTGCCTCGGTCCCCGGAGTGATCTGGAAGACGATCCGCACTCCGTCGACGGTTTCTTCCTGCCCGGTATGCGTGACGTCGACGGTCGGGGGGATCAGGCCTACCGATCCACCAGAGGTCTGGATGCCCAGCCCGAGACTGGCCTGGCCCTCGGGTCCGACGTCCAATGTGTAGCCGTACTGATAGTTCGCGCGACGGTTCATTGCGGTTCCCGCATAGACGTTCTCGGATACCGCATGTTCGAGGAAACCCTCGGGCGCGATGATCGGCACATCGCCGGCGCCGTCGGGGAGAACGCCCATCACACCGCCGAAATGATCTGCGTGCGAATGGGTATAGATCAAGCCGGTGACCGGGCGGTCACCACGGTGTTCGCGGTAGAGCGCAAGACCGGCGGCAGCGCACTCCGCGGAGATCATCGGGTCGATCACAATGACACCGTTGTCGCCCTCGACGAGGGTCATGTTGGAAATATCGAATCCGCGGATCTGATAGATCCCGTCCGTGACCTCGAAGAGTCCGTTCTTGACACAGAGCTGAGCCTGACGGAACAGGCTCGGATGAACCGTTTCCGGGCACGGCTCGTCGAGATAGCTGTAGCCGGACAGGTCGAAAATGATCCGTCCGTCGGCGTTCTTGATGGTGAGCGGTTCGAGCGTGGCGATGAAGCCCCGCTCGGCATTGTCGAAGTCCGTGCGATCGGAATAATCCAGCGCCATATCGGTTTCAGCTCCCTCGGAAAAGTCAACGACTCGGTCGTCCCATCGTGGAAGGCCGCACGGCTCGGCGCATCATCCGTGTCGGGTGAACTCGGTGGCTTCTCGAGGAGATCGGCCTGCACTCACCTCCGGTCCGACGTGCTAGTCCTGCGCCGCAATCGGTTTCGCATGGGTGCGCACATGCGCCTTTTCGCCTTGTGGGCCGAACAGATGCAGGATCTCCACCACGTGGTCATCGGCGGGACCGAACCAATGGGGCTCGGCAGTGTCGAACTCCGCGACTTCACCAGGGCGCAGAACAACCTCGTTCGCGCCCAGAATGAGCCGCAGATCCCCGGCGAGGACGTAGAGCCACTCGTAGCCGGCGTGGGTGACGAGTTTCGGTGGACGCGGTCCGATTACCTGCTTGAACACCTGCAGGCGCCCGGGATAGCGCGTCAGCGGAACGACAGCACTACCGTTCTTGCGTCGGCTCGGGGTGAGGTGGACCCGGGGATCGCCGGTAGCGGGAGCACCGACGAGTTGGTCCAGTGCGACCCGATGAGCTCGGGCGAGCGGCAACAGCAGATCGAGGGTGGGACGACGCTTACCCGCCTCGAGGCGTGAGAGTGCGCTGACGGAGATGCCGGTGGCCTCGGAGAGGTCCTCGAGAGTCAATCCGCGATCGCGTCGAAGCAGCCGCAGCCTTGGCCCGATATCGGTGATCAACTGCTCGAATTCAGCATCCATACCGTCCATCTTTGCAGTTTCTGCAAGTTTTCTACCGAGTTCGGACGCCGGAGGGCGACGATCCTTCCGACAGCCGAGCACGGCTGAGCACTTCGAGAGATGGAGTCCGACCATGAAACCTTCGAGCGGAATCGACGAACCGCACGTAATCGGACTTGATGCCGGGCGGCGATGGGGAGTCCTGGCGATCTGCTGCACGAGCCTGTTCGTCGTCGGGTTGGACACGACCATCGTCAACGTTGCTCTGCCGACGATCGGGGAGGGATTTAGCGTCGGAACCCGCGGTCTCGAATGGGTCGTCAACGCGTACACCCTCGTTCTGGCGAGTTTGCTCATCTCGTCGGGAGCGGTGGCCGACCGATTCGGCAGGAGACGGGTCTTTCAGATCGGGCTCGTCGTTTTCGGGGTGGCGTCGATTGCCTGCGCACTCGCTCCGTCCGTGTGGGTGCTGATCGCCGCGCGGATCGCCCAAGGCGTCGGCGGGTCGATGCTCAGCCCGGTCGCCCTGGCGATCGTGGTCAACGTGATGACCGACCCGAAGGAGCGGGCCAAGGCGATCGGGGTGTGGGCCGCGGTCTTCGGCCTGAGTATGGCGGTGGGGCCGATCGTCGGCGGGGTGCTCATCGAAAGTTTCGGCTGGCGATCGGTTTTCTGGATCAACGTGCCTGTCATCCTGGCCGTACTCGTCTTGACTGCTGTTTTTGTACCGGAGTCCCGAGCGCAGCAGTCGCGACGTCTCGATCTTCCCGGTCAGTTGCTGCTGGTAGGGCTTGTCGGCGGTGCGGTTGCCCTACTGATCGAGGGCCCACACATCGGATGGTTCTCCGCCGCAGCGACGGTGGGATACGTCATCGTCGCAGTGGCGCTGGCCGCATTCATCCGGGTCGAATCACGAAGGCGCGAGCCACTCATGGACCTCGCACTGTTTCGCCGCAGACCGTTCTCGTCGGCCGTGGTCGGAGCTGTCGTGGTGTTCGTAGCGTTGAACGCGACGCTGCTGCTCGGCACGTTCTACCTCCAGCACTCCCGCGGTATGAGTCCGGCCCTGGCCGGCGCGATCACACTTCCCATGGCTGTTGCGGCAACTGTCTGCGCACCGCTGTCCGGAATACTCGTCGGACGGTTCGGCCCGCGGCGACCGCTGTTGATCGCCGGTAGCTTCACGACGCTCGGCGGGCTGTGCCTGATCTCGCTCGACAACAACACGGCCATTCCGATGCTGTTGGTCGCTTACCTGTTCCTCGGTATCGGATTCGGATTCTCGAACGCCCCCATCACCAACACCGCCGTCAACGGACTGCCGCGATCGCAGGCCGGGCTTGCCGGTGGAATAACCTCCAGTGCACGCCAATTCGGCGCCGCTCTCGGTGTGGCGCTCGCCGGCGGCATTATCGGCGCCAGTGCCCCCGCAGATGTCGCACAGGCATCGAGGCTGGGATGGATCCTGGTTGCCGGATGTGGGCTCGCGGTCCTGGTAATTGCAATGGCATCTCGGAATTCCGAGGAACCCGAGCGATAACCACGTCGCGTGGTTGTACGAGCTTCACCCTGCGCGGGTGATTCCAAGTGTGTGCCCACCCGACCCAGATGATGGTGTATCTGATCGTCGTAGCCGAGCGGGGAGTGCCATGTGCCAGACACCTAAGGACGCAACACCGATCACTGCGACGGTGAATCGCGAGGCCGTCGCGCGGTATGCCATGGAGGACCGGCAGGATTTTGCGGACGCGGACCGCGGCTTGATCGCCCCGTTGCCGGGCAAGGTGGTCGCCGATGACGGACACACGGTCTTCGATCCTGACGCAATGGCATACCTCGGTGACGACGTTCCGGCGCCGGACACCGTCAATCCGAGCCTGTGGCGCCAAGGCCAGTTGATGCGCCGCGGCGGGCTCTACCAGATCACGGACCGCCTCTATCAGGTGCGAAACAACGACCTCGCCAACTTGACGGTCGTCGAAGGTGACGAAGGCCTGATCGTCATCGACTGCATGGCCGGGGTCGAATCGGCACGCCAAGGTATGAAGATGATTCGCGAACACGTCAGCGACAAGCCGGTTGCCGCAATCATCTACACGCACACCCATATCGACCACTACGGCGGCGTCAAGGGAATCGTCGACCTCGACGACGTGACGTCGGGAAAGGTTCCGATCATCGCGCCGGGCATGATCGCGTCGTTCGACAAGTTTGCGATCGGTGAAAATGTTGTCGCGGGAAATGCCATGGCCAGACGGTCCTTCTACGCATTCGGTGGATTGCTCGACCTGAATGCCAAAGGGATGGTCACGTGCGGCATTGGCACCATCAGTACAAAAGGTCCGCTGGTCTCGTATATTTCGCCTACGGACAGCATTACCGAAACCGGAACGAAGCGCGAAATCGCCGGCCTGGAATTCGAGTTCCTCTATGCCCCCGATACCGAGGCTCCGGAGGAAATGCACATCTGGATTCCGGAACTCGCGGCACTGACGTGTGCCGAGAACGCCAACCACTCGCTCCACAACATTCAGACGTTGCGTGGTGCGCGCACGCGCGACGCTCGGAACTTCGCTCGCTATCTGGACGAAACCCTCGAACGGTGGGGAGACGAAGCGACTGTCCACTACGGTCCACACACCTGGCCGGTGTGGGGCAACGAGAATCTGGTGCCGTTCATCGAATCTCAAAGGGACACTTACAAGTACATTCACGATCAGGCGCTTCGGCTGGCGAACAAGGGGTACACGCCGCTCGAAGCTGCCGAGGTGATCGAACTGCCGGACGAACTCGGACGCAAGTGGTACAACCGCGGATACCACGGAACTCTGCACCACGACGTGCGCGCTGTGTACACCAAAGAACTGGGAATGTGGGACGGCGATCCGGTGTCGCTGCACCCGCATCCACCGGTGGAGTCGTCCAGGCGGTTCGTCGATCTCCTTGGCGCACAGAAGATTCTGGACGAGGGCAAGCGGGCTTTCGGTGCGGGGGACTACCGCTGGGCTGCTGAGATCCTGCACAAGTTGGTGTTCGCGCAACCGGAGAACACCGAGGCGAAGAACCTCCAGGCCGACGTGTACGAGCAGATGGGGTACCAAGCGGAAGGGCCGCAGTGGCGCGGAATCTACCTCTCGGCAGCCCTGGAATTGCGTGAAGGTTCACAACCCCCGCCGTACATCACCGCGAGCCAGGACAGTGTCCTCGCGATGCCCATCGACATTCTCTTCGACTTCGTCGCAATACATCTCATCGGAGACAAGGCGGCCGACGTCGATCTCCGCATCGATTTTGTGTTCACCGATCACGACAACGAAACCTGGACACTCTGGGTCAAGCGCGGCGTGCTCAATGCCAGGCGGGGAGCGGCGCCGAACACGCAGCTGACGGTGACCGGACCGAAAGCTGCGCTGATCGGTGCACTTCTGCAGCCAGGTGCTGCGCCGGAGTTGGCGAGGGCAGGAAAGATCTCGCTGGACGGCGACGATTCAGCCTTGAAGACGCTGGGAGGGTTGATGGATACCTTCGATCCCAGCTTCAATATCGTCACGCCGTAGTCCGAAAACGAAGGGATAGCTTTTCGATGTGCACACGATTGGTTTACCTGGGCCCCAACGACACTGTGATCACTGCCCGGTCGATGGATTGGAAAGTCGACCTCGGAACAAACCTCTGGGCATTCCCGCGTGGCATGACCCGTGCGGGGTGTGCGGGTCCGAACTCGATTCAATGGACGTCGACGTACGGCAGTGTTGTCGCCACCGCCTACGACATGTGCACGACGGACGGGGTCAACGAGGCGGGACTCTCTGCCAATCTCCTGTGGTTGGTCGAATCCGAGTACCCGGCATACGACGGCTCTACCCCCGGATTGTCCATCGCGGCGTGGGCGCAGTACGTGCTGGATCGCTGCGCGACTGTTCAGGAAGCAATCGATGTGTTGGCGACGGAGCCCTTCACCATTGTGACCGCTGCTGTTCCCGGCGAAGACCGCCTGGCAACGCTGCACATGTCCCTCTCGGACGCGAGCGGTGACAGCGCGATCATCGAGTACATCGGTGGCCGAGCGACAATTCACCACAGTCGCGAGCACCAGGTGATGACCAATTCTCCGGTCTTCGACAAACAGCTCGCCGTCAACGAGTACTGGAAGCAGATCAACGGCACCGTCATGTTGCCCGGTACCAATCGCGCCGCGGATCGCTTCGCCCGCGCCTCGTTCTACGTCGATGCAGTCCCGAAGACAGACGACCCGCGCACCGCGTTGGCCGCGACGTTCAGCGTTATCCGGAACGTGTCTGTGCCCCTGGGTATTTCGACTCCCGACGAGCCGAACATCTCGTCGACCCGGTGGCGCACGGTGGTCGATCACAAGCGCGGACTCTACTTCTTCGAGTCGGCGATGACACCGAACACCTTCTGGGTGAATGTGGCGTCGATCGATCTGAGCGAGGGATCAACGGTCCGCAAGCTCGACCTCGGGCCGAACGAGAGCGTCGTCTACTCGGGTGATTCCTCGGATCAGTTCAAACCGGCCGAAGCATTCACTTTTGCGGGTTTGTAAGGAATGGACACGTCGCCACAACCACCTGCGAGTTGTCGTATTCGGTCCGCTGCACGCCAACGCGCTGATCGGATCGCGTACCGTTTCCTTTCATGGAACTGACTCGAGTAGCGGTGGGCAAGGGGTCGTGCACCGTTCGGATCGACGGACCGGTCAGTAAGCACGCGGTCCTCCTTCTTCCGGGCAAGGGCGACCCAGTCGACGTGTACGACAAAGTGTGTGAACGACTGCACAATTCGGATTTGCGTACGGTGGCCGTCGAATCGATCGAGAATCTCGACGAGAAGACGGCAGTGGTTCTGCTGGACGAGCTGAACATCGCCTGGGTGAACCTGGTGGGGCACCGCGAAGGTGCTGACCTGGCGTGGCTGCTGGCTGCGCGTCAGTTCGGGCGCTTCGCGAGCTTGATTTCGGTGGATCGTGGTCATCCCTCCGCCGCCGACATTGCCGGGGTTCCGCCGGTGGAGGTGCCGACAACCATCGTGGTCGGCAGTGCCGGGCGGGCGATCGCCGACGCCAGCGGACGGTTTGTGTACTCCGACTTCCGGGTGGCTGAAGTGCCCGGAGTCGACGACATCGTGAAGTCCGCGCCGGCTGAACTCGCTACCGAGATCGTGCTGCGCACCAGTCCCTGGTGAACATCTGACGTAGGAAGAAGGCGGGCACTCCACAGTGGGAGTGCCCGCCTTCTTCGTTGAACGGCGGTCAGATGTCGAGTCCGAGCAACGCGTTCTCGACCACCTCGGCCAGCGCCGGGTGGATCCAGTACTGCCCGCGGGCCATGTCCTGAGCGGACAGCCCGAAACTCATGGCCTGGATGAGTGGCTGGATGACGGTCGGGGCCTGAGTCCCCATGACATGAGCGCCCAGGAGACGACCGGTTCCGCGCTCCGCGATGACCTTGCAGAGACCCTCCTGATCTTCCATCGCCCAGCCGTAGGCGACGTCGCCGTAAGCCTGGACCTTGACGGTGATGTCGAGTCCGGCGTCACGCGCCTGCTTCTCCGTCATTCCGACATCGGCGATCTGCGGATCGGTGAACACCGCAGCCGGGACGAACCGGTGATCGGTGGCTCGCAGCCCCGAAGTGTCGTTCCACGCGTCCTGGAGCAGGTTGTGCTGAACGACGCGTGCTTCGTGGTTGGCCACGTGCTTGAGCTGATAGGGGGAGGAGACGTCGCCGAGCGCGAAGACGCCCTCCGCTGTGGTGCGCTGGTACTCGTCGACGACGATGGAGCCGTTGTCGTCGAGTTCGATGCCGGCCTTGTCGAGGTCGAGGAGATCTCCGTTGGGTTTGCGGCCTACGGCGACCAACAGAACGTCACCGGAAACAACTGTGCCGTTTGCCAGTTCGACGGCGACGTTCTCGTCTTCGTTGCGCACGGAGCGCACGGGTGACCCGAGGTGCACGTCCCACTTCTTGACGGCGAGTTCGGTGAAGCGCTCCGAGATCTCGTCGTCGAGGTGACGAAGCAGGCGGCCGCTACGGCCGATGATCGACACGCGAGAACCCAACGCGGAGAACACATGTGCAAACTCGGTGGCGATGAACCCGGATCCCAGGATGACCAGGTGCTCGGGGAGTTCCGGCAGACGCATGATGTCTTCGTTGGTGTAGTACTTCACACCGCTCGAGGCGACTTCCTCGGGAATGATCGGGCGTGAACCGGCGGCAATCACAACCTGGTCGGCCGTGATGGTCTCGCCGGTTCCGGTGTTGATGGTCTTCGGGCCGGTGAAGGTGGCGTGGCCGCGGTAGACAGTGGTGTTGGGGCTGTCCTCGCTGCGGTAGCGTTCGCCGCCCGCCGAGATGGGATCGATTCGGCCGAAGACACGCTTGACGATGTCGGACCAGCGAACACCGTCCAGGGTGGCGTCGACGCCGAATTTCTCGGCGTGCGACACCGTGTTGGCGACCTCAGCCGCGTAGACGAACATCTTGGTCGGGATGCATCCGACGTTGAGGCACGTGCCGCCGAAGGTTCCTTCCTCGAGGATGGCGATTTTCTTGCCGTCGAATCGCTCGTCGGGCAACGAATTGCCGGAGCCGCTTCCGATGATGGCAAGGTCGTAATCCGTCACTGCGCGTTCTCCTGTGTGGTGGTGTCTGCGTCTTCGGTCAGGCGGCGATCGAGCCACTCCAACCACTGATCGAGTTCGGAAAAGGCTGTGGCCAACGGCTTCTGGGTCGAGAGGAAGACGTCGTGGCGCGCGCCGTCGATGGGAACGATGGTAGTCCGGTCACCGAGGCAACCGGCCCATCGTGCGATCTGCTTCACATCCAGGACGGAATCTGCCAGGTCGACGCCAGGGTGATACGCCTTGGCGAACTCCGATTTCTTCGAACGCAGGATCAGTGCGGGGACACCGATGTCCAGGCCACGATGCAGTTGCGCGTGCCCGCCGCGCACGGCACGCATCCACCCGAACGTGACCGGGCACCCTTCGAGCGGCTTCCAGTCGAGGTTGTAGTCCCACTCGCCGTTGGCGGAGATATGGAGACTCGAGCCGTACGTCGGCAGGCCCGTGCCAGGGATGACAGTCTTCGCGGACACTCGTCCCAACGCGTCGATGGCCGCGGTGCCGACACTGCGAACCATCGGCGGACCCTGCAAGTCGAACCACGGGCTGTTGAGCACCAGGCCGGCGATGCCGTGTCCGGAGCTGCCGCCCGGCTTGCGCTGGAGTCGGTCCAGCCACAGAGGAACGATGAGTCCACCGGTCGAATGCGCCATCAGGAGGAGCTCGCTGCCGTCGGTTTCGGAGTTCACGATGCGCAGAGCCTCGTTGAGCTCGGCGTCGTAGAGTGCGAGATCCGACACGTAGTGCGCGGTGTGGCCCGGTTTCAGTGAACGCCCGCACTTGCGCAGATCCAGCGCGAAGAAGGCGTAACCCTGCTCGGCAAAGTGCTCGGCAAGATGTTTCTGGAAGAAGTAATCGGTGAACCCATGTACGTACAGAACTGCGCGGTTCGCCCGGACTGCCTCGCCAGGCGGCTGATAGCGGACGAGTGTGGCGTCTATCTCACCCTCACCGTCCGGATCGGTTCCGAGAGGAATGGTCAGCTGCTGATATCCGTCTCCGAGGACGTCTGGAACCCATGTAGTCACAGATCACAATCTAATCCTCGTTTCCGGACGGCGTTGTAGAGCACAATTGGGGGTGGTAAACGGCGCACTTACGCCCAGGTAACCTATTCGGCGTAACACAGCAGGCGGATGCGCGCACGGCTAATGACAAGGAAGTCGATTCTCCAGTGTCGAATCAGAACGCGGTAGAGACGAAGACGGATGTAGTGCTCGTGGGTGCGGGCATCATGAGTGCCACGCTTGGTGCCTTGTTGCGCCAGCTGCAGCCGGACTGGTCGATTTCGACCTTCGAGAGGCTCGACGCCGTCGCAGCCGAGAGCAGCGACCCGTGGAATAACGCGGGAACCGGTCACTCCGCGCTCTGTGAGCTCAATTACACCCCCGAGAACTCGGACGGCACGGTCGACATCAAGAAGGCCGTCAACGTCAACGAGCAGTTCCAGGTGTCCCGTCAGTTCTGGGCACACGCTGTCGAGCAGGGCGTGTTGACGCAGCCCAAGGAATTCATCAACCCCATCGCACACGTGAGCTTCGTTCACGGCGAGGCCAACGCCAAGTACCTGCGTGCTCGCTACGACGCACTTGCCGGCCACCCGCTCTTCCGCGGCATGGAGTACATCGACGATCCGGCCGAGTTCACCAAGCGCCTGCCGCTGATGGCAAAGGGCCGCGACTTCTCGGATCCCATCGCCCTCAACTGGAGCCAGGACGGCACCGACGTCGACTTCGGAGCGCTCACCAAGCAGCTCGTCGGCTACATCGGCAAGACCGGCGGCAACATGTACTTCGGTCACGAGGTCACCAACCTCACGCAGAACTCCGACAAGACGTGGACCGTCAAGGTCACCAACCGTCGCACCGGTGAAAAGCGCGTCGTGCGTTCACGATTCGTCTTCGTCGGCGCCGGTGGTGGCGCTCTGCATCTGCTGCAGAAGTCGGGCATCAAGGAAGCCAAGGGCTTCGGCGGATTCCCCGTCAGCGGCGCGTTCCTGCGGTGCACCAACCCCGACTTGATCGACCAGCACAGCGCCAAGGTCTACGGCAAAGCTGCCGTCGGCGCTCCGCCCATGTCGGTTCCGCACCTCGACACGCGTGTCATCGGCAACAAGCCGGGCCTGCTGTTCGGACCGTACGCCGGCTGGTCACCCAAGTTCCTCAAGCAGGGTCGTGTCACGGACCTGCCCGGTTCGGTCAAGCCCAACAACATCCTCTCGATGCTCGGCGTCGGCGTCAGCGAACTCGGCCTGGTCAAGTACCTGGTCAGCGAGCTCACCAAGAGTGAAACCGGACGTATCTGGGATCTGCGTGAATTTGCACCCAAGGCCGAGACCAAGGACTGGGAGCTCATCACCGCAGGTCAGCGCGTCCAGGTGATTCGCCGGGCCAAGGGCAAGGGCGGCGTCCTCGAATTCGGTACCGCTGTCGTGGCTGCCGAGGACGGCTCGATCGCCGGCCTGCTCGGTGCCTCTCCCGGCGCGTCGACGGCTGTTCCCGCGATGCTCGACGTCCTCGAGCGCTGCTTCCCGACCGAATTCCAGGGCTGGAAGGGCAAGCTGCGCGAGATGGTTCCGTCCATCGGCGTCAAGCTCACCGACAACGAGGGACTTTTCAACCAGGTCTGGGATTGGTCCTCGAAGGTGCTCGAGCTCGATTCCGCGTCATCAACTGTTTCCCTTCCGGTCGCGGAAACCGCTGCAACTGTGTGATAGTCGCACCCATGACGGCAACAGCAGCATTGAAGCGTTCATGGGCACTCGACCTCGACAACAAGACTTTCTACGAGTTGTTGAAGCTTCGGGTAGAAGTATTTGTCGTCGAGCAGGCCTGCCCGTACCCCGAGTTGGACGGGCGGGACCTGCTGACGGAAACCCGCCACTTCTGGCTGGAGCAGGACGGCGAAGTGGTGTGCACACTCCGCCTCCTCGAAGAGCACGACGACGGTAAGAAGAGCTTCCGCATCGGTCGACTCTGCACGTCGCACGCGGCACGCGGACAGGGCCACACGACGCGATTGTTGCAAGCTGCACTGGCAGAAGTGGGCGAGGCGCCGTGCCGCATCAATGCCCAGACCTATCTGGTCGACATGTACAGCAAGCACGGCTTCAAGGCTGACGGCGAAGAGTTTGTCGAGGACGGTATTCCGCACACCCCGATGCGCCGCGGTGGCGGCGAGCCGTTCGTGCTGGCCAGCTGAATCATTGATGCACTAGACCCAGTCGGCTCACACAATTGTGGGCCGACTAGGGTTTTTTCGATACCGAATGCTCGCGGGGAAGTCCTGTTCGATTCAGGTGCGGTCCCGCCACTGTAAAGATCTCCCGAGATCTCAGCCAGATTGCCGCGACATTCGGATGAAGCCAAGTTCTCGGCGAGGAAACCGAGAGGTGGAGGGATGTCGACGTGCGGGTAGAAGACGATCAGGCGGCGGTGGCGGGTTTCCCGTTCAGCGCGGTGGTGGGCCAGGACCAACTGCGGTTGGCGTTGATCCTCTGCGCGGTACACCCCGGAATCGGTGGCGTACTGGTTCGCGGCGAAAAGGGCACGGCAAAATCCACCGTCGTGCGCGCCTTGACGGCTTTGCTGCCGGCCGTCGACGACGCCGGTGTGAGACGTCCCGCCAGGCTGGTCGAACTGCCCGTCGGGGCAACGGAAGACCGTGTCATCGGCTCGATCGACCTCGAAAAGGTATTGCGCGACGGTGAGCGCGCCTTCCAGCCCGGACTGCTGGCCGCGGCGCATCAGGGTGTTCTGTACGTCGACGAGGTGAACCTTCTCCACGATCATCTGGTTGACGTTCTTCTCGACGCAGCCGCGATGGGTCGAGTGCATGTCGAGCGGGACGGGATTTCGCACTCACACGCCGCGAAGTTCGTCCTCGTCGGAACGATGAATCCCGAAGAGGGAGAACTGCGTCCACAGCTCCTGGATCGTTTTGGTCTTGCAGTGGACGTGTCCGCATCTCGCGACGTGGATGTGCGGATGGAGGTAGTGCGCCGACGCCTCGACTACGAACGCGATCCGCAGGCGTTTGCCGACCGCTACGCCCCGGCCGATCAGGAATTGGCCGCCGAAATCCTTTCTGCGCGTATCCGACTGGAGGACGTGGAGCTGAGCAACCGAGAACTGCGGCGGATTGCGTCGTTGTGCGCGTCCTTCGACGTCGACGGTATGCGCGCCGATCTTGTCCTCGCGCGTACTGCTACCGCTCATGCTGCGTGGCGTGGTGGGACCGAGGTCACCGAGGAAGACGTACGAGTCGCGGCGGAATTGACTCTGCCGCATCGCCGCCGACGCGATCCCTTCGACGAGCCGGGCCTCGATCAGCAGCAACTCGACGATGCGATGCATCGGGCCGACGAGGATGCTCGGGCCGGCGAGCCGGAACCGCCCGAGAATCCTGAGCCCGAATCAGGCAGCGGCGAACCCGAGGGCGGCGAACCCGAAGACGGGGGCCCGGATGACGACGGCCCGGACGATGACGGGCCGCAGGATGATCCGGACGGTCCGGGTGGGGGAGTGCGCGCCACCGATCGGCCGTCCGCCCCGCCGAGTAGCCAGTTCAAGGCCAAACTTCTCGAAGTTCCCGGCGTCGGGGAAGGTGCGCCCGGCCGGCGTTCACGATCCACGTCGTCACGTGGACGCGTCGTGCGGTCGACCACCGATCGCGGGCACGGTCTGCACCTGACGAGCACAGTGTTTGCCGCTGCGGAATCGCAGGTTGCGCGTGGCCGCACGGCGGGCCGTCTGCGATTGGCGCCGGCTGATCTGCGCGGCGCCATTCGTGAAGGGCGCGAAGGCAATCTGATCGTGTTCGTGGTGGACGCGTCGGGGTCGATGGCGGCGCGCGACCGACTTTCCGCGGTGACCGGCGCCGTGGTCTCGCTGCTCCGCGACGCCTATCAGCGCCGCGACAAGGTGGCCGTCATCACCGTCCGGGGCCGCGAAGCCGAACTGGTTCTGCCGCCGACGTCATCCGTGGACATCGCGGTTCGCCGGTTGCAATCCATGCGAACCGGTGGCAAATCGCCACTCGCAGAAGGATTCTTGCGTGCCCGTGAGGTGATTCTGCGCGAACGGCTCCGGGATCCGCAGCGCCGCGCACTCATGGTTGCGTTGACCGACGGCCGTGCCACCGGCGGCAAGGACGCGCTGCACCGCGCGCGTGTCGCCGCGCACCTGCTCGCCGACGCATCGGTTGCCTCGATCGTGGTGGACTGCGAAACCGGGCTTGTCCGTTTGGGATTGGCCGCAGAATTGGCCCGAGAACTACGAGGCGGATGCGTCCGTCTTGCCGAATTGTCAGCGCAGCAGGTCGCGGGTGTCGTCCGCGCCGCAGCCTAACGTTTTCATTTCAGGAGATCACCATGCCTAAAGGCGTTCCCGATACTGTTCCCGACGACGGCTTGACCACACGCCAGCGTCGTAACGCGCCGGTGCTTGCCGTCCACACCGGACCTGGCAAGGGCAAGTCCACCGCCGCGTTCGGGATGGCACTGCGCGCCTGGAACCAGGGATTCGACATCGGCGTCTTCCAGTTCGTGAAGAGCGCAAAGTGGAAAGTCGGCGAAGAAGCCGCGTTCCGCGCACTCGGAAACCTGCACGACGAGAGTGGCGTCGGTGGCCCGGTGCAGTGGCACAAGATGGGAGAGGGCTGGTCCTGGACTCGTAAGGCCGGCAGCGAGGAAGATCACGCCGCTGCTGCAGCGGAGGGATGGCAGGAGATCGCCAGGCGCCTCGCCGACGAAACGCACCGCTTCTACGTCCTCGACGAGTTCACCTACCCGCTCAAGTGGGGATGGGTCGACGTCGACGAGGTTGTGCAGACGTTGCGCGATCGACCGGGAAATCAGCATGTGGTGATCACCGGGCGGGACGCGCCGCAGGCGTTGATCGACGCAGCCGACCTGGTGACCGAGATGACCAAGATCAAGCACCCGATGGACGCCGGCCGAAAGGGCCAGCGAGGCATCGAATGGTGAGTTCGTCCACGCCGGCCGTAGTTATCGCCGCACCCGCATCGGGTAGCGGAAAGACCACGGTGGCAACGGGGCTGATCGGTGCTCTCCGGCGCTCCGGTAGCAGTGTGGCACCGTTCAAGGTGGGCCCGGATTACATCGACCCCGGCTATCACGGACTCGCGGCGGGAAGGCCGGGACGTAATCTCGACACGGTCCTTGTCGGCGAAGAACGCATAGCGCCGCTCTATCAGCACGGCACCGCCGACTGCGATATCGCCGTGGTCGAAGGCGTCATGGGCCTGTTCGACGGCAAGATCGACGAAGCCAATGTGCAGGCATCGGCGGAAGGGTCGACGGCGCAGGTGGCCGCGGTTCTGGGCGCACCGGTTGTTCTGGTCATCGACGCCCGCGGCCACAGTCAGAGCCTGGCCGCTGTGTTGCACGGATTTGCCACCTACGACTCGAGCGTGCGGATCGGCGGCGTCATCCTCAACCGCGTCGGCAGTGCCCGGCACGAGCAGGTTCTGCGCCACGCGTGCGACAAGGTCGGGATACCGGTACTCGGAGTTGTGCCGCGCCTGGCCGAGTTGGAGGTGCCGTCACGTCACCTGGGGTTGATCCCGGCTGCCGAGCACGGCACCGCGGCAGTCGCCGCGGTAGACGCGATGTCGGAGTTGATCGCAACTCACGTCGATCTCAGCTCCGTGCGCGCTCTGGCCGCGTCGAATGTTGGTGCACCTGCCTGGAATCCGGTGCAGGAGGTGGGGGAGCGTCCCGGCTCGCGGCCTGTGGTGGCGATGGCGGGCGGACCGGCTTTCACCTTCGGATACGCCGAACATCGTGAGCTTCTCACCGCCGCCGGCGCGGATGTGCAGGTATTCGATCCGCTGCGCGACGAATTGCCCTCCGGTACTGCCGCTTTGGTACTTCCCGGCGGATTTCCGGAGGAGCATGCTGTTGACCTGGCGTCGAACACTGCTCTGCTGGCGCAAGTACGAGAATTGGCTGACGGCGGTGCGCCCATCCACGCGGAGTGCGCCGGACTGCTCTACCTCGCCCGCAGCCTCGACGGTCATGCGATGGCCGGAGTTGTCGGCGTCGACGCAGTTTTCGGGAAACGACTCACACTCGGCTATCGCGAAGCGGTGGCGTTGAGTGACTCGAGCCTTTTCGAGGCGGGTTCGCGTGTCGCCGGACACGAATTTCACCGCACCTCTCTCGTCAGTGCCGACGCCGACGGATGCGCGAGCGCGTGGGGTTGGCGACCGTGGGACGGCGGCGCAGTGCGCGAGGGATTTGTTCGCGGCGGAGTTCACGCGTCGTATCTCCACACGCATCCGGCCGGCCGGCCGAGTTCGATTGCCACTTTTGTCGAGGCTGCTCGTGCCTGAGGTATACGTCGGCGTCGGATTCACGACGTCGGCCACCGCTGCCGAGATCGTCGACGCCGTGCGAGGCGCCGCGCCGCAGGACTCGACAGTCGTTGGCCTTGCCACTTCCGTCGGGAGAGCCTGCGCCCCGGCACTGATCGATGCCGCGAAGATCCTTGCAGTCGACGTCACGGCGTATACCGCGGAAGAACTTGCAGCCGTGCCCGTGCCGTCACCGTCATCGCGCGTCCACCAGGCTGTGGGTACCGCCAGCGTTGCGGAGGCGGCAGCGATCCTGGCATCCGGTCACGGACCTCTGGCGGTGGGTAAGACCTCGACCGGTGCGGTGACCGTCGCCGTGGCCAGTAAAGTTCCCCCAGCGAGCACAAAGATCGACGATGAAATGGAGTGCGAGTGAGCGAGCCCACCGCAGACGAGACCAACTACCTGGTCGGACTCAACCTGACCGATCGACGCGTTGTCGTATTCGGCGGCGGGACGGTCGCTCAGCGCCGCCTCGGCCTGCTGGTCGCGTCGGGCGCAGCAGTTCACGTGATCAGTCGTGAGGTCACGCCGGCAGTCGAGGGCATGGCAACGGCAGGACAGATCACAGTCGAGCTGCGTCCGTACCAGGAAGGTGACCTCGAGGGTGCCTGGTACGCCATCGCGTCGACCGACGAGCCCGAAACCAACGCGGCAATCGTCGCGGAGGCCGAGCGTCGTCGCATCTTCTGTGTGCGCGCCGACAACGCCAAGCACGGCACCGCCGTCACGCCCGCCAGCGCCGAGTACGACGGTATGAGCATCGGCATCCTGGCCGGCGGCGATCATCGTCGTTCGGCAGCCGTCCGTACCGCCGTGGTCGAAGGACTGCAGTCCGGTGTCCTCGCGGATACGGCAGAACCGGCAGCGCCCGGCGTGGCACTGGTCGGCGGTGGCCCCGGCGACCCGGATCTGATCACCGTGCGCGGTCGACGATTGCTGGCCCGCGCCGACGTTGTTGTTGCCGATCGCCTGGCGCCGCCGGAGTTGCTGGCCGAGCTCGGACCCGACGTCGAGGTCATCGACGCCGCGAAGATTCCGTACGGCCGGGCCATGGCACAGGAAGCCATCAACGCGGCGCTGATCGACAACGCGAAGGCCGGAAAGTTTGTCGTGCGGCTCAAGGGCGGCGACCCTTACGTCTTCGGTCGTGGCTACGAAGAACTCGAGGCGTGTGCCGCAGCGGGTGTGCCGGTGACGGTAGTGCCCGGAATCACGAGCGCGATTTCCGTGCCGTCGGCAGCCGGTATTCCCGTCACGCATCGCGGTGTCACTCACGAGTTTGTCGTCGTGAGTGGGCACGTTGCTCCCGATCATCCGGATTCGCTGGTCGACTGGTCGGCTTTGGCGAAGCTGCGCGGCACGATCGTGCTGCTCATGGCCGTCGAACGCATCGATCAGTTCGCGGCTGCACTCATCGAAGGTGGGCGAGCCGCGAGCACTCCGGTCACTGTGATCCAGGAGGGCACACTGCGTACGCAACGTGAGGTGCGGGCCGATCTGGCGACCGTCGCTCAGCGCGTCAAGGATGAAGAGATCAAGCCTCCGGCCATCATCGTGATCGGACCGGTGGCGGGCTTTTCCGTCAACGCTGGGTAACGTGAAGTCTTGTGTCTGATTCCCCAAAATCTGAAACCGCTCAGTCCGCGGCCCCAGCGGTCAATGCTCCGGTAGCGACCCGAGTCATCGGTCTCGCCATTATCGTCCTGAGCGGTTTGCAGATGATGGTGGTGCTCGACGGCACCGTCGCCAACCTTGCGCTCGCGCCACTGCAAGCTGATCTCGGGCTCAGTGACAGCGGCCGAAACTGGGTGCTGACGTCGTATGCCCTGGCGTTCGGCGGGCTCATGTTGCTCGGTGGCCGACTCGGTGACGCGTACGGCCGCAAGAAAATGTTCATCGCGGGCGTCTCGCTGTTCACCGTCGCGTCGCTGCTGTGCGGCCTGGCGCTCAACGAGGGCATGCTGATCGCGGCGCGGGCGCTGCAAGGAGTTGGCGCGGCCGTCGCATCGCCGACGGCCTTTGCCCTGGTTGCCACGACGTTTGCGGCCGGACCGGCGAGAAATCAGGCCATCGCAATTTTTGCCGCGATGACGGGCGTCGGATCGATTGCCGGACTGATCATCGGTGGTGCGCTCACCGAGGTGTCCTGGCGATTGATCTTCCTCATCAACGTTCCTATCGGAATCGTGCTCGTGGGTATGGCATTTCGAGCACTGCGCGAAACAACGCAGACTCGACTCGCTCTGGATGTGCCCGGCGCGATTCTTGCCACGCTCGGCTGCACCGGCATTGTTTTTGCATTGACCGAAGGCCCGGAAATGGGCTGGGGGAGCGTCGCCGTTATCGGTGCGTTGGTTGCCGGACTGATCGCTCTCGGAGCGTTTCTGTTCGTGGAACGCACCGCCCGGAATCCGTTGCTCCCGTTCTCGTTGTTCGCCGACCGGAACCGCGTTGCGACGTTCCTGGCGATCTTCTTCGTCGGTGGCGCGATGTTCAGCATGACCGCGTTTGTTGCGCTCTTCGTGCAGGACATCATGGAGTACTCGCCGCTGCGCGCAGGTTTGGCATTCATCCCGTTTGCCATCGGTTTGGGCGCGGCAGCAACTGTCGCGTCGAAGCTGGCGGTCCGTGTTCAACCCCGATGGCTCGTGCTGACCGGTGTACTGATCATGATCGTCGGACTTCTCTACGGCTCCACCCTCGACTCCAGTTCCACGTACCTTGCCAATCTTTTTGTCCCCGTCATCGGCATCGGATTCGGTATCGGACTGGCGATGGTGCCGCTGCCGCTGTGCGCGATCGCCGGCGTTCCCGAGACGGAGATCGGCCCGTTGACGGCCATCTCCCAAGTTGCTCAGACGCTCGGCGGCCCGCTCGCGCTGTCGGTCATCGGCGCGATGGCGACGTCGAAAACTCTCTCGCTCGGCGGCATTTCGGGTAAGGCAGCCGATATGAATCCGACCCAGTTGATCGCCCTCGGCGAGGGATACACCTTTGCTCTTGTCGGCTGCGCGATCTGCGCGGTTCTCGCCGGCATTGCGGCCGTGTGCATCAGATTCACCCCCGCCCAGGTGGCCCAGGCGCAGGCTGCGGAGAAGGCAGCTCAGGGAATCAGCTGATCAGCCCTGTTTTTGTGCGTCGCGTCTGGATACGATCTAACTGAGGGCCGAGCTTCCCGACGGATCGGAGTGCCGTGATGCGGATCGCGGATATCTTGCGCAACAAGGGCAACAGCATCGTCACCATCAACGCTCATACCACCGTCAACGCGTTGCTGTGCGATCTTGCCCGCCACAACATCGGTGCCATGGTCGTCCTCGACGGTGACGCTGTTGTCGGAATCATCTCCGAGCGCGATGTCGTGCGGCGCTTGCATGAGCGGGGTCCTGAACTGCTGGCCATCGAAGTGTCCGAGGTGATGACAGCGCTGATGTACACGTGCGTGCCGGCTGATTCCGTGGACAGCATCGCCGCGATCATGACCGAACGACGCATCCGCCACCTGCCGGTCATCGAAGACGGGGAGCTGCTGGGAATCGTCAGCATCGGCGACGTCGTCAAGAGTCGGATCGACGAGTTGCAAAGCGAGCGCGATCACCTCGAGTCGTACATCGACCAGGGCTGATCGAGGGGTTGTCTCACGGTGACTACTCTCGTGTGATGGCAGCAATCCAGGATTCCACAGCAGGCACGGCCACCACCGTGGCCGGCCTCGAGAGCACTTTCGCTGACGAGTTGAGCGCATTGACAGTGCCGTGGCAAGGTGCCGCTGCGCCTGATCCGCAGTTGCTCGTCGTGAACGAGCCGCTGGCTGCGTCGTTGCAGTTGGACGTAGAAGGTCTGCGAAGTGTGGACGGGGTTGGCGTCCTGTCCGGGTCGACAGCGCCGGTCGGGGCCAAACCGGTGGCGATGGCGTATGCGGGTCATCAGTTCGGTGGATACGCACCGATTCTCGGGGACGGTCGGGCATTGCTGCTCGGTGAACTCCTGACCAGCGACGGTCGGCGTGTGGATCTCCATCTCAAGGGCTCGGGGCGCACGCCGTTCTCGCGTGGCGGTGACGGGTATGCGGTTGTCGGGCCGATGCTGCGCGAATACCTGGTCAGTGAGGCGATGTATGCGCTCGGTATCCCCACGACGCGCGCGCTGTCGGTGGTGGCGACGGGTCGGGACGTTCGCCGCAGCGGTGCCGAACCCGGTGCCGTGCTTGCGCGGGTCGCATCCAGTCACCTTCGAGTGGGAACCTTCGAGTTCGCGGCCAGGCAAGGTGAGATCTTGCAGCCGCTCGCCGACTACGCGATCGCCCGCCACTATCCGGAGTTGACCGAACTACCGGCGACGGGGGCGAACAATCGCTACCTGAGGTTCCTCGAGGCGGTGGTCGAGGCGCAGGCGTCACTGGTGGCGAGGTGGATGCTCACCGGTTTTGTACACGGGGTGATGAACACCGACAACACGACCATCTCGGGGGAGACCATCGATTACGGTCCCTGTGCCTTCCTCGACGCGTTCGATCCGTCGGCAGTGTTCAGCTCGATCGACGGCGGCGGCCGCTATGCGTTCGGCAATCAGCCCACCGTCCTGAAGTGGAATCTGGCGCGCTTCGCAGAAACACTGTTGACGCTGATCGATTCCACACCCGACGATGCGATTTCCGTGGCGTCGGCAATTCTCGACACCTTCGACGAGCGCTACGAGAGCCACTACGCGGCCGGTATGGCGGCAAAGCTCGGTCTGGTCCATCCGATTGTCGATCGAGGGCTTGTCGACGATCTGCTGACGTTGTTGGCGCAACACGGTGCCGATTGGACGGGCACTTTCCGTGCTCTCGCGGACGAACTGCGCGGAAATTCGGAGCCCATCGACGACCTCGTGCCACGGGAGCACATCGAGCCATGGTTGCAGCGGTGGCACGGCGCTCTGACGGAACAGGGACGCGATGCCGTGGAGACCGCGAGCGCGATGGACCGCGTCAACCCGCTCTACATTCCGCGTAATCATCAGCTAGATGCCGCCTTGCGTGCCGCGACCGACGGCGATCTCGTTCCCTTCGAGAAGCTGTTGGAGGTAGTCACGCATCCGTTCGACCGACGCGAGGAGTGGTCCGACTACACCGAGGCGGCCCCGGAGTCTTTCAGTGAAACATTCCAAACCTTCTGTGGCACTTGATCGCGGGAGCTGTCAATCCGTCAGGATGATCAATTCGCGCTCCGACGCGATTTCCACGCGCAGGCCCGCCTTCGACGCCACTCGGGCAACTCCCTTGATGTCACTCGGTTCGGCGCGTGAGACCACGAGCGCCCGCGCCAGCAGACCCTTGTGGTGTTTGTTGAAGTGACTGACCACCGTGCGGGTTCCGTCCGGCTTCTCGGTGAGGACCGTTGCGATCAGCGCGTCCGGAACCGGTCCGAGGTCTTGGTAAGTGCCCGATCGCAAGTCGATGACAAGTCCGTCGGCCTCGGCGGCCAAGGCCTTCGGCAGTTCCGGCTTCCACAGTGATCGCAGTGTCCCCATGCCGGGCAGCTTGGACCCGCCGGAGAGGCGGTAGGCGGGAATCAGATCACCGGCGCGGACCGCGCCGAAGAGGGCGGAACCGATCGCGATCCGGTCGAGTGCCTTGGCCTTCTGAGCGCGCGTGAACGACTTCGCGTCAAGGGCGTCGAACAGCACGCCGGTGTAGCGCTGAAGTGCGGGGCGGGTTGCCGAGACCCACAGTTTGGCGTTGCGTTCCACCTCGTCCGCCTGGGTCGGTCCGAGCCCCAGAGCCTGGCACGAGGCGTCGACGTCGGCGGCCAGATCGACAAGCGTCTGCACCAGCAATTCGCGCGTTTCGGTCAACTGGGGCATCGACAGTTCAGCCAGATCGAGGGGCGCATCCTTGCCGCCGTCGGACTTGGTTTCTGAGGGAGGCAGCAATACAAGCACCCCGATACCGTACCGACGCCCGTCCGAGGTACAGCGCCGACTATCCTTATACCTCGTGATTACCCGTCTGTCCCACCTGTTCCTGCGTACCCTGCGTGACGATCCCTCGGACGCCGAAGTTGCCAGCCACAAACTGCTGGTTCGCGCCGGCTACGTGCGTCGTATCGCTCCAGGCGTCTACTCGTGGTTGCCGCTGGGATTGCGGGTGCTGCGCGAGGTAGAGCGCGTTGTCCGTGAAGAGATGAATGCGATGGGTGGCCAGGAAATCCTGCTGCCCGCGTTGCTGCCGCGCGAGCCGTACGAGGCGTCGAACCGCTGGACCGAATACGGCGCCGGACTCTTCCGTCTCAAGGACCGCAAGGGCAACGACTACATGCTCGGCCCGACCCACGAGGAGCTTTTTGCTCTGACGGTCAAGGGTGAGTACAACTCCTACAAGGACTTCCCGGTCACCCTGTACCAGGTGCAGACCAAGTACCGCGACGAAGAGCGTCCGCGTGCCGGCATTCTGCGTGGCCGCGAGTTCGTCATGAAGGACTCGTACTCCTTCGACCTCACCGACGAGGGACTGACGGCGTCGTACCAGGCGCACCGCGACGCGTACGAGAAGATCTTCACGCGTCTGGGCGTCAAGTACGTCATCGTCTCGGCGACCTCTGGTGCCATGGGCGGCAGTGCGTCCGAGGAGTTCCTTGCCGAGAGCGAGATCGGCGAAGACACCTACGTGCGCTGCCTCGAATCCGGTTACGCCGCAAATGTCGAGGCCGTCAAGACTGTTGTGCCCGAGGCCATTCCGTTCGACGGCCTGCCCGAGGCCAAGGTCTACGACACCGCGAACACGCCCACCATCGACACCTTGGTGGACTGGGCGAACGGTGCCGACCTCGGTCGCACGATCAGCGCTGCCGACACCCTCAAGAACATCATGGTCAAGACCCGTCTGCCCGGTGGTGAATGGGAACTCCTCGGCATCGGCATCCCCGGCGACCGTGAGGTCGACGAGAAGCGACTCGAAGCTTCACTCGAGCCTGCCGAGTTCGTCATGATCACGGAGACCGACTTCAAGAACAACCCGTTCCTGGCCAAGGGCTACATCGGCCCGAAGGCGCTGCAGGCCAACGGTGTTCGCTACCTCGTCGATCCGCGCGTCGTCGACGGCACCAGCTGGATCACGGGTGCCGACGAAGACGGCAAGCACGTTGTCGGCCTCGTTGCCGGTCGCGATTTCACGCCAAACGGAACCATCGAAGCTGCCGAGGTTCGCGACGGCGACGCGTCCCCGGACGGAGCCGGCACGCTGGTCTCCGCCCGCGGTATCGAAATCGGTCACGTCTTCCAGCTCGGACGCAAGTACACCGACGTGTTCGACGTGAACGTCCTCGCCGAAAACGGCAAGCCGGTTCGCCCGACCATGGGTTCGTACGGCGTCGGCGTCTCGCGCCTCGTTGCCGTCATCGCCGAGCAGCATCACGACGAGAAGGGCCTGCGCTGGCCCGCCGAGGTCTCACCGGCCGACGTCTACCTCGTCATCGCGAACAAGGACGAGACCGCTCGCGAAGGCGCCGAAGGACTCGCAGCGCAACTCGACCGCGCCGGACTCGAAGTCATCCTCGACGACCGCAAGGCATCGCCGGGCGTGAAGTTCAAGGACTCCGAGCTGATCGGTGTTCCGTTGATCGTTGTCGTCGGCCGTGGTTGGGCTGACGGCAAGGTCGAAATCCGCGACCGTTTCACCGGCGAAAGCCGCGAAATCGACGCCGATTCGGCAATCGAGGAGATCATCGCCGCAGTTCGCGGCTGATCCGAAAGATGTGCGGGCCGCCGCAGACACCATTCGAGGTGTCTGCGGCGGCCCTTCTTTTCTGCCACAATCGTGGCTATGGAACGCGAACCGGATTGGGCAGAAGTCGACGGTTACCTTGTCTCCACGTTGGTAGGTGAAGATCCGGTCCTCGACGCGGCACTCGCCGCCAATACCGCGGCCGGTTTGCCGCCTATCGACGTAGCGCCGAACCAAGGCAAACTCCTGCATCTTTATGCTCGAATGTGCTTGGCGCGCAACGTTCTCGAAATCGGAACTCTCGGCGGCTACAGCACCATCTGGCTGGCCCGCGCGGTCGGACCGTCCGGCCGCGTCATCAGTCTGGAATTCGAGCCGGCACACGCCGAGGTCGCGCGCGCCAACATCGAACGCGCCGGACTTGCCGATCGGGTCGACATCCGCGTCGGCGCTGCCCTCGATAGCTTGCCGTTGATCGCGAAGGAAGAACTCGGGCCATTCGACCTGGTGTTCATCGACGCGGACAAGGAAAACAACAGCGAATACGTGCGATGGGCGCTAGCGCTGTCGCACCCGGGCACTGTCATCGTCGTCGATAACGTCGTGCGTGGGGGACACGTCTCGAATCCGGACATCGACGACGAGCGGGTCAAGGCCAGTCGTGCCGTTCTCGAGATGATCGCGGCTGAACCGCGACTCGACGGCACCGCGATCCAGACCGTCGGATCGAAGGGGTGGGACGGGTTCGCCGTTGCAGTAGTCAACGAGTGAGCGCAGACTCGAAGCGGTGAGGATGCTGGGGGCAGCGAAGACGGTATGGCAGTGGGTGCGGAGCGCGCCCGGCACGTATATCTGGCTGTTGGCCCTTCTCTTCACCACGTTGTTCCTGCGGCACCTCCCGGACAATGTTCAGGAACACTTTCTCGGTAGGCGTTCGACCAACCTTCATCATCTTTCCGAAGATCCGATCCGCGTTCTGTTTTCCAGCGCGTTCTGGCTCGAAGGTGGCGGCTGGCTGGGGTATCTCGTTCTGTTCACGACTTTTCATGCCACGGCAGAGCGGTGGCTCGGGACGTGGCGGTGGTTGTGCGTTGTGGTCATTGCTCACGTCGGAGCCACGTACATCAGTGAAGGTGTTCTCTACGAAGGTATTCGGCACGGTTATGTTGCGCAGTCGGCCGTCAACACGCTCGATGTCGGTGTCAGCTACGGGTTGGCCGGAGTTGTCGGCGTTCTGGTCTATCTGATTGCGAAGCCGTGGCGATACGTCTACATCACGGGGGCACTGGTTTTCTATGCTGTGCCCTTGATCTTTGCCGCCACGTTCACGGCGGTCGGGCATATGTCCGCGTTATTGCTCGGCGTGGCGTGTTATCCGCTGACGCGTGCTCGGGCGGGGGTGTGGAATCCCGCGGATCTATGGCCGTCGCGCAGAACCGCACCGGCTTCGTGAACCCTTCCCAACCTAAGTTACTCGCTGGTAGGTTTACGGTATCGACGAAAGGTATGACGTGTCTGACACCGACGGATTGCTGTTCAACCCCCACACCGAAGATTTTGCCCGATTCGATCCCGAGACTCGCAGGCTGCTGCTGGCAACAGTCGAGTGGTTCGAAAACCGCGGCAAGAAGCAGCTCCTGCAGGACGACCTCGACGCTGTCTGGGTGTCGGACTTCCTCGACTTCGTGAAGAAGGAGAAGTTGTTCTCGACGTTCCAGACTCCGGCCGCTTTTGCCGATGGCGACGAGAACCGTCGCTGGGACGGTTCCCGCAACGCCGCACTGAGTGAAATCTTCGGCTTTTACGGACTGGCGTACTGGTACGCGTGGCAGGTCACGATTCTCGGACTCGGACCGATCTGGATGAGCGAGAACGAGGCCGCAAAAAAGCGTGCCGCGCAGGAACTTGCCGACGGTGGAGTTATGGCATTCGGACTCTCCGAGCGTGACCATGGCGCCGACGTCTACTCCACCGACATGCTCCTGACCCCCGCCGACGGCGATGTTGCCTTCCGGGCCAGCGGCGAGAAGTACTACATCGGCAACGGCAACGTCGCCGGGATGGTGTCGGTGTTCGGTCGTCGCACGGACGTTGACGGTCCCGAGGGGTATGTGTTCTTCGTTGCGGACAGCGCGCACCCGAACTACCACCTCGTCGACAATGTCCTCCGAGGTCAGATGTACGTCAGCAACTTCCGGTTGGAGGACTACCCGGTCCGAGAGGAAGACATCCTGCACACCGGTGTCGCGGCGTTCGAGGCAGCGCTCAACACCGTGAACGTCGGAAAGTTCAACCTCTGCACCGGCTCGATCGGAATCAGCGAACACGCGTTCTTCGAGGCAATCACTCACGCGCAGAACCGGATTCTGTACGGAAATCCCGTTACGGATTTCGCTCACGTCCGCGCGGCATTTGTCGACGCGTACTCGCGACTGGTTGCGATGAAGCAGTTCAGTGCGCGGGCCGTCGACTATTTCCGCAGTGCGAGTCTCGATGACCGTCGCTACCTGCTGTTCAACCCCATGACCAAAGCGAAGGTCACCTCCGAAGGTGAGCGTGTTGTCGGACTCCTGCACGACGTGATCGCGGCCAAGGGTTACGAGAAGTCCACGTACTTCCGGGAGGCCGCGCAGGTGATCGGCACACTGCCCAAGCTCGAAGGCACCGTTCACGTCAATGTGGGCTTGATCCTCAAGTTCCTGCCCAACTATCTCTTCAATCCGGCAGAGTTCCCCGTCATCGCCACGCGAGACGACGCCGCTGACGACGAGTTCTTCTGGAATCAGGGACCGACTCGCGGGGCGGCAAAGATCAGATTCCACGAGTGGAAGCCGGTGTACGAGAAGCACTCCGGAATCCCGAATGTCGCCCGCTTCTACGAGCAGGCTATCGCGTTGACCGAACTGCTGACCTCCGCGGCGCCGGATGCAGCGCAGCAAAAGGATCTCGACTTCATGCTCAACGTCGGGCATCTGTTCTCGCTCGTCGTGTACGGGCATCTGATCCTCGAGCAAGCCGAGATCACCGGACTCGACGCCGATGTCGTGGATCAGATCTTCGACTTCCAGATTCGCGACTTCTCCGGCTATGCGATTGCGCTGCATGGGAAACCGTCGTCGACGCCCGAGCAGCAGGCCTGGGCGTTGGCAGCTGTGCGCAAACCTGTCGTCGACGGTGAGCGCTTCGATCGCGTGTGGCAGCAGGTCAAGGCCTACGACGGCGCATACGAGATGCGCGCATGAGCGCGCCGGCAACCCGCGATCAGTTGATGGCGGTGGTCGAGGGATCTCCCAAAGCTGTGGGTGCACATGATCGTTCGGCGTGGGTGTCGCTGTTCAGCTCCGAAAGTCAGGTCAACGATCCTGTTGGTTCGCGCCCGCACAACGGGCGGGCATCGATCGAGCGCTTCTACGACACGTTCATTGCTCCTAACACCATCACGTTCCATGTCGAGCGCGACATCGTGTGCGGCCGAACAGTGTGGCGCGATCTCAGTCTCGCTACCGAAATGTCGACCGGCGTAGTACTGAACGTGCCGATGCATCTGCGCTACGACCTGGTCGGCGAGCCGGATTCGTTACAGATCGGAACCCTGTACGCCCATTGGGAATTGGCGACCATGTTGAGCCAGCTTTCCACTGCGGGCGCGGCCGGTGTCAAGGCGGCGGTCAAGCTGACGCCGCAGTTGCTCTCCAACCAGGGGATCGGGGGAGCGCTCGGATTCTCACGCGGCATCTTCGGCGTCGGGTCCAAGGGAAAGCGGGCAGCAACACGATTCCTCGATGCCGCGAAAGTCGGTCGGATTCCGCCGGTTCCGGTCGAACTTCCGGCCGGGACGCACCTGTCCACCGCTGACGCCAACGACCTTCTGGTCGGGGTGAGCCGGGGCAAGGTCCTCGCTGCCGGCCGTACCGTCACGGCAAGCGTCGTCGTGTGCGGTGAACCGGCAATCGCACTCTTCGGATTCGAGCCCTCGGGGCATCGGATCAACCGCGTGCGGTTCTTTACCGAGAGCTGACGCGATTGGCTCGGCGCACTGTCTCTGTGCGCCGAGCCCGGAGCGTTTCTTACGAGGTTTTGCTCCAGGTTCCGCAACCCTGACTCTTGAACGCGGCATCTGAACCGGAGATCGTCACGACGGACGCACCCGTGGGCAGATCATTGGCAATGATGTCGTCAAATTCCCCGGACGTACCGGAGAGACGTTCCCAATAGCAGTTCCCGCCACCGGTCGTCCGATAAGTTCCGGGATCGACATCAACGCCGACACGGTGAAGTCCGTTGCCAAACGTCGATCGCGCTGCGGCGACTTCCCGCGGCGTCAGAGCAGCCTCACGCTTGTCGAGATCGGCTGAACGTTGATCGAGCTGTGCTGTCACAGTGGCAGCGTCCTTGGCGTTTGCCGCCTGTGCGTCCTTGGCCGCTTGCGTTTCCTTGGCAGCCGCGTCGGTGGCTTTCTCTGCCTCCGCGGTCTTGCGATCGGCGTCGGCCTGCGCGGTTGCCAATGCCGTGCGTTCTTCCGACATAGCTGCATCGATCGTGGCCTGGTTTTCCTCGGCGCTCGGTGTTCCCGCGATACCGCTGAGAACGCCGATCCCGCCGCCGACGACAAATGCGGCGATGATCGCCGCGATCCAGGGCCATCGTTTTGCGTTCGGGCTCGGGGAACCGGCGGATTGTTGTTCGATAAGTTGCGTATCGGCGGCGTCCTGGGACGGTTGTAGTGGTGGATACGGGCTTTCGGTCACGGTCGCAGTGCCATTCTCGGGAAGGGGTCACTTACTGTCGAATCGGTTTCAACCCGACCGAAAGGTACGTGAGAGATGTCACTGCAATTGATACCAGGCATCTCCGACATATTTGAAGGGGTCTGAGGCGTGGACGTCCCTTCCGACGTCGACGTGCGAGCGCCTTAGAGAGTGCCGAGGTCGGCGGACAGCCAGGTGTGCGGATTCATGTAGATCGCGACCTGCTCGCCCAGTTGGGAGCGAGCAAAGTCGAGATATCCGTCAACCTTGTCCGGGGTCAAGTATCGCCGTGACACTTCGACCAGCATCTCGTCGGTCCCTGGCACGATTTTCTCGACGGATCCTTCGACGCTCACGTAGCGGATGGTCGGCTCGAGTTGTTGCGCCATGAGCGAGAAGTGCCCAGCAGACTCAATGAGCTGGGCCTTTTTCGATCCTTTTCCGGTGAGAACCCAGGGACTGCCACCTGGTGAATAGAGATACCAGATCGGGACCGTCAACGGACCGCGCTCGGAGCTGTTCGCCACCGACAGTGCCGCTACGTGCGGTTCGGCCAGAAACTGTTCACGCTCATTTTCGGAGAGTGCCATCATTCGACCCTACAGCGGCATTCGCCAGGCTGGCCAGGGCTGCGGTCTCCTCATTGTGAGACGAGTTGATCGGCCAGGATCCGGGCGGCTTCCGCGAAACGATCTGGATGCGAGCCGCCGAAGTTCAAGCGAATGTATGCGGCGGTAGGTTCGGCTGGAAACCACTCGGCCCCAGGAGAAATCGAGAGCCCGTGGGAGAGGCACCGTGTTGCAAAGGCTTCGGGATCGGAACCGTCCGGCATACGCAGCCACAAGTTGAGGCCACCGGCGGGTATGTGAGTGAGCGTGAGTTCCGGTGCATGCGTGTCTAGTTCGCGAATCAGGCGGTCTCTCCGTTCGCGGAGTAGTTCGCGAACGGTTCGCCGATGAGAAATCCACGACGGTTGGGTGAGGACGTCGACCGCTGCCGCCTGCAGGATCCCGGAGACGTACAGATCGTCGATGGTGCGATCGGTTTCGATTCGTCGTCGCGCCGGACCGCGCGCAACAACGGCCGCGACCCGCAGCGCCGGTGACGTGCTTTTGGTGAGCGACCGGACATAGACCACGTGACCGTCTGGGTCGTTCGCAGCCAGGGGAGTGACGTCGGCGTCGATTCCGAAATCATGTGCCCAATCGTCCTCGATCACAAACACACCGTGATCGCGAACAACCTTCATGATCGATTGCCGCTCTGTATCCGACCAATGCGCTCCGGTGGGGTTGGCAAAATGCGGTTGCGCGTAGAACAGGCGCGCCCCGGAGAGTTCGAACGCGGTGGCAAGATCATCCGGATCCGGCGCGTTGGTCCCGCGGGCGACGGGCACAACGGTCAACCCCGCTTGCTTGGCTGCGGCGATAGCCCCCCAATACGTGGGTGACTCCATCACGATGGCATCACCGGGACCTGCCAGCGCCCGGAATGTCGACGACAACGCGCTCTGTCCGCCCGGTGTGATCAGGACGTCGGAATCACGAACTGTGGTAGCGCCACCGGTAGTGAGCTCGTGGGCAAACCACTCGCGGAGTTCTCCGAGCCCCGCGGCGTGCGGTCGGCGCGCTGCATGGGAGCTCCGCGCAGCCCTCGACAGTGCTCCGCGGATCTGTCGAAGGGGAAGCAGTTCGTCCACCGGGTAGCCGCTGTGCAGCGAGATCGTGTCTGCCGTGACCGTCAGCATGCTCGATCCGATGGGATTGGCGTCGACGCGGCTCGGTCCGAGACTCGTTGTCTGCCAAGAATAGTCGGCGATCTGAGGCGTTCGGGCGCGAGCAACGAAATTCCCAGAACCTGGCCGGGTCTCGACCAAGCCTTCGCTGACGAGCTGCCGGATTGCGTGCTGCACGGTGACGGGCCCGACGCCGTGAGTTGCTGCCAGCGTCCGGGTGGAAGGGAGTTGCATTCCGGCGGACGACGACGTGATCAGCGTGCGCAGGCCGTCGACAACCCGTCGACTACTGCTATCGTGGGACATGAATGACAATAGTAGCGCTATCGCAGAAGAATCGGCACCGCTATCGGGTCTGTGGTGGGGGCTCCTGGGAGTTCTGGCGTTTTCGTTCACAGTTCCACTGACCAGAATCGCCGTCGGCGACCTCGACCCGATCTTCATCGGCGCGGGCCGCGCCGTGGTAGCAGGAGCCTTGGCGGCGATGATTCTGCTGGCAACACGCGCCGCCATCCCCAGCGTTCGGCAGTGGGGACGCATTGCGCTCGTGACCGCCGGCGTGGTCCTCGGATTTCCCTTGTTCACCACCTTCGCCCTGCAGACATCACCCGCAAGTCATGCTGCTGTCGTGATCGGGCTACTGCCTGCTGTCACGGCCGTGTTTGCCGTCGTTCGCGGTAAGGAGCGGCCGAGCAAGGGATTTTGGTGGGCGAGCGGCGCCGGCGCGATGTCGGTCGCAGTGTTCGTCGCCTTCGCGAACGGCGGGCTCGGGTCCTTTCATCTCGCGGACCTTCTGCTTGTCGGGGCAGTGATCTGCGCTGCGCTCGGGTACTCCGAAGGAGCTTTGTTGGCCCGCGAAATCGGTTCGTGGCAGACAATCGCCTGGGCGCTGATTCTCGGACTGCCCGTCACGGCCACCATGACCGTTGTGTCGATGGTGAATACGCCCGTTCACGCCGAGGCCAGTTCGTGGCTTGCGTTTGCCTACCTGGGTGTCATCAGCATGTTTCTCGGCTTCTTCCCCTGGTATCGCGGACTTGCCATAGGGCCGATCTCCACAGTGAGTCAGACGCAGTTGGTTCAACCGGTTCTCAGCATCGCGTGGTCGGCATTGATCCTGGGCGAGGCATTGTCGCTGTCCATCGTCGCAGGCGGAATTGTGGTCATCGGTTGTGCGTGGCTTGCGCTCAAGGCGCGCGTAGCGGCGCCGCGTGTTGACAGTGCGCGCGTAGCGGCGCCGCGTGTTGACAGTGCGCGCGTAGCGGCGCCGCGTGTTGACGGTGCCGCTACGGCGTCGGGTCTTGGCGGCTCAGAAGAGCGGCCCGCCGCCGAATGCAGCACGATGTGAGGCCGGCTGTTTGCCGTTGGCGTCGGTGATTCCGTAGTCGAGTGCAGTCTCTGCTGTGATCAGAGTGTGTCCGTTGCGGGAGTTGACCTCCGGATCGTTGGCCAGTGCCGTGATGACCTGGCCGACGAATTCCGGAGTTTCCGCCTCCGCCAAGGAGAAGCCCTCGAAGCTCTCCATTCCGCTGGCCTCCATCCGCTCGTTGCGAATCAGACCGAGCCAGAAGGACAAGGCGGTGACGCCGGTTCCCTTCAGTTCGACGGCCATGTCCGCGGCCATCTTGTCGAGGCCGGTCTTCGACATCCCGTACAGCACCGAATGCAGGTAGCCGCGGCTGCCGAACGACGAGATATTGCCGATGACACCGCTTCCGCGCGGAACCATCAACTTGGCCGCTTCCACGGACGCGACGTAATGCGCACGCAAACCGATCCCGATCAGCGAGTCCCAGTCGGCGACGGGGCGCTTCCAGAACGGATCCGTGAAACCTGCGTAGCCGGCGGGGTTGGCCCACACGTTGTTGACGAGGAGATCGAGACGCCCGGACTGCTCGTCGGCAATGCGGGCAAAGAGGTCAACGATCTGCTGATCATCGCCGTGATCACACTGAACGGCGATGCCTCGGCCACCACGCTCGGTGATCTCCGCAGCCGTCGCGTCGAGAGGGCTGTCGGTGCCGACTTCGCCTCGCGCGGTCACGTACACGGTCCAGCCGTCGCTGCCCAGCGCCAATGCGATTCCTTTGCCGACACTGCGACTCGCGCCGGTTGCCAGTGCGACTTTTGATTCACTCATCGTTCACTCCCCACCGATCCCTCGGCGAGGACCGCCTCAGCCGGCAAGGGGGTGGTCATCGACCATGTCTCCGTGAAATGGCAGCGGCTCATCTTCCACTCTCCGTCCTCGAGCACATACGCGTCGTCGTATTCGCCCGTCATCAGTTTCTGAGTGCGAGCGACCGTGTCGATCTGGCGGAACTGCAGCGTCCACCGTCCGAGTGCGGAAGTCTCCGAGGTTATTTCGATATCCGGGTGAAGTCCGTGGTGCATGTCGAGTACCGCGTAGTTGCCGTCGACTTTGCGCAGGGCGACGGCCGTGAATATCTCGGCCATCGGGCCCGCGTCGTCGAACGCCCCCAATTGGCCGTAGTCGATGGACGCGCCGCTCTTGATGAAACTGTTGCGGAACGCGACCGGGTCCTTGGCATCACAGGCGCGCCAGTAGTTGTACTTGAGCTTTTTGATCTCTTCGATCTGCTCGAGGGCGTCGATGCGTTGTGCAAGATCCAACGTCGGTCCTTTTCGTCTGGTTTTCCGTGATGTGTCGGAACCTGACTCTATGGTGCGCTCCATCACACATGTGACGTAAATCCCAGTGGCCGGTCAGGTTTCCGAGTCGGATGTCGGTGTGGTGGCCGAGAGCGTCGTTGCGGCTGACTCGCTGAAGACGCTGGCGCACAGTTCTCCCAGCGCGGGATCCTCGTCGAGGTGTTCCGGTGCTTTCATCGCGAGCAGGTTGTTGATGAGCATGCCGTTGGCGATGAACATTCGAGCCTGCTCGGGGGTGCAGCCGGTCCGATCGCGCACCAGGCTGTAGATCTTCGACATCGCGAATCGTGACACGGTGGCGATGTCGTCTGTGCTGGTGGCGAATCCGTGCAACATGACGAGCAGAAGGTCGCGGTCCAGGATCAGTTCGCCGTATGCGGAACCGAGTTCGGCCCAGAACTCGGGCTTGTCGGGCTCAGCATCGAGTGTTTCCAGCTTTTCTGTGAAGGTTCGGACGATTTCGTCGAGTGCTCGGGCGAACACTGCGCGGAACAGCTCTGCCTTCGTTCCGAACATGCGAACGACGTACGGCTGCGATACACCGGCTTCCTTCGCGACGGCGTCTGTGCTGGTGCCTGAATATCCGCCGCGGGCGAAGGCCCGGGTGGCTGCTGCAAGGACAAGCGCCCGGCGCTGGGGCGCGCTCATCCTTCGCTTGGGTGAGGCGGAATCTTCGCTCGACATGTTGACAGGTTATCAGTTGATAACTTAGCTTTAAATAAGTAATCAACTGATACCTAAGCGAAGGCGTGCAATGACTGTTTTGGCGAATGCCGGTGCCGCATCCGGTTCGGAAGGGACCCGCAGGCGAGCAGTACCAGTCGCGATAGCGATCGTCGCCGCCTCCCTGCCGATGTTCATGGCGACTCTCGACAATCTTGTGATGACCAGCGCATTGCCGGTGATCGAGAAAGATCTGAATGCGTCCGTGAGCCAGCTGCAATGGTTCATGAACGCGTACACGCTCGCATTTGCGACGCTGATGTTGTCGGCGACGACGCTCGGCGATCGCTGGGGCAGGCGGCGCATGTTCGTGGGTGGGATCGGACTGTTCACCGCAGCGTCGATCGCCTCCGCGCTGTCGACGTCGGCGGGACTGCTGATCGCTGCACGTGCCGTTCAGGGCGTCGGCGCTGCTGCCATCATGCCGCTGTCGCTGACTCTGCTGGTGGCTGCAGTTCCGGAAGCCAAGCGAGCCATGGCAATCGGCGTCTGGGGTGGAGTGTCGGGGCTCGGTATCGCGATGGGCCCGGTGGTGGGCGGCGCTGTGGTCGACGGCTTCTCGTGGCAGGGGATCTTCTGGATCAACGTGCCGGTGGCTATCGTCGCTGTTCCTCTTGCGCTGTATGCACTCGGTGAATCGACCGGGCGGAAGCAGCCGTTGGACGTCGCCGGTGTTGCGCTGGCCGGACTCGGCGTGTTCCTCGCAGTCTGGGGCATCGTTCACGGCAACGATGATGGTTGGGGTTCTTTCGGTGTTGTCGCATCACTGGTTGGTGCCGTAATTGCCTTGGGGCTGTTCATTGTTCGCGAACGAACCACGTCGCACCCCGTCATGCCGCTGCGTCTGTTCCGATCCAGAAGCTTCTCGATGGCAAACGTGATCGGCCTGACCTTCTCGATCGGCATCTTCGGTGCGGTGTTCCTGCTCTCGCAGTACCTTCAGATCGCGATGGGATTCACTCCGTTCGAAGCCGGGCTGCGGACGCTTCCGTGGACGGCGGCACCGATGGTCTTCGCGCCGCTCGCCGGCTTCCTCGCCCCGAAAGTGGGGTTGCGGCCGCTGCTACTCACCGGTCTCGGTCTGCAAGCCGGCGCGTTGTTCTGGTTGGCTGCCCGGATCGTTCCCGACGCCACGTACGCGTCACTCGTTCCCGCACTTCTCATGGCCGGAATCGGTATGGGGCTGACCTTCGCGCCCAATGCAACCGCGGTACTCGTCGACATGGACGCCCCGGATCACGGCACGGCCAGTTCGACCAACGCAACACTGCGCGAGATCGGCGTTGCATTGGGAATCGCGGTCCTGACAGCGGTGTTCCTGGCAGCCGGTGGAGCGTTGACGCCGCTGGGTTACAGCGAAGCGCTCACGCCTGCCCTGCGCGTCGGGGGATGTTTTGTCCTGGTCGCAGTAGTTGCGGCGTGGTTCGTGCCGAGTCGGAAGTAAGTCTGCTGTGCGCCTTTGTTAACCGCCCGCGGTCAATAAAGGCGCACAGCACTATTCGCCGGGAAACGCCGACGTTGCCGGACTTGTCCCGAGTGCGAGATTCCATCCAGCCCCGCGGATCGACGCATCGGTGAGCGCCTCGACGCCGAAGGCGCGGAGGTCGTCGGAATCGGCCTGTTCGATCAACGCTCGGTAGGCAGTTGCGGTGTCGGCTTCGATCTGTGCCGCCAACTGCGCCGCCGTGATGGCATCGGTGACCGGGAACGGGATGTCGTAGCCGGCGGCCGCTATCGGGGGAGTGAGGCCCGCGTCGACGGCAATGTCGGACAAAGCGTCCCGGCGCGCCCGGTGGGTTGCCATGTGCGTGGCAACCTCGTTGACGCGAGCCGGATTGGAAAACGCCGCGACGACGCCGTAAGCGAAGATTGCGGCGTTCTCGGATTCGATGGCATCCAGCACGGCTGAATCGCTGGTTGTCGATGTGCGCAGAAAGTTCATGGCAGTAGTACCGCCGCCTGTGTGGCGCACGCCGCGCTGATCGAACCGAGCAGTCCTGCTCGATAGCCCGATGCGGTCCGGGCGAGGTCGGCGGCGCTGCGAGCAGATTCCGTGAGCGATGTGCGCACGGAGTCGACCCCGGTGGGTGCTGTGGGCGCAGTCGCCGATGATGGCGGTGTCGATGTCGTGCCGGCACCCCCGCCGGCCGCTCGCGCGATCTCGGCATCGAGAGCTTCGGCGTGAGCGGTGCGCTCTGCGCTGATCGTCGTGAGGGCGGCAACACGTTCCGGTGCCAGGGCGATCGAATTGGTCGCAGCGGCGGCGTCCGCTCGCGCGCGATCGGCCTGCGAGGTCAGCTGGTCGACTTCGACGGCGGCCTGGGCGGAGCCGTTGTCAGTACACGCTGTGGCCGCGATGGCGATGGCGCCGATCGATGCCGCACCTGCGATCTTCAGCGCACTCCGGCGGGAGTGGGAGGTGGTGGATAAGGGCGTCAGCACTCGTCCATGGTGCCAGGTAGCGCGCGATTCGTTCGAATCAGGCGAACGTGTTCGAGTGTGATGTGTAACGGTCGGTCTGGTCGCAGGCATCTCGAAGGGGCGGTACTCTTGGATGCTTGGCCGGACCGTGTGGCGATTGGTGTCTTTGGCGTGCCCACAACTGGGTACCTGCTACATCGAGACCTAAGTCACACAGACTGACAACACCGAGTCGATGCGAATCGACGACAACTGAAACGAGGAGTTCGCGAGATGCCGGTGCCATCGAAGGACAGGGTTATCGAGCTGGTCTCCGAACTCGTGCAGTCCAAGGGTTACGACGTCGAGGACGTCGTAGTCACGAACGCGGGCAAGCACAGCGCCGTGCGCATCATGGTCGACAGTGATGCCGGTATCGAACTCGATGCCGCGGCCGAGATCAGTCGGCTCGTCTCCGAGTTGTTCGACAGCCTCGAGGAAATCGGGGAAGCGCCGTACACGCTCGAGGTCACATCGCCCGGGATCGATCGGCCGTTGACGGCCGAGCGGCATTGGCGACGGGCACGTGGGCGCAAGGCGCGCATCGATCTTGCCGGCGAGACCGTCGTCGGTCGCATCGGTGCCCTCGGTGAGGAATCGGTTGCGGTGGTCATGAACGGCCGCGGCGGTCTGACCGTGCGTGAGATACCACTGGCAGACGTGCAGAAAGCTGTTGTGCAGGTCGAGTTTTCGAAGCCGAGCGAGGCAGAACTCGAACTGGCCGGAGGAATTCCGGAGGGTCGGGCAGTGCATACGGACCTCGATGAGTCCGATACACAGGTGCTCGATTCCGAAGAAGACGAAGACGACGTAGATAACGAAGAAGGGTTCGACAAGTGAATATCGACATTGCAGCGTTGCGAGCGATCGAGGCCGAAAAAGGCGTCCCGATCGAAACGGTGATCGCCACGATCCAGACCGCGCTGCTGACGGCGTACCGACACACCGAGGGTCACAAGCAGAACGCTCGGATCGACGTCAATCTCAAGACCGGATCGGTTCGGGTCATGGCTCACGACACCGATTCCGACGGAAATATGGTGGGCGCCGAGTGGGACGACACCCCTGAGGGCTTCGGCCGGATCGCGGCCACCACCGCGCGTCAGGTGATCCTTCAGCGTCTGCGCGATGCCGAGCATGAGCGCAGTTTCGGCGAGTATTCGACGCACGAAGGTGAAATCGTCGGCGGTGTTATCCAGCGGGACACCCGCGCGAACTCGCGTGGCATGGTCGTCGTGCGAATCGGTAGCGACGCACACGGCACCGAAGGACTTCTTCCGCCCGCCGAGCAGGTGCCGGGTGAAAGCTACGAGCACGGCGAGCGCATCAAGTGCTACGTCGTCGGTGTCGCCCGCGGCGCCCGCGGTCCGCAGATCACGCTGTCGCGCACCCACCCGAACCTGGTTCGCAAGCTGTTCGCACTCGAGGTGCCCGAAATCGCCGACGGCAGCGTCGAGATCATCAATGTTGCCCGCGAAGCGGGTCACCGTTCGAAGATCGCGGTTGCCTCGCGAGTTCACGGGCTCAACGCGAAGGGCGCATGCATCGGTCCCATGGGCCAGCGCGTGCGCAACGTCATGAGCGAACTTGCCGGTGAGAAGATCGACATCATCGACTACGACGAGGACCCCGCGACATTTGTGGGCAATGCACTCTCGCCGTCGAAAGTGGTCTCCGTCACTGTTGTCGACCTCGATGCCCGTGCAGCTCGGGTTATCGTGCCTGATTTCCAGCTCTCGCTGGCCATCGGCAAGGAGGGCCAAAATGCCCGCCTTGCTGCGCGGTTGACCGGTTGGCGTATCGACATCCGAAGCGATGCGGCGCCGGTCGACGACGCGTCGGATCGCTCCGGCGCGTCAAACGGATAACGGTGGAATGCAGTGTTCCAGACGGTTCGACGGTAGAGTAGACGATGGTTCGACGTGAGTCCTCGGATTTTGTGCGCGCGACGCCCGGTTCGCCGGTCAGAACGTGTGTGGGATGCAGGGAACAAGGGTCGGCTGCCGATCTGTTGAGGGTCGTGGTTGGTGGGCAGGGGCCGGAGGGTTCCCTGCTTGTCCCCGACGTATTGCGAAGGCTCCACGGTCGAGGTGCATGGCTGCACCTGGATCCGAGTTGCCTGAGCCTGGCAGAGCGGCGCCGAGCATTCAGCAGAGCACTGCGAGTGTCCGGAAATCTGGACACGTCCGCTGTCGACCAGCTGGTCGACGCAGTTCACACAAAAGCAGTACCTCTCGAGAAGAACAGGCACAAGCACTCATGAGCACACCGTGAAGCACCAACGATGAACGTCCATCGGCTATAACCCGAGGTCGTGTGGGACCCACATCTGTGGGATGCCTCCTGCTCGACCTCATCAGTGAGGAGAGCAGTGGCAGGCAAGGCCCGCGTACACGAGTTGGCTAAAGAACTCGGTGTTACCAGCAAGGAACTACTCGCAACGCTCAAAGAGCAGGGCGAGTTCGTAAAGTCTGCGTCATCCACAGTGGAGGCGCCCGTCGCACGTCGTCTGCGGGAGTCCTTCCCGTCTGCCGGTGGTGCAGAAACCAAGCCCGCGTCCAGCGACGCAGCGGCAAAGCCCGCAGCAAAGCCGGGCGCACCGTCGCCGTCGGCAGCAAAGCCCGGCGCACCGCGTCCCGGTCAGCGTCCCGGCCCCAAGCCGGCCGCACCCGCTCCCGCGGCACCGGCAGCCCCGGCTGCTGCAGCTCCGGCCCCGGCTCCGGCAGCACCGTCCGCTCCCGCAGCTCCGGCTCCTACGACGCCGGCAGTTCCCACGCCGACGTTCAATGCGCCGGCTGCACCCAGCAATGCTCCGAAGCCGGCTCGTCCGACTCCGGCAGCTCCCGCTGCACCGGCAGCTCCCGCTGCAGCTGCTCCGGCGGCACCGTCGACCGGCGCAAAGCCCGGTGGACCTCGTCCGATGCCCAAGGCTCCGCGCGTCGGCAACAACCCGTACTCCTCGGCTCCGGCTGAGCGTCCGGCACCTCGTCCGGCTCCGGGCCAGAGTGGTCCTCGTCCGGGTGCTCCGCGCCCCGCGGCGCAGGGTGGATCTCGTCCGGCTCCCGGCCAGGGCGGTCCCCGTCCGGCTCCCGGCCAGGGTGGACCTCGTCCGGCTCCCGGCCAGGGCGGTCCCCGTCCGGCTCCCGGCCAGGGTGGACCTCGTCCGCCTGCAGGTCAGGGCGGACCCCGTCCGAGCCCCGGCTCCATGCCTCCTCGCCCGAACCCGGGTGCAATGCCTGCTCGTTCCGCTCGTCCCGCGCCCGGTGGCGGCGCAGGTCGTCCGGGCCGTCCCGGTGGCGCTCCCGGCGGTCGTCCCGGTGGCGGCGGCGGTGGGTACCGCGGTGGCGGAGCTCCCGGCGGCGGCGCAGGTGCCGGTGCAGGTGCTCCCGGTGGAGGAGCTCCCGCAGGTGGTTTCCGCGGTCGTCCCGGTGGCGGTGGCCGTCCCGGTCAGCGCGGCGCAGCAGCAGGTGCATTCGGTCGTCCCGGCGGAGCAGTTCGTCGTGGCCGTAAGTCGAAGCGGGCAAAGCGCGCCGAGTACGAGAGCATGCAGGCTCCCGCAGTCGGTGGCGTCAGGCTGCCTCGCGGCAACGGCGAGACCATCCGTCTCGCTCGCGGCGCATCGCTGTCCGACTTCGCAGACAAGATCGATGCGAACCCCGCAGCACTCGTGCAGGCACTGTTCAATCTCGGCGAGATGGTCACAGCAACGCAGTCGGTCAACGACGAGACGCTGGAGCTTCTCGGCGGCGAGATGAACTACGTCGTTCAGGTCGTCAGCCCTGAGGACGAAGACCGCGAGCTGCTCGAACACTTCGACCTCACCTACGGCGAGGACGCCGGCGGAGAAGAGGACCTCGAGTCCCGTCCGCCTGTGGTCACCGTCATGGGCCACGTCGACCACGGTAAGACCCGTCTGCTCGATGTGATCCGTAAGGCCAACGTCCGTGAGGGCGAAGCCGGCGGCATCACGCAGCACATCGGTGCTTACCAGGTGCTCACCGAGCTCGAGGGCAACGAGCGTCTCGTGACGTTCATCGACACCCCCGGTCACGAGGCCTTCACGGCCATGCGTGCTCGAGGTGCCAAGGCCACCGACCTCGCGATCCTTGTTGTCGCAGCCGACGACGGTGTCATGCCGCAGACGGTGGAAGCGATCAACCACGCCCAGGCGGCCGACGTGCCGATCGTGGTCGCGGTCAACAAGATCGACAAGGAAGGCGCTAACCCGGACAAGATCCGTCAGCAGCTGACCGAGTACGGACTGGTCGCCGAGGAATACGGCGGAGACACCATGTTCGTCGACATCTCGGCGAAGCAGGGTCTGCACATCGATCAGCTTCTCGAAGCTGTGTTGCTGACCGCGGATGCTTCCTTGGATCTGCGTGCAAACCCGGACATGGATGCACAGGGTGTTGCGATCGAGGCTCACCTCGACCGTGGCCGTGGCCCCGTTGCCACAGTGCTCATCCAGCGCGGAACGCTGCGCGTCGGCGATTCCATCGTCGCCGGTGATGCATACGGCCGCGTCCGCCGCATGGTGGACGAGCACGGCGAGGACGTCCACGAGGCACTGCCTTCGCGTCCGGTTCAGGTCATCGGCTTCACGTCCGTCCCCGGTGCAGGCGACAACCTGCTCGTGGTCGACGAGGACCGTATTGCCCGTCAGATCGCTGACCGTCGCAATGCACGTAAGCGCAACGCGTTGGCAGCGAAGAGCCGCAAGCGCATCAGCTTGGACGATCTCGATGCAGCTCTGAAGGAACATTCGCAGCTGAACTTGATCCTCAAGGGCGACAACTCGGGAACCGTCGAGGCTCTCGAAGAGGCACTGCTGGCGATCCCGATCGACGACGAGGTGCAGTTGCGCGTCATCGACCGTGGTGTCGGTGGCGTCACGGAGACCAACGTCAACCTGGCAGCGGCTTCCAACGCGATCATCATCGGCTTCAACGTCCGTGCCGAAGGCAAGGCGACCGAGCTGGCGAACCGCGAGGGTGTCGACATCCGGTACTACTCGGTGATCTACCAGGCCATCGACGAGGTCGAGAAGGCTCTCAAGGGTCTGCTCAAGCCGGTGTACGAAGAGGTCGAGCTGGGCAAGGCGGAGATCCGCGCCATGTTCCGTTCGTCCAAGATCGGCAACATTGCCGGTTGCTTGGTCACGTCGGGCAGCATCCGTCGCAACGCCAAGGCACGTCTCATCCGCGACAGCAAGGTTGTCGCCGAGACGGTCACCATCTCCTCGCTCAAGCGGGAGAAGGAAGACGCCACCGAGGTTCGCGAAGGCTACGAATGTGGTCTGACCGTCACCTACTCCGATATCAAGATCGGTGACGTTCTGGAGTGCTACGAGCTTCGTGAGAAGCCGCGCGACTAGTAGTCGCCGCGGGCGCTGGGGGCGCTCGTGAGTACTGACTGACATGGACTCTCCTGGACATTGAACTCAATGTCCGGGAGAGTCCATTCGGCTATACCGAGGAAGCGGTCTGGCGGACGAGAATTAGGTCTGGGGGAATATGTTCGTAGGTGCGTTGGAGTTCGACATTCTTTTCGGAGATGTCCACTCCCTCAAGGAAAAGCGTTCGCTGGTGTCGCCGATTCTGACTGAACTGCGACGTTTCGGGATCAGTGCGGCGGAAGCCGGCGAGCAGGGGCGTCTACGCCGCGCCTTGGTCGGTGTTGCTGCTGTCAGTTCGTCGATGGATCATCTGCACGACGTGCTCGATCGTTGTGAGCGAGCCGTTGCGGCGCGACCGGAAATGCAGTTACTTGCCGTTCGACGACGCATCTTCGGTCCCGAGGACTGATTTGGTCGGTGGGCGGCGATGCACAAGACTGGTGTCGGTAATAATTCTTGTAAATCGAACATTGTGAACGATCGAGTTATCTCGTATCGGATGTGCGTGAATCGAATGTCCGTGGAATCGAAAGTCCAGGGAGAAGGAGACAGAGATCATGGTGGATCCCGCCCGGGCCCGTAAGCTCGCAAAACGAATCGGCACGATTGTCGCGACTGCAATCGACCACGAGATCAAGGATCCGCGGCTTGCTTTTGTGACCATCACCGACACGAAGGTCACCAACGACCTGCACGATGCGACTGTGTATTACACCGTGATGGGTGAAAAGGTCGATTCCGCGCCGGACGTCGAAGCTGCTGCAGCCGGTCTCGAGAAGGCCAAGGGTGTGCTCCGGTCGAAGGTGGGCGCCGGTACCGGTGTCCGTTTCACACCGACGCTGACGTTTGTCGCGGACACCGTCCCTGACACTGCGCGCCACATGGAAGAGCTGTTGGCGAGGGCGCGTGCCGCGGACGGCGAGCTCGCCAAGGCTCGCGAGGGAGCCCAGCCTGCCGGTGATGCAGATCCGTACAAGGAGCCACGAGTAGCGGCGGACGACGAGGATGACGTCGCTGCCTCTGATGCTCGAGACCTCGACTGACTCGCAGCGAGGATGACGATCACCGCACGCGCTGACGGAGATTCTTGCGAGGATCCCTGCCTGGTGGATTTCGCGCGGGCAATCGACGTGCTGGATGCGGCCCGGACGGCAACTATTCTGTGCCACATCCAGCCTGACGCGGACACGATCGGAAGCGGTCTGGCGCTGGGGTTGGTGCTCGAGCGTAGGGGAGTTTCGGTTCAGGTCGCGTTCAGTCGGCCCGCGGATTTACCCGAGTCCATGCTCGGATTCCCCGCTCGGCATCTGTTGGTTCCGCCGGCCGCCGTGCGTTCCGAGGTGGATGTCCTGGTCACTGTCGACGTGGGCAGTACCGGGCGCCTGGGTGCCCTCGCGGATCGGCTTGCGGGTGCGGCCAGCACCGTCGTCGTGGATCATCATCGATCCAATTCGGAATTCGGTGCGATCAACGTCGTGGATGATTCCGCAGCATCGACGACGGCTCTGCTGGCACGGTTGTTCGATTCGTGGGGCGTCGAGATCGATCGTGACGTAGCGCATTGCCTGTATGCCGGGCTCGTGACCGATACCGGCTCCTTCCGTTGGGGCGGACCGTCGACGCACGTTCTTGCGGCCCGATTGTTGGCCACCGGCATCGACGGTGACGCCATCGCTCGGCAACTCCTCGATACTCATCCGTTCGGCTGGTTGCCGATGCTGTCGTCGGTGCTCGGTTCAGCGACGTTGGTGCGCAGCGCCGCGGGTGGTCGCGGTCTGGTGTACGCGGTGATCCGCCGCGAAGACATCGGAGATTTGCGCTCCGAGGAAATCGAGAGTGTCGTCGACATCGTGCGGACCACAGCGGAAGCCGAGGTTGCCGCGGTTCTGAAGGAGTCGGACACCGGCAGTTGGTCGATATCGTTGCGCGCGAAGACCGATGTCGACGTCTCCGCTGTTGCGGAGAGTCTTGGTGGCGGTGGTCATCGACTCTCTGCGGGCTACACCTCGACCGATTCGAGTGAGCAGACGGTTGCAGCGTTGATTGCCGCATTAGGGTGAGGGTCCGATCGTGACCGCATCCGACAGCGCTGCGACAAAGTCCGGCGCGGATGTCGACGTGACCGGCCGTCGCATCTTCGGGTTGGCGTTGCCCGCGTTGGGTGTGCTGGCAGCAGAGCCGCTCTATCTCCTGTTCGACATCGCGGTCGTGGGTCGGCTCGGAGCTCTTCCGTTGGCGGGTCTGGCGGTGGGCGGGCTCATCCTGTCGTTGGTGAGTACTCAGTTGACGTTCCTGTCGTACGGAACGACGGCTCGTGCCGCTCGACTGCATGGCGCAGGTCGCGATCGCGAGGCGATCGGTGAGGGTGTTCAGGCAACCTGGTTGGCGTTGGCCATCGGGTTGTTGTTGGTGGCAGTGGTGCAGGCGGTTGCCGGGCCGTTGACGTCGGCGGTGGCGGGCGGTTCCGATATCGCGGATGCGGCAGAGAGTTGGCTGCGCATCGCGGTGCTGGGTGTGCCGCTCATTCTGGTAGCCCTCGCCGGCAACGGCTGGATGCGAGGCCTGCAGAACACAATCCGTCCGCTGCGCTTCGTTCTTGTGGGACTGGGGATTTCGGCAGTTCTGTGCCCGATCCTGGTTCACGGACTGTGGGGTGCGCCGCGCCTCGAGCTCGAAGGTTCGGCAGTCGCGAATCTTGTCGGTCAGAGTATCTCCGGGATTATGTTCGCGTGGGCATTGTTCCGTGAACCCGTCTCGGCCAGACCACGTGTGTCGATCATGCGCGCGCAGATGGTCATGGGCCGCGATCTGATTCTGCGCAGCCTCGCATTTCAAGCCTGTTTCGTATCGGCTGCGGCGGTTGCGTCGCGATTCGGAGCAGCAGTGGTGGGTGCGCATCAGGTGGTTCTGCAGTTGTGGAACCTGGTTGCGCTGCTTCTCGATTCATTGGCAATAGCCGCGCAGACGCTCATCGGGGCCGCATTGGGCGGCGGATTTGCGGCCGCTGCCAAGAAAATGGCGTGGCGGATCACAGTGTGGTCGACGGTCTTCGCAGTGCTGTTGGCCGTGGTGTTCGCCGCCGGGCATTCGGTGATTCCACAACTGTTCACCGCTGACGACGACGTGCTTGCGCAGATGTCGATCGCCTGGTGGTTCTTTGTCGCGATCATGCCGGTGGCGGGCATCGTGTTTGCGCTAGACGGAGTTCTCCTCGGAGCCGGTGATGTCGCCTTCATGAGAAATGCCACCATGGCGTGTGCGGTGATCGGATTTCTGCCGGCGATCTGGATGTCGCTGGCCTTCGACTGGGGGTTGGCCGGAATCTGGGCGGGCCTGACCGTGTTTGTCGTACTGCGGATGATTGCGGTGTCGTGGCGTGCGCTTTCGGGCAAGTGGGCTGTGACGGGAACCGAGACAACTGCGCATGCAGTCGAGCGTTCAAGTGAGGAAGCTGAGGGATCGTGGCAGCAAAGCTGATGGCAGTGAGCGACATTCATGTCGGTCACAACGGCAACAAGCCGATGACGGAGGAACTGTTCCCGGATTCGCCGGACGATTGGTTGATCCTGGCCGGCGACGTATCGGAGAAGACCGACGACATTCGCTGGGCGCTCACGCTCCTGCGCTCCCGCTTCGCGAAGGTCATCTGGATTCCCGGAAACCACGAACTGTGGACGACGGCCAAGGACCCGGTACAGATTCACGGCGCTCCGCGCTACGAGTATCTGGTCAACATGTGCCGCGAGATCGACGTCATCACGCCGGAGGATCCGTTCCCGGTGTGGGAGGGCGAAGACGGTCCGGTGACCCTCGTGCCGATGTTCCTGCTCTACGACTACTCGTTCCTGCCCGTCGGGGCGCGAGACAAGGAACACGGGCTCGAGATCGCGCGGGACAAGAACGTCGTCGCCACCGACGAGTTTCTGCTGTCGTCGCAGCCGTACGCAACCCGCGACGCGTGGTGCCGTGCCCGTATCGCGTACACGCAGGAGCGTCTGGACGCGTTGCCCGAAGGCACGAAGACCGTGCTGATCAATCACTTTCCGTTGGTTCGTCAACCAACGGACGTGCTCATCTATCCGGAATTTGCGCTGTGGTGCGGTACGACGCTGACCGCGGACTGGCATGTGAAATACAACGCCGTGTGTTCGGTCTACGGGCACCTGCATATTCCGCGGACCACCTACTACGACGGCGTCCGCTTCGAGGAAGTGTCGCTCGGATATCCACGAGAGTGGCGTCGGCGCGGCCTGCCGGAGAAACTGTTGCGGCAGATTCTGCCGGTGCCGGAGTATCCGCCGGGAACGCTCAACAAATGGGGCGGCCACTTCAAGGTGACGCCGGAGCAGGAAGCCGAAGTCGAGCGTATGCGCTCGGGTCGCTAGAAAGGCACGACACGTGATCGAACAGATTCTGCCCGGCGGCATCGCCATTGCCGAGGCGTTCGAGGATCCGCCGGGGCTGCTCCCGCATCCCAGCGAAGAGGCGCTGATCGGCCGCGCGGTGGAGAAGCGTCGTCGTGAATTCGTGACGACGCGCAATCTCGCCCGCACCGCGATGGGGAAATTGGGTGTCCCGGCGGCCCCCGTCATGCGCGGGGAGCGGGGAGCGCCGTTGTGGCCGAAAGGTGTTGTCGGCAGCCTTGCACACTGCGACGGATATCGCGGCGCGGTGCTGGCGTACTCGATGCAGGTCCGTTCACTGGGGATCGACGCCGAACCCCACGGACCTCTGCCGGACGGGGTGCTTCCGGCCGTCAGTATCGAGGACGAGCGAACCTGGCTGGGCGAGCAGGCCGGCGACGGTCCAGTTCACTGGGATCGAATCCTGTTCTGCGCCAAAGAAGCCACGTACAAGGCGTGGTTCCCGCTCACACAGCGGTGGTTGGGGTTCGAGGACGCACACATCACGTTCGAATCCGACTCGGATACGTCTGGCACGTTCCGCTCGAAGTTGTTGGTCCCGGGAGAGACGACGTCCGGTGCGCCGCTCACCGAATTCGACGGCAGGTGGATGGTCTCCGACGGGCTGATCCTGACGGCAATTTCGGTGCAGTGAGTCCGGCTGGCAGAATCGATACACGTGTCAGCTCGCGAAAAGCCTTCCTCCGGACTTGTCGGCGCCGGAATCCTGATCGTCGACAAAGAAGCAGGCCTCACCAGCCATGACGTAGTGGCCCGGTGCCGCAAGCTGTTGAATACCCGCAAGGTCGGGCACGCGGGAACGCTTGATCCGATGGCAACGGGTGTGCTGGTTCTCGGTGTGGAGCGTGCCACCAAACTGCTCGGCCTCTTGGCACTGACCACCAAGGCGTATTCGGCGACCATCCGGTTGGGGGCGTCGACGACTACCGACGACGCGGAAGGCGACGTGCTCACCACGGCAGACGCGTCGGCCGTGACGGACGAGGAGATCGCCGCAGTCGTGGCGACGCTGACCGGTGACATCGAGCAGATCCCGGCCAGCGTCAGCGCGATCAAGGTGGACGGTCAGCGGGCTCATGCTTTGGTGCGGGCCGGCGAAACAGTCGAGCTCGCCGCGCGCCCGGTGACGGTCTCGACCTTCGAGATACTTGCCCGGCGCAACATCGAGGGCGGATTTGTCGATCTAGACGTCGACGTGGAGTGCTCGTCGGGAACGTACATTCGCTCGCTGGCGCGTGATCTCGGGCGGGCGTTGGGCGTCGGCGGACATCTGACGTCACTGCGTCGTACGCGCGTCGGACCGTTCACTCTCGAACATGCACGCACACTCGAGGATCTTGCCGAGGCGCCCGGCGTGAGTCTCGACATCGATCAGGCAGCCCAGACTGCGTTCCCGCACCGCCAGATCACGGCGGCGGAGGCGGAAGCCATCAGTCAGGGGCGTTGGCTCGAACCGATCGGGCTCAAAGGCATCTACGCGGCCATCGAACCTGGCGGCCATACGATTGCTCTGCTGCAGGAAAAGGGAAAGCGTGCCAGTTCGGTGATGGTCGTGCGTCCTGCGACTCTGCGTCAGGATCAGTAGTACGTCAGGATCGGTAGTACATCAGGGCTGGGTTAATCAGACCAGCCAGATGGCTTGGGCGACAGGGCTTCCCAGATCTATACAGTCCGGACTGTCGCCCAGGCGCACAGACACGGTGCCGGCAAAATCGCGACGCTCCTCCACGGTGATCTCGACGTCGAGGGTGACGCCGACGGAATCGAAGTAGCGAAGCATCTCGGGATCGGAGTCGGAAATACGCGCAACCCGCCCGCGCTCACCGTTCGCGAAATCGCTGAGTTGGCGTGCCGGGGGAGTGGGAATCGACCCGTCGGCGGCCGGGATGGGGTCGCCGTGCGGATCGCGTTCGGGGAAGCCGAGTTTGGCATCGATGCGCGAGATCATCAGGTCGGAGACGGCGTGCTCGAGAATTTCGGCTTCGTCGTGGACCTCGTCCCAGCCGTAGCCGAGTTCGTGAACGAGATACGTTTCGAGCAGTCGGTGGCGTCGCACCATGGAGACAGCCGCCGCACGGCCGGTGTCCGTCAATGCGATCGATCCGTACCGGGCGTGATCGACCAGGCCCTGATCGGACAGTTTGCGAATCGCTTCGGACACCGTGGACGCGGAGACGCCCATCTTCTCGGACAGCAGCTTCGTGGAGATGCGTTCGAGTGACCACTCCTGAATGGTCCAGATCACCTTCAGGTAGTCCTGCGCGACCGAGGACAGCGCCAGGGTGTCGATCGATCCGTCCGGGTTGGAATTCGTGTCGCCGGATTCGGCGACACCTTCCGGCGCGGAGTGTGTATCGGAGGGTCCAGTCTTGTGAGCTGCCACGACACTTAGCTTAGGCTACGAATTCGGGAAGTTCCGTACCTGCGACGTCGTGCATGGGCATCGGCACCCGGGGTCCGACCGTCGCGTGGTGTCGGGGTCCGACCGAAACTACCGGCGGTGCGCCCCGTAGGCTGCCTTTCGTGCTGAGGTGGCGTGGTCTCGACGAAGTTCCGGCCGATTGGGGTCGTTGTGTACTCACTATCGGTGTGTTCGACGGTGTGCACCGTGGGCATGCCCAATTGATTGCACGGGCAGTAGCCGCTGCGCGCGAGCGTGGGGTTCCCAGTGTGCTCATGACGTTCGATCCGCACCCCATGGAGGTTGTGCGACCGGGGAGTCATCCGGCTCAGTTGACGACGTTGGCGCGTCGTGCGGAGCTGGCCGAGGAATTGGGTATCGACGTCTTCTGCGTCATGCCGTTCACCGCGGATTTCATGAAGCTGACTCCGGAGCGGTACGTCCACGAAATTCTGGTGGAGCGCTTGCACGTTGCCGAGGTCGTCGTGGGTGACAACTTCACGTTCGGCAAGAAAGCCCTGGGTAACGTCGATCTGCTTCGTGAAATGGGCGATCGATTCGGATTTGCCGTCGACGGCGTCCAATTGCTCGCCGAGCATGCAGTGACGTTCTCGTCGACCTACATTCGCTCGTGCGTCGACGCCGGCGACATGGCTGCGGCTACCGAGGCGCTCGGTCGGCCGCATCGCGTCGAAGGTGTTGTGGTGCACGGCGACAAGCGCGGCCGTGAACTCGGATTTCCGACGGCAAATGTTGCGCCTCCGGTGTTCTCGGCAATTCCGGCCGACGGCGTCTACGCGGCGTGGTTCAGCGTTCTGGGGGCCGACGAGGAGTTGGGCACGCTCGTACCGGGAAAGCGGTACAAAGCGGCGGTGTCTGTCGGTACCAATCCGACGTTCTCCGGTCGCACTCGCACCGTCGAGGCTTTTGTTCTCGACGCCGACGCCGACCTGTACGGACAGCATGTTGCCGTCGACCTGGTGGCGCGGATCCGCGGTATGGAGAAATTCGATTCCATCGAGTCGTTGATCGCGGAAATGAATCGCGATGTCGAGCGCGCCCGCGAAATCCTGGACAGTGATTCGCAGCAGAGCGTCGGCTGACGCCTGGCGGCAGAGTGTCGGCTGACACACTTGCGGTCGACCGGTAAATCGATCGCAACGGTCCTGGTAGAATCTCCTCTCGATGCGTGCTGCGGTTTGCGGCGGCCGCGTCCGATCTAGTTCCTTTCACGCAAACGTCATCACAGGAGTGAATCAAGTGGCATTGACCACGGAAGAAAAGAAGGCCGTTCTCGGCGAGTACGGCTTGCACGAGACCGACACGGGATCACCCGAAGCTCAGGTGGCAATGCTCACCAAGCGCATCACCGATCTCACCGAGCACCTCAAGACCCACAAGCATGACCACCACTCGCGTCGTGGACTGCTCTTGATGGTTGGTCGTCGTCGTCGTCTGCTCAAGTACGTGGCAAAGACGGACGTCGCTCGTTACCGTGCGCTCATCGAGCGCCTCGGCCTGCGTCGCTAGATTTTTCTCACGACGCTGATCGAAAGCAACACGGCAGGCTTCGGTTTGCCGAACACTCCGTTAGCCGGCGAAGCCACGCATATACTGGGCTTCGCTGGCTTTCGGCGTTAGCTGCCGCAAGGCAGTTTCCGCTGTCGGCGCTATGCACAGTTGTCTAGACGCAGTTGTCTATACGCAGTTGTGCAGTGCGCAGTCAGCACACCGTATGCATCAGAGAACGTGGTGTCGGTTGTCGGTAGTGGTTCTCCGGACCGGGCAAATGCCCTGTGGTTCCGGCGAACTTCGATCGACGGCCGCCCCGAACGTCAGTGACGTCCCGAAGCAGAGACCAGTTCGCACGTAGGAACTTCTGCAATTCAAGAGGGGGACGTCCCTCGGTGCGCAGTTTCCACCAGGAGGGTGGGAACGCCCGCGCGGGTACGGCGAAGACGAGAGGGAAGTGAAGATAAAAAGATGACAGAGAATTCTGTAGTAGAGGTCGACGAAGGCGTGTTCGAATCCACCGCCGTGATCGACAACGGGTCCTTCGGTACCCGCACCATCCGTTTCGAGACCGGACGCCTTGCTCAGCAGGCCGCCGGTGCCGTCGTTGCCTACCTGGACGACGAGACCATGCTGCTGTCCGCCACGAGCGCCAGCAAGCACCCCAAGGAGCATTTCGACTTCTTCCCCCTGACGGTGGACGTCGAAGAGCGCATGTACGCGGCGGGCCGTATCCCCGGCTCGTTCTTCCGTCGTGAGGGACGCCCCTCCACGGACGCGATCCTGACCTGCCGCCTCATCGACCGGCCGCTGCGTCCGTCGTTCGTCGACGGTCTCCGTAACGAGATCCAGGTCGTCGTCACGGTCATGAGCCTCAACCCGCAGGATCTGTACGACGTCGTGGCTATCAATGCCGCATCCGCGTCGACGCAGATCGCGGGCCTGCCGTTCTCCGGACCCGTTGGTGGCGTGCGTGTTGCACTCATCGTCTCCGAGGACAACAAGGCCGGCCAGTGGGTTGCATTCCCGACGGTCGATCAGCTCGAGAACGCCGTCTTCGACATGGTCGTCGCCGGCCGCGTCGTGTCCGGCAGCGGTGACAACGCCGACGTCGCGATCATGATGGTCGAGGCCGAGGCCACCGACAACGTCATCGCGAAGATCGCCGACGGCGCTCAGGCTCCCACCGAGACCATCGTCGCCGAAGGCCTCGAGGCTGCCAAGCCGTTCATCGCACGCCTGTGCGCAGCGCAGGCAGCACTGGCATCCAAGGCTGCAAAGCCCACGGGTGACTACCCGGTCTTCCCGGCGTACCAGGACGACGTTTTTGCTGCCGTCGAGGCTGCTGCGTCCGAAAAGCTCAATGCCGCACTGACAATCGCCGGCAAGCAGGAACGTGACGACAAGACCGACGAGGTCAAGGTCGAGGTTCTCGAGCAGGTTGCACCGAACTTCGAAGGCCGCGAGAAGGAACTGGGAGCAGCGTTCCGCTCGCTCACCAAGAAGCTGGTTCGCCAGCGCATCCTGCGCGATCAGTTCCGCATCGACGGCCGCGGCGTCACGGACATCCGTTCGCTGTCCGCCGAGGTTGCGATCATCCCGCGCGCACACGGCAGCGCACTGTTCGAGCGCGGCGAGACCCAGATCCTGGGTGTCACCACACTCGACATGGTGAAGATGGCTCAGCAGGTCGACTCGCTCGGCCCCGAGACCAGCAAGCGCTACATGCACCACTACAACTTCCCGCCGTACTCCACCGGTGAGACGGGTCGCGTCGGTTCGCCGAAGCGTCGCGAAATCGGTCACGGTGCTCTCGCTGAGCGCGCTCTCATGCCGGTTCTGCCCAGCGTCGAAGAGTTCCCGTACGCGATTCGCCAGGTCTCCGAGGCTCTGAGCTCCAACGGTTCCACCTCGATGGGCTCGGTGTGTGCTTCCACGCTCGCACTGCTCAACGCCGGTGTGCCGCTGAAGGCTCCGGTTGCCGGTATCGCCATGGGCCTCGTCTCCGACCAGGTCGACGGCGAAACCCGTTACGTGGCACTGACGGACATCCTCGGCGCCGAAGATGCTTTCGGTGACATGGACTTCAAGGTTGCCGGTACCAAGGACTTCGTCACGGCTCTGCAGCTGGACACGAAGCTCGACGGCATCCCGTCCAAGGTCCTCGCGGGCGCACTCGCGCAGGCCAAGGATGCTCGCACCACGATCCTCGAGGTCATGGCCGAGGCCATCGACACCCCGGACGAGATGAGCCCGTTTGCGCCTCGCGTGACGGCCATCAAGGTCCCGGTCGACAAGATCGGCGAGGTCATCGGCCCCAAGGGCAAGATGATCAACTCCATCACCGAGCAGACCGGTGCCAACATCTCCATCGAAGACGACGGCACCGTGTTCGTCGGCGCCACCGATGGACCGTCTGCACAGGCCGCGATCGACATGATCAACGCCATTGCCAACCCGCAGCTCCCCAAGGTCGGCGAGCGGTTCCTGGGCACGGTCGTCAAGACCACCGCCTTCGGTGCCTTCGTTTCGCTCCTGCCGGGTCGCGACGGACTGGTGCACATTTCCAAGCTGGGCAGCGGCAAGCGTATTGCCAAGGTCGAAGACGTGGTCAACGTCGGATCCAAGATCCGTGTCGAGATCGCCGACATCGACGCTCGCGGCAAGATCTCGCTGATCCCCGTGGAAGAGGGCAACGACGACGCTGCCGCTCCGGCTGCTGAAGAGGCTGCTTCCGAGTAGCACTACTTCTCGGTTTGTTCGATGCGGCCCCGCGCGGATTTCCGTGCGGGGCCGCATCTGTACTGTCTGTAGACACATACTTTCCGGACCTGATCATTCTCCGCACCGAGGACTGCTGAACTTTTTCATGGCCAAGACCCCAGGCAAGACCACTGCCAAGACATCCGGCACGACAACTGCCAAGAATGCTGCGAAGAAGACGCGCAGCCGTAGTGCTGCACTCGCAACACCGATCGACGCTCTTCCCGAATCCGGTGTTCAGCGGACAGTTCTGCCTGGCGGACTCCGAGTCGTCACCGAGTTCATTCCGGGTGTGCGCAGTGCGTCTGTCGGCGTCTGGGTGGGTGTCGGATCGCGCGACGAGCAGCCCAGCGTTGCCGGCGCGGCCCATTTCCTCGAGCACCTGCTCTTCAAGTCGACTCCGTCGCGTACGGCGCTCGACATCGCTCAGGTCATGGACGGGGTGGGCGGCGAACTCAACGCCTTCACGTCCAAGGAGCACACGTGCTTCTACGCGCACGTGATCGACGAGGATCTGTCGATGGCGGTTGATCTTGTCGCCGATGTCGTTCTGCGCGGCCGGTGCCGGTCGGCAGATGTCGATGTCGAACGGCAGGTCGTCCTCGAAGAGATCGCGATGCGCGACGACGATCCGGAAGATCTCCTCGGTGATGCCTTTCTGACGGCTCTGTTCGGTGATCATCCGGTGGGTCGTCCCATCATCGGTAGCGTGGATTCCATCGAGTCGATGTCCCGCAATCAGTTGCATTCCTTCCATGTGCGTCGGTACACGCCGCAACGGATGGTTCTCGCGGTTGCCGGAAATGTCGATCACAAGCAGGTGGTGACGTTGGCGAAGCGCGCATTTGCCGGTCACCTCGAGCGTGGTGTGAAGCCGGCTCCGCGCCGTGAGGGAACTCTGCGTCTGCGCACGATGCCGGAACTGAGTTTGACGCACCGCGACAGCGAACAGGTTCATCTTGCGCTCGGTGTGCGGGCTTTCGGCCGTCACGAAGGTCATCGGTGGGCGCTGTCGGTGCTCAATACAGCGGTGGGCGGCGGCTTGAGTTCGCGTCTGTTCCAAGAGATTCGGGAACAGCGTGGTTTGGCGTATTCCGTGTACTCCGGAGTGGACACATTTGCGGACACGGGTGCGTTCTCGGTGTACGCGGGCTGTCAGCCGGAGAACTTGGGCGAAGTCACCACGGTGATCCGCGAGGTTCTCGCTCAGGTGGCGGCCGGTGGTATCACGGATGCGGAAATCGCGCGATCCAAGGGCGCTCTTCGGGGCAGTCTCGTTCTCTCGCTTGAAGATTCAGGTTCGCGGATGAACCGCATCGGCCGTAGTGAATTGAACTACGGCAATCACCGCAGCGTCGCGCAGACTTTGGCGTCCATCGACGCCGTCACCGCGGAAGAAGTTCTCGAGGTGGCGCAGACACTGCTGACAAGGCCGTTTGCCGCCGCAGTCGTGGGTCCGTACAAGCGTGTCCGGGATCTGCCGGCGTCAGTGCGTGGGATTGTTCGATAGTCGATAACTAGCGAAATCAGGGTGCGCAGTTGAAGATTCGCGGAGCAGTTCTCGAAGAAATCGGGCGGAGCCGGCCGTACGCGTCGTCGATGCCGATTACCGTGTCGGAACTCGAACTTGATGCTCCCGGGCCCGGTGAGATCCTCGTGAGGATCGAGGCAGCCGGACTGTGTCACTCGGATCTCTCCGTCGTGGACGGTAATCGTGTCCGCCCCGTGCCGATGCTGCTGGGGCACGAAGCTGCCGGTCGGATCGAGCACGTCGGTGACGGCGTCGAGGATCTGCGGGTGGGGGATCGTGTTGTCATGACCTTCCTGCCTCGGTGCGGCGAGTGCGCCGGCTGCGCAACCGACGGCCGGATGCCGTGCGCGGTGGGCAGCGCGGCAAACAACGACGGCAGTCTTCTCGGCGGTGCGCACCGATTGCGGCGCGACGGTGCGAGCGTCAAGCATCATCTCGGAGTGTCCGGATTTGCGACGCACGCGGTCGTGAATGCCAAGTCGGTGGTGGCCGTGGACGACGACGTACCGCCGGATGTTGCGGCCGTGCTGGGTTGCGCGGTGCTGACCGGTGGCGGTGCACTACTCAATGCGGCAAAGCCCCGTCCTACCGACACTGTGATGGTTGTCGGTTTGGGCGGCGTCGGTATGGCGGCAATTCTGACTGCCCGAGCATTGGGTGTCGCGACGGTCATCGGTGTCGACGCGCTCGAGTCGAAGCTGGCTCAGGCCCTGGAGTTGGGTGCGACCGAGGTCTTCACGCCGTCCGGATTGTCCGAAAGTGGGGTCCGTGCGGACATAGTAGTGGAAGCGGCCGGTAATGCGCGGGCGTTCGAAACCGCAGTGGCCGCCACGGCTGCGGGTGGCACTACGGTGACGGTGGGTCTGCCCGCGCCCGACGCGCGCTCGTCGATTTCGCCACTCGGACTGGTCGCGGAAGCTCGGACCGTCATCGGCAGCTATCTCGGATCGGCAGTGCCGGTCCGAGACATCCCGATCTACGCGCAATTGTGGCGCGACGGACGGCTGCCGGTAGAGAAGCTCATCTCGTCACGAATCGAGTTGGCCGACATCAATTCGGGGATGGACGAACTGGCGGACGGGAAAGCAATCCGACAGGTCATTATTTTCGGTTCAGAGTAGGGCTGAGCAGGGATTTTGTCGATCGAGAGCTCGCGCTTTGCTCCCGATTCCGGTACTCGCAGCCCTGGCACATCGTTAACCGATGTAACGCTTCTTCCGAACTGGACGACTACTCGAATGACGTTGCGTGACGCCCCGGGGGTCGGTCGTACGTTTTCCGAAAGTGGATTGGGGAGAAAATATGCCGGTTCGTGGGTTCTTGTCACGACATCGAATACTTGCGGGCGCACTGGCGCCTGCAGCGCTCGGCGTTGCAGCGCTGGTAGCTGTAGCGGTAGCAGTGGACGCACCGCAGTCCAGCACGATCGAGACGCAACTGACGTCGTCGGTCACCGAATGCCACGACATGGTGAGCATCGCAGTTGCCGGTCGGCACGACACACCGGACGCGAACACGGTCAAGATGCTGCTCGGCGCAGACGGAAAGCCGCTTCCCGCCGCACTGTCGGGTGACTACACGAGCGACCGCGTCGATCAGGTGATCAACCCGGCCGGTTCGGTCAACACGACCAAGCCCGACTCTTATGCGGCTGTCTATATCGCCTACCCGGCAAACATGGCGTCGTACGAGGATGCCGTTGCTGCCGGCGCGGCAAACACCCAGTCCGTCATGAGCGCGATCGCGAAGGAATGCCCCAAGACGCAGTTCTCGATCGTCGGGTACAGCGAGGGCGCTGACGTCGTCCGCCGTGTTGCCATGGACATCGGCAACCAGGAGAACAATGAGTTCGGGGTAGAGGCGGACAAGGTTGTCGGCGTGGTCCTGCTCGCGGACGCAGGGCGTCTGGCCGGCGACGGCACATTCATCGGTGCTGCCAATCCGTTCACGAACCCGGATAACTTCGATACGAAGTATCAGACCGGAACGTTGGCGACACCAGGTCAGGGCGTTCTCCCCGACACTGCGGGCAGCTTCGGCAAGTTGAACGGCAAGGTCGCCTCGTTCTGTTCCGACGGTGACTTCACGTGCTCGGCTCCGAGCAATATTTCGCTCCTGCTCCTGGCTGCGAACGTCGGCCGTCAGTTGAACATCGACGATCTCGAATCCCAGGGACTCACCCCGACCACCGGCATCAATGTTGCGGTTGTGCTCGGCCAGATCGTCTTCGAGGCATTCAACGACATTTCATCCAACCCTGATTGGATGCAGAGCGACGAGACCTTCCTCCAGGTGATGCTGAAGGTATCGGATCCGGACTACAAGCCGGGTACCACCACCACGGTTACCACGGTGGCCGACGAAGACACGATCACCGCTGAGAAGGTGTCTCCGCTGGCGTACCTGCCGCAGAAGCTCTTCAAGGAGATCGTCGGACTGATCGCCACCAACCAGAACACGATCCCGGTGATCATGAGTGATCCGTACCAGATGACGCTCGGTCCGGACGTCGGACATCACTTCGACTACTGGCGCGACGCCGACGCCGCGAACGGCAAGCCGTTGACTTCAGCGCAGTACGCGGCAGCGTGGCTCACGTATCTCGCGCAGCAGGCCAAGGACGGCAAGCCCGTCGATACGACGGCCAAGCCCACAGCAGTAGAGCTTGCCGCTGCCGTCGACGCGTACATGGCTGACGACACTGCAGAAGGCGATGTTGCTGCAGCCGAAGGCACCGAGGGTCAGGCTCCTGCCGGCACCACGGGTTCGACGGATTCCGCAACCGCGCCGGGAACGTCTCCGGTTGCTCCTGCCGCAGGAGATGCTTCCGCGACGTCAGGTGCGGTCGCAACGCCGACCGAATCGGTAGTTCCCACCACGGGCGCAGCAGTCTCGAGCGCTCCGACATCGGAGACAGCGACTTCGGATGCGGCGGCCGCTACCACCACTACGGTGACGTCCACGACGACGACCACAACCAAACCGTCGACTCCGGGCCAGTAACCCTTTCTCGGCAAGCATCAGGCTGCGATCCGCGTGTACACGCGGATCGCAGCCTTTTTCATGTTTCTATGCCCGGGACTGCCCAGCTCGACTCTGTTGCCCGGTTCTCCACTCTGTTGCCTGGGTGATGTGGCGCTTATCGTGGAATGCACGTTCCCTTCACGTGTGAATTGCGGGCCAGCCGTGCATGAACTGTCAATTGCCCAGAGTGTGGTCGATGCCGTGTGCGAGAAGGCCGGGGCGAGACGGGTATGCGGTGTCCGACTCGAAGTGGGACGACTGTGTGCGGTTGTGCCCGATTCGTTGTTGTTCTGCTTCGACGTCGTGACGGCGGGTACTCGGGCCGAAGGCGCGAGTCTGCGCATCGACGAGATTGCGACGAGTGTGCGTTGCCATGAGTGCGGTGAGGTTTTCTCGCCGCCGGACATGATCCTGCTCTGCCCCTGTGGCAGCGCCGACGTCGAGATCCTTGCGGGGCGTGAACTACGGATACTGTCGATGGAAGTGAGCTGATCATGTGCGCAACGTGCGGCTGCGGCGAGGGCGCGGGGGTGCGAATCTCCGGTGAATCGGAGCACAGTGAATTGGGGCACGGTCACGAGCACCCGCACGATCATGAGCACCCGCACGATCATGAGCACCCGCACAGTCATTCGCCCAGCACAACCGTTGTTCTGGAACAGCAGGTGCTGGCGAAGAACGACGACATTGCCACCCGTAATCGCGAGTGGATGCGGCGGCGCGCGATTGCCGCGCTCAATGTCATGAGTTCGCCGGGTGCGGGTAAGACAACGTTGCTGGTTCGCACGATCAACGACTTGCGTGGCCGGTTTCCGATTGCCGTTATCGAGGGGGACCAGGAGACTGCGCTCGATGCCGAGAGAATTCGGTCGACGGGATCTCCTGTTGTCCAAGTGAATACGGGCGCCGGTTGCCATCTGGACGCCGAAATGATCGATCGGGCGATTACCGTCAACCGCCCGCCCGACGGTTCGCTTCTCTTGATCGAAAATGTGGGAAATCTAGTGTGTCCCGCGCTTTTTGACCTCGGCGAGGAAGGCAAGGTTGTCCTAATTTCTACGCCGGAAGGCGCCGACAAGCCAATGAAGTATCCGCATATCTTTACCGCCGCGGACCTTGTCATTGTCAACAAGATCGATTTGCTTCCCTATGTGGATTTTGATGTCGAAGAATGTATCCGTCAGGCAAAATCGTTGAATCCTGCTGTGCGCGTTGTGGTTTTGTCGGCGACAACGGGTGAGGGTTTGTCGCAGTGGTATGACTGGATCGATACTCGCATGGCGCTTTCCTGAGTTGTCGTTGACAACTGATCTGCTCGGGTACTTAATGAAATGAGTGGGTGCCACGTTGCGGGCCGAATATCGGCTCGGGTGGTGTTCGATACCGGCGGCAGGAATCCGGTGGAACCAGACCCGGTGTAGCAAGTGGTGCCGTCGCACACGTGAAAGCGGCTGATATGAATACTCGGAATGCGACTGCGGACACCGCAGCAGCGAAGGCGGAAGAAACTCTCATCCATGTTTTGTGGATCAACGCCGGGCTCAGTTGTGACGGCGATTCGGTGGCGTTGACCGCGGCCACGCAACCAAGCATCGAAGAGATTGCACTCGGTGCGCTGCCCGGCTTGCCACAGGTTGCGGTGCATTGGCCACTGATCGACTTCGAATGTGGGCCGGAGGGTGGTGCCGACGATTTCCTGGAATGGTTCTGGAAAGCCGATCGGGGTGAACTCGAACCGTTTGTCCTTGTTGTCGAGGGGTCGATCCCGAACGAGAAACTGCACGACGAGGGTTACTGGTGCGGATTCGGCAACAATCGGGAAACGGGTCAACCGGTTACCACCAGTGAGTGGTTGGACAGGTTGGCGCCCAAAGCGACTGCGGTTGTTGCCGTTGGTACCTGCGCGACGTACGGCGGTATTCACGCCATGGCGGGAAATCCGACCGGAGCGATGGGTGTACCGGACTATCTGGGATGGACGTGGAAATCCAAGGCGGGCATCCCGATCGTGTGTGTGCCGGGATGCCCGATCCAGCCGGACAATCTGTCCGAGACACTGACGTACCTGTTGTACATGGCAACCGATCAGGCGCCGATGATTCCGCTCGACGAATCGTTGCGGCCGCAATGGCTGTTCGGTGCGACGGTGCACGAGGGCTGCGATCGCGGTGGCTACTACGAGCAAGGAGAGTTTGCCACCGAATACGGTTCACCCAAGTGCATCGTGAAACTGGGCTGTTGGGGTCCTGTCGTGAAATGCAATGTGCCCAAACGTGGTTGGATCAACGGAGTGGGTGGATGCCCCAATGTGGGCGGCATCTGCATTGGGTGCACCATGCCGGGGTTCCCGGACAAATTCATGCCCTTCATGGACGAACCGCCAGGCGGCAAGCTCTCGTCCACCGCTGTGGGTATGTACGGCAGCGTGATTCACAGCCTGCGCCGGATCACCGGTCACACTTTGGACAAGGAACCGCATTGGCGCGAACGAGGTTCGAAGTTGCTCACCGGCGCCACGCGTACGTGGTGAACGACTCGCGAAACATCGACCTCGCGTTACATCGATACTGGGAGGCACTGACATGACGGCCATCGTTCCCGAACCCACCTCCACCGCAGATCGTGACGGTCTGGTGGAGATGGCGTGGGATCCCATCACCCGCATCGTCGGAAGTCTGGGCATCTACACCAAGATCGACTTCGCGAACCGGGAGGTCGTGGAATGCCACAGCACGTCGTCGATCTTCCGTGGCTATTCCCTGTTCATGAAGGGGAAAGACCCGCGCGACGCGCATTTCATCACCAGTCGAATCTGCGGGATTTGCGGCGACAACCACGCGACGTGCTCGTGCTACACCCAGAACATGGCGTACGGAGTCAAACCGCCACATCTGGGCGAGTGGATCGTCAATCTCGGCGAAGCAGCAGAATACATGTTCGACCACAACATCTTTCAGGAGAATCTTGTTGCGGTCGACTACTGCGAGAAGATGGTGTCCGAGACCAATCCCGGTGTCCTGGCGCAGGCTGAGAACACCCGCTGCCGGCACGAGGATCAGCACGGTTACCGCACCATCGCCGACATCATGCGCACCCTCAATCCGTTCACCGGCGAGTTCTACCGTGAGGCCCTTCAGGTTTCGCGTTCCACCCGTGAAATGTTCTGTCTGATGGAGGGACGTCACGTCCACCCGTCGACGCTCTATCCGGGCGGCGTCGGCACAGTGGCCACCATCGAACTGATGACCGACTACATGACGCGGTTGATGCGCTACGTCGAGTTCATGAAGAAGGTCGTGCCCATGCACGACGATCTGTTCGATTTTTTCTACGAAGCCCTGCCCGGCTACGAGAAGGTAGGTCTGCGTCGAACACTGCTCGGTTGTTGGGGGTCGTTCCAGGATCCGGAAGTCTGCAATTTCGAGTACAAGGACATGACGGAGTGGGGACGCAAGATGTTTGTGACCCCCGGCGTCGTGGTCGACGGCAAACTGGTCACAACCGATCTGGTCGACATCAATCTCGGTATCCGAATCATGCTGGGCTCTTCGTATTACGAGGACTGGAAAGACCAGGAGATGTTCGTCAAGACCGACCCACTCGGTAATACGGTGGATCGGCGTCACCCGTGGAACCAGCACACCAATCCCCATCCTCAGAAGCGTGATCTGGAGGACAAGTACAGCTGGGTGATGTCGCCTCGATGGTTCGACGGAAAAGACAATCTTGCTCTCGACACCGGCGGCGGTGCGCTCGCCCGCCTGTGGAGCACGGCGCTGGCGGGGTTGGTCGACATCGGCTACGTCAAGTCAACCGGACACAGCGTGCAGATCAATCTGCCCAAGACTGCATTGAAGGGTCCGGTCAGCCTCGAGTGGAACATCCCCGAACACGGGAGCAACACGCTCGAAAGGAATCGTGCACGTACGTATTTCCAGGCCTACGCGGCTGCGTCCGCACTACATTTTGCGGAGAAGGCCTTGGTGGAGATTCGTGCCGGCCGAACCAAGACGTGGGAATCCTTCGAAGTTCCGGACGAGGGTATCGGCTGTGGCTTCACCGAAGCCGTCCGCGGAGTTCTCTCCCACCACATGGTGATTCGGGACGGCAAGATTGCGAACTACCACCCGTACCCGCCAACTCCGTGGAACGCGAGCCCACGAGACAGCTACGGCACCCCCGGACCGTACGAGGATGCGGTGCAAGGTCAGCCGATCTTCGAGGAGAACGATCGGGACCATTTCAAGGGTATCGACATCATGCGCACAGTCCGCAGTTTCGACCCCTGCCTGCCGTGTGGCGTGCACATGTATCTCGGTGGGGGTAAGACCATCGAGAAACTGCATTCGCCGACACAATCCGTGACGGGGGAGTAGCCCGTGGAGCACGGTGAGAACGAGAGCGGTGCGCCGCCGGGTGACTATTGGCGAGGAGCGGGCGAACGCATCGAAACGCTGTTGCAGGCCAGCGCAGGTGGCGGGCCGGTAGCACGTGATCGTGCCGAGCAACTGGTGCGCGAAGTGGTGCAACTTTACGGCGCGGCTCTCGAACGCACTGTGCAGCTTGCAGACTCCGCGATGATCGATGCGATGACTCGCGACGATCTGATCTCGAGTCTTCTGCTTGTGCATGGTCTGCATCCGCACGACGTGGAGACCCGTATACGCACCGCACTGGACAGCGTGCGACCGTACCTCGGCTCGCACGGCGGCGACGTCGAATTGATCGACGTATCCGGTGGTGTGGTGCGATTGCGGTTGCTCGGTAGCTGCAACAGTTGTCCGTCGTCATCCGTCACCCTCGAATCGGCGGTGCAGGACGCCGTGACGGCCGCGGCGCCCGAGACGAGCGGCATCGAGGTCGAGACCCCGACAGAACACGAGCCGAAAGCTGGTGTGATTTCAGCGGAATCGCTGTTCTCGCACATCCATCACGACACCGCCAGTCACTGGATCGGGGTGCCGGAGTTTGCCGAGGTCGGCGAAGGTGACGTGGCAGGCTTTCGTGTCGAAGGCGCAGATCTGTTGGTATGCAGGCTCGGCGACACGTTGTACGCCTACCGCGACCACTGTCCGGTCTGTGATCGGTCGATGGCGGGGGCGGTGCTGGAGCGCATGATGGGACGACCCGCGAGCAGTGGGGTGGTGTTGACCTGTCCGACCTGCGGAACTCACTACGACGTTCGCACTGCGGGCGCGCGTGTCGGTGCCGGTGTTGACGACGGGGCAGAACACCTTGCTCCGCTACCGCTCTTACCTCGCGACGGGGTCCTGTCGGTGGCGGTGCCAGGGAGTGCTGCGCCGGGCAATTCGACACCGGGCAATTCGACACCGGGCAATTCGACACCGGGCAATTCAACGCCGGGCAGCTCGTCGGCAGACGTTCAGGTATCGGTGATGTAGTGGCAAAATCCACTGTGGGAGAGGTTCTCACGAGAATAGCGTCGGCGCGATCGGTGCCAACCGGCCCGCGCTGCGAGATGTGCGCGGTCGATATCGGCGACGACCATCAGCACGTCGTGGATGTCTCGGTGCGAAGCCTGATGTGCGTCTGTCGACCGTGTTACCTGCTGTTTGCCCCCGTAGACGCTGATCTGCGATACAAGGCAGTTCCGGACCGCTACGAGGAACTCGACGATTTCGAACTGGGTCCGGGCCGATGGGAATCGCTGGAGATTCCGGTGAATCTGGCGTTCTTCTTCCGCAATTCCGTGTTGGACAAATTCATCGCATTTTATCCCGGTCCGGCCGGGGCCACGGAATCGGAACTGCCCATCGATGCTTTCGAGGCAGTGCTGCGCGAGAATCCGCGATCGAGCACCATGCGAGCAGACGTCGAAGCCTTGATCGTTCACATTGTTCCGGGAGAGCAAGTTCCTCGATGTTTCATCGTGCCGATCGACGCCTGCTACGAGTTGGTAGGGCGATTGCGGAAGGTGTGGCGCGGTTTCGACGGCGGGCAGGATGCACACGCCGAGATCACGGAGTTCTTTCGCACGGTCGAGAAGCGGGGATCGCGATGACCGCATTGGAGTTCTCCGTCGTGGACATCGTGGTCGACCCGTACGCGGTGACCCCCAATCTCATAGTGAAACTGAAGATCTCGGAGTCGACCGGAACACCCGTCCGGGCGCTGGCTGTTCGAGCGCAGGTTCGGATCGAACCTCACAGACGTCCGTACTCCGCCGCGGAAGAAGAAGCGCTGCTCGATTTGTTCGGTCGGCGTGAACGGTGGTCGAGCACTCTGCGAACCTTCCTGTGGATGGAATGCTCGACGGTGGTCCAGGGGTTCTCCGGAGTCACCGTCGCCGACCTGCCTATGCCGTGTACGTACGACGTGGCGGTGACCGCCTCCAAGTACATGCATGCCCTGCAGGACGGCACGGTGCCGGTAGTCGTGCTACTGAGCGGCACCGTCTTCACCGACGGCAGTCGCGGATTCTCGGTCGAGCAAATTCCTTGGGACAGATCGGCGTCGTACGACATGCCCGTGGACACGTGGAAGCGCATGGTCGAGACGCATTACCCGGGTTCGGGTTGGGTACGCCTCGATCATGACACCATTGCCGAACTCACCCGATTCAAAGCCGCACACGGCTACACGGACCTGGAATCCACGGTCGGCGCGCTCCTGGCGGGAAGCGAGGTGCCGCAATGACACACACGGGTGTCGACCATGACGTTCGGGCCGTAGCCGACGCCATCCTGTACGAGGGGTACTTGCTCTACCCGTACCGGGCGAACTCGGGAAAGAACCAGTCGCGGTGGCAGTTCGGTGTGCTCGGACCACCGGGTGCAGCAGAGTTGGGTGTCGGTGAGGAATCAGGGATGTCGGCGCAAGTTGTCGTGGCAGCCGATGCCGGCGACCTACGTGTGACATTGCGGTTTCTCCACCTACAGCGCAGGACAGTCCAGCGGCGTGTCGATTCGGATGGCTGGGAGTCGATGCACCACGTGACTTCCGGTGACCAAGAATGGATTTCGTGGGACGAAGCAATTGAATGTGAGATCGAGTCGGGTCCGCACCGCCTCGCGAACCTGAGCGAGACGCGAAGCCTGGCTTTCGAGGTTCCCGCCTTTTCCGAAATCGAACCGATCCTGGATGCGGAGGGCGCATCCATCGGTCGGATTGTGCGCACACGGGTCGCGCTGTCAGGCGTCGTTGATCTTCAGGCCGCGCCGGGTAGATCGGATCAGGTTGTGCTGTCGATAGAGGTTCGAAACACCACCGAGATCGTGACCGTCGACAAACAATCGGCGCCGGCGTATTCGATGCTCGGGGCGCATGTGATCGCGGTGTGCGACACACCGTCGTTCATCTCGCTTTTCAGCGTGAACGATTTCGGTGTGAACGACGAGGAGGCACACGAGTACCCGTTGATTCAGGATCGTTGCTATCCGGTGCTAGCAGGTACCCCGATTCCGGAGTTGCCTGACCGCTCGACCACGGTGCTGGTATCGCCGATCATTCTCTACGACTTTCCCGTGATCGCCGGGCAGAGCGAAGGATCGCTGTTCGATTCCACCGAAATCGACGAGATCCTGTCGCTGCGCATTCTGACGATGACAGACGAGGAGAAAGCGCAGGCGCGGGCGACGGATCCGAAAGCAGCCGAGATCATCGATCGTTGCGAGGCCCTGACCCCTGAAGGTTTTGCCGACCTTCACGGAGTGCTTCGTGATCCTCATGCCGGGCAGGAAAACGGGCCGGGAAACGCGGCACCCATGCTTCCCGAGGTACCCGACGGGGTCGACTGGTGGTCGCCCGAGGCCGATACGACGGTGGCACCGCGAATCGACGGAATCTTGGTGGGCGGGGTGCGGATAGCCGGGGGAAGCACGGTGCGCTTACATCCGTCGCGGCGCGCCGACGCTCAGGACCTGTTTTTCGACGGCAGGCTCGCGCGCGTCGCCACCATCCACGAGGACGTGGACGGCGACATTCACGTGGGTGTGACGATTCTCGACGATCCCGCCGCGGACCTGCACAACTGGTACGGCCGCTATCTGTATTTTGCTCCGGACGAGGTGGAACCGGTGCCCGCAGTCCAGACGCAGAGAGCGCAGACACAGAGTTATCGAGAGGAGAACACACTATGAAGGGCATGGGAATGCTGTCGACGGTACTTCTCGGCGCTACAGCGATCGCTGCCGCGGTCGTGTTGGTGGTGTCGATGCCGGATATTCAGCGGTACTTGCGGATGCGAAAGATGTAGTCACGCATGCGCGTTCTGGTTGCGGGTGTCGGAAACATCTTCCTCGGAGACGACGGGTTCGGATCCGAGGTTGTGCGGGCGCTACAACGAGAACAACTGCCGGAGGGAGTGCAGTTGGTGGACTACGGAATTCGAGGCGTGCACCTGGCCTATGACCTTCTGGAACCGTGGGAGGCCTTGGTACTGATCGACGCGCTGCCGCCAAGCGGGAAACCCGGCGCGGTCGAGGTGTACGAGCTGGAGGCCGAAACCGGTGACGGCACTATTTCTTCCGGCACTGTTTCTTCCAGCGCTGTTGAATCCGGTACGGCAAGTCTCGATGCGCATTCGTTGGATCCGAACTCCGTGTTCGCCAGTTTGCGGGCTCTTGGTGGAACACCGCCGCGAACGTTTGTTGTCGGTGCACATGTCGAATCGGTGGAGGAAGGGATTGGATTGACACCAGTTGTTCAGGACGCGGTGACCGGCGCCGCGTCGGTGGTTCTCGGTCTCGTCGGGTCGATGGCGGCAGATGCCGCGACCGCTGATCAGGGGGCATGAACCATGTGCCTCGGTATCCCTGGACGCGTCGTGGCGCTGCTCGACGGATACGGCGGGCAGCTCGCGCTCGTCGACGTGGAAGGTGCGACCCGCAAGGTCAATATCGGAATGCTCGACGAGAATACCGTCGGCGCTGGTGACTGGGTTGTCATCCACATGGGCTTTGCTGTCGAGAAGGTGGACGCGAAGGGTGCCGCCGAGGCGCTGGCGGGCCTCGAATTGATGGGTCGATCGCGCCCTGCGGATGAGGGCGAGCCATGATCACCGCCATCCGACTACAGATCCAGGGAGTGGTTCAAGGAGTTGGATTCAGGCCGTTCGTGTATTCGCTCGCAACCGAATTGGGGTTGACGGGCACAGTGGGGAACTCGCCCTGTGGAGTGGTGATCGACCTGGAGGGTGAAGATCTGGCGCTCGCGGAGTTCGCGACGGAACTGCAGGTGCGCCGGCCGCCGTTGGCCAGGATCGACTCGGTGGAGTGTGAGCCGGCCCAGGCGTGCGGGCGGTCCGGGTTTCGGATCGTGGACACGGACACGACGACCGCTGGGCGGACGTTGGCACCGCCTGATGTCGCGACCTGCGACGATTGCCTCCGTGACATGGTCGATCCTGGGAACAGGCGGTATCGGCATCCGTTCGTCACGTGCACCAACTGCGGTCCGCGGTTCACGATAATCGAAGAACTTCCGTACGACCGGGCAGCGACAACGATGCACGGGTTTCCGATGTGTTCGGAATGCGCAGCCGAGTATGCCGATCCCGGTGATCGGCGCTTTCACGCTCAGCCGATTGCGTGCCCGCAGTGTGGTCCGACCCTGGCTTTTGTTGATACAGATGCAGATACAGATGCAGATGCCGAAGTCGTGACCGGCGAGAATGCTGTGCAACGGGCGCGAGAGTTGTTGCGCGCCGGAAAGATTGTTGCTGTCAAAGGCATCGGGGGGTATCACCTGGCCTGCGATGCAGGAAACGAATCGGCAGTGCACGAATTGCGACAACGCAAGCATCGCCCTGGTAAGCCGCTTGCGGTGATGGTGCGAGAGATGAATAGCGCGCACGCGGTTGGGCGGATCAACGAGGCGCAGTCGCAGGCTCTGACCGAATGCTCGCGCCCGATCGTGCTGGTGGACAAGGCGTCGACATACGACCTTGCGCCTTCGGTGGCTCCGGGAATTCCGGATATCGGAATCATGCTGGCGTACAACCCGATCCAGAACCTCCTGCTCGGCCTTCCCGGTGATGCGGCCGGGCCGACAGTGCTGGTGATGACGTCGGCAAATCTCGGCGGTGAACCAATCCTGTTCCGAGGCAGTGATCTGGTGAGGGTATCCGAGCTTGCGGACGGGGTTCTCACCCACGATCGCCCTATCCGGGTGCCGTGCGACGATTCGGTTCTCCGTGTAGTCGATGGTCGCCGAGTGATGCTTCGCCGCTCCCGTGGGTATGCGCCGCTGCCGATTGAACTGCCGTTGGACGTGGCACCGATTCTGGCGGTGGGCGCAGATCTGAAGAACACCTTTGTGATGGCGGACGGAAGATCCGCCTGGCCGAGTCAACACATCGGGGACATGGGCGATGTTGCAGTGCTGGACGGTTTTACGGCGGCGCAGACGCACTTCGAATCGATTACCGGCGTCACCCCGAGTCAGGTTGTGTGCGACGAACACCCCAGATATCACTCGTCGGCGTGGGCGAGAAAGCATGCGGCGGGGCGGCCGGTGCGAACCGTGGGCCACCATCACGCGCATATCGCCGCGGTGATGGGCGAGAACGGCTGCGACGGCGCCGAGCCGGTCATCGGAATGGCCTTCGACGGAACAGGCTACGGAGCAGACGGTTCGGTATGGGGCGGGGAGATGCTGCTCGCAACGTACAAAGGTTTCCGTCGTCTTGCGCATCTCGGTTACATAGCCTTGCCGGGTGGTGACGCCGGAGTGGAACGGCCGTACCGAATGGCGCTGTCGCATCTGCGTTCGGCGGGAATCGGCTGGGACAGTGACCTTCCGCCGGTTGCTGCCTGCTCGGCGCGCGAACGTTCCGTCCTCGATCATCAGTTGGAGACGGGCTTCGGCTGTGTGGAGACATCGAGTATGGGACGGCTGTTCGACGCCGTCGCCGCACTTGCCGGTGTCCGCCAAAGTGTGGCGTACGAGGCGCAGGCAGCAATCGAATTGGAAGGTGTGACTCGGGGAATCGACTGCGGTAGTGAGTACTACATTTTCGGCGAACGCGAAGATACCGTCGGGGCGTGGATTGCGGATCCGGGTCCGGTCATACGTTCCGTGGTTGCGGACCTACGCGATGGTGTGTCGGCAGGTGTGATCGGTGCGCGTTTTCACGAGGGCGTTGCGCGTTTGGTGGTGACCTGGGCCCAAGCAGCGCGCGCTGCGGCCGGCGTTGACGACGTTGCCTTGAGCGGAGGGGTCTTCCAGAATCCGTTACTCCTGGCGCGGACGCGGGTATTGCTGTCGGACGCCGGTTTCCGCCCGCTGACGCACCACGAATTGCCACCGAACGACGGTGGTCTTGCGTACGGCCAAGTGCTGGTCGGGAGTTCGCTATGAGGTCAGGAGGGTAGCCATGTGTTTAGCCGTACCGGGACGTATCGAATCGCTCGAGGATCGTGACGGAACCACGATGTCCATCGTCAACTTCGGGGGAGTCCGCAAAGAGGTATGCCTCGAGTACATTCCCGGCGCCGCGGTCGGAGAGTACGTCGTTGTCCACGTCGGCTTCGCAATTCAGAGGCTCGACGAGGAATCAGCACAACGCACACTTGCGGAGTTCGAGCACCTCGGCGTGCTCGACGAGGAATTCGGCGACGGATTTGCTCGCGCAGCAAAGGCTCTGGGAGTCGATCAGAAGGAGAATCAATCATGAAGTATCTGGACGAATTCTCCGACCCTGAGTTGGCCGGCAAATTACTCGATCAGATTCGAACACTCGCCACTCGTCGATGGGCGATCATGGAAGTCTGTGGTGGTCAGACACATTCGATCATTCGACACGGAATTGACCAATTGCTTCCCGAGCAGATCGAGATGATTCACGGGCCGGGATGCCCGGTCTGTGTCACGCCGCTGGAGATCATCGACAAAGCGCTCGAGATCGCTGCACGCCCGGATGTGATCTTCTGCTCGTTCGGTGACATGTTGCGCGTGCCGGGTAGTGCGTCGGATCTCTTTCGGATCAAGAGCGCTGGTGGTGATGTGCGCGTCGTCTATTCGCCGCTCGATGCGCTGACCATCGCGAAGGAGAATCCGGATCGGGAGGTTGTGTTCTTCGGGATCGGGTTCGAAACTACCGCGCCCGCAAACGCGATGACCGTGTATCAGGCAAACCGACTGGGCATCAAGAACTTCTCGTTGCTCGTCTCCCACGTTCTCGTCCCGCCGGCGATGGCGGCGATCATGGACTCCCCGGAGTGCCGGGTGCAGGCGTTTCTCGCCGCAGGTCATGTGTGCAGTGTGATGGGAACTTCGGAGTACCCCGCACTGGCGCAGAAGTACCGGGTTCCTATCGTCGTCACGGGTTTCGAACCCCTCGATCTGCTCGAGGGCATCAGAAAGACCGTGCTGCAGTTGGAAACCGGCAGATACGAAGTGGAGAACGCCTATGCGCGGGCTGTGACAGCCCAGGGCAACGTCGCCGCCAAGGCGATGCTCGACGACGTGTTCGCGGTATCCGACCGGACCTGGCGCGGCATCGGTCCCATCCCGGACAGTGGGTGGCAGTTGGCGCCGAAGTATGCGGAATTCGATGCGGAACAACGGTTCTCGGTTACCGATATTCATACCGACGAGTCGTCGGTCTGCCGTTCCGGGGAAGTGCTCCAAGGCTTGATCAAGCCGAACGAGTGCGCTGCCTTCGGAAAGGAGTGCACGCCGCGCAATCCGTTGGGGGCCACGATGGTGTCGTCCGAGGGCGCGTGCGCCGCCTACTACCTGTACCGACGCTTGGAATTGCAGGAGGCGGGTCATGGGAGCTGACAACAGCGCGGTGGTAGATCCGGGGGCGTGGGTCTGTCCGTTGCCGCTCCGCGATTCGCCGAACATCGTCATGGGGCACGGCGGCGGTGGAGCGATGTCCGCCGAGCTGATCGAGCATCTGTTCCTCCCGGCATTCGGCGACGCGGCCGACGCGGAACTCGGCGATTCCGCTGTGCTCGACATCGGCGGTGTTCGGGTGGCGTTCTCGACGGACTCGTACGTGGTCAAACCGATGGTGTTTCCGGGTGGAAACATCGGCGATCTGGCAGTCAACGGCACGGTCAACGACCTCGCTATGGCAGGCGCACAGCCACTGGCAATGTCGACCGCCTTCATTCTCGAGGAGGGAACACCGCTCGCCGATATAGCGACGGTGGCGGCGACACTGGGCGACGCGGCTCGCCTAGCGGGAGTTCGACTGGTGACAGGCGACACCAAGGTGGTCGACGCCGGTCACGGCGACGGAGTTTTCGTCAATACTGCGGGCATCGGCATCGTTCCCGCCGGCGTCGACATCCGGCCGACCCGGGCCGAAGTCGGTGATGCCGTGATCGTCAGTGGTGACATCGGAGTTCACGGCGTGGCGGTGATGAGTTGCCGTGAGGGCCTGGAGTTCGGCACCGAGGTGCGCAGCGACTGTGCCGCACTGAACGGCCTGGTAGCCGCCATGATCGCCACCGGCGTGGACATCCACGTCCTTCGCGATCCGACGCGCGGCGGGGTTGCGGCCACGCTCAACGAGATTGCCCAGGCGTCGAATATCGGGGTTGCGCTCGTGGAACGGAACCTGCCGATTCCCGACGCCGTTCGGGATGCCTGTGGGTTGTTGGGCTTGGATCCGCTGTACGTGGCCAACGAAGGCAAACTGGTTGCGTTTGTAGCGCCCGGCGACGTCGACCGCGTGCTGGACGCCATGCGTGGACACTCACTGGGTGTCGGTGCAACGGTGATCGGGGAGTGCGTGCGTGCGCATGCCGGAATGGTGGTTGCCCGAACCGCGCTGGGTGGCAACAGGGTAGTGGATCTCCCTGCCGGTGAACAGCTTCCGCGGATCTGTTGATGACCGGCGTTCACGTGGCCGGCCCGGCACTGTTTGCGAGGTACGCGTATCCGCCGAACGAATTGGGCTATTGCGGGGCTGATGATGCGTCGGCGCTGTTGCGTCAGGCGACGGGAACGGTCACCGATCAGGACCGCAGCCGGGCGCAACAATTCGACGGTGCGTGGCCGTATCTCGCGGCGCTGGCCCGGGGAGTGGGTGTCGACGATCCACTCGATCCGCGAGTGATCGAGGCTTACTGGTTGGGTGGGCCACTGCTGGATTCGGTGAATTCGGAACAGTTGGTGGCGCATCTCCGACGCGAATTCGGGAAGCGCAACGACACGGGATTGCTCTCGGATCTGGATGGCCGCGATCGTGCTCTTGCGCATCACAGTTTCCATGTTCTAGTCGTGTATCCGTGGGCGCGGCTTCTTCGGAAACACGGTGCGGTGCCACTTTCAGTCCTGCAGAACTGCCGAATCAGGTGGGGGGAAGTGCGCGAAGTAGGCGACGAGTATGCGGAGGTGATGTCGTCGCCGCTCGTATTCGACGGTAACCAACTCCTCCGCGGCCCCGAGGCGGTTGAACCCGTGCGGTGGAATGTCGACGGCATTCCGCTTGGTCCCGATCCTGTGCGAGGGACCTTGGTGGCTCTGCACTGGGATTGGCTGTGCGACACCATTTCGGTGACGCAAGCCGGTGCCTTGGATCTTGCCGAAGAGTCAGCGCTCGAGATCGTCAACCTGCGGCTACGGGCGCGCGAAGTCTAGTCGCGTGGTGGTTTGTTCCGGTGGCGGATCAACTCGCCTGGAATGTCCAGAATTTCCTATTCGCTGTTTCGGCTCGTAACTTTGTCCTGGAGTCGTCCGTGTCACGGGGCCGAGACGGCATCCAGGAAGGGACTGTTCGGTATGCGCACCGGCATCAGAGATCTACGACCTTCAGAGTCCACTGAGCCAGGCAATCGCGTTGACCGGCAGTTTCCCACTCGATGGTCCACGCTCGGTGTTGTTGTCCTGGTATCCGTCGCGGCGACGGTTTTGCTGTTCACGACCGTGAATCCGCGGACGCCGTTGACCGGTTTGTTCATGGGTGGTGTCGATCTGGACGTGTACCGCGATGGCGCCCGTCGCGCGATGTCAGATCTCCCGCTCTATACCGAACCTGTCATCCATGACCTTCTCTACACCTACACGCCGTTCTCGACGTTGATGTTCGTGCCGTTCGGCTTCCTGCCGGGTGGGGCCGACAAGTACATCTGGATGGGATTCAACGTCGTTCTGCTCGTCGCGATCATTGCGCTGTGCTGGCGAATGCTCGGATATCGCATCGACCGCACCATCGTTGTGGCCTCGGCCTTGTTGGCGGCTGCATCCGTATTCTTCGAACCAGTGCGGTCGACGCTGTACTTCGGACAGATCAATCTCGTGCTGATGGCACTTGTGCTCTGGGACGCCTCGCGCGGTGAGCAGAGCCGTCTCAAAGGCATCGGCGTCGGCATTGCGGCCGGGATCAAACTGACCCCCGCGTACTTCGTGCTCTACTACCTTGCTCTCCGGCAGTGGCGCGCCGCAGCGGTTGCCACCATGACGATCGCCGCGACCGTCGGGGTGAGTTGGGCCGTGCTGCCGAAGGATTCGTGGCAGTACTGGAGTGAGACGTTCTTCGACTCCACGCGCATTGCCGACGAAGGTCACGCTGCAAACCAGTCACTGCGCGGGGCACTCACACGGATTATCGGTGGACCCGCACCTACCTGGTTGTGGTTGCTTCTCGCAGTGGTGATCGTCGCCGCGAGTATGTGGGTAGTGGCGCGTCTGCATCGGTCCGGAGAGAATCTGCTTTCGGTCACCGTTGCCGGTTTCACGGCAGTTGTGGTCTCGCCGTTCTCGTGGAGCCATCACTGGGTGTGGTTTGTTCCACTGCTTGTCTGGTGTGTGCACCGAGCTCTGACAAACGCGTGGTGGTGGCTGGGCGTGGTGGCGCTGTTCGGTGTTGCGGGATCGTGGGCGTATCAATTCCCGGGCAGGTTGGTTGTCGGGTTCTATCTGTTCCCGGGAACGTGGGTGCCCTGGAACGTTGTTGTGAACCTTTACCTCTTGGTCTATCTGGCGGTCCTCGCTGTTGCCGCCGTTGTTGCCATTCGCTCGACTCGGGATGGTGCGCAGAACCTTGCACTCGCCGAGACCGTGCAGGCACCCGACGTAGGAATTGTCGCTCCCGTGCCCAAACCTACTGGCGAGATTCCCGCCTGATTCTCCCCTGATGTGAGGCGATGCGCATGGGTGTTGGCTTCGCATCGTCTGGCTGGTGATGCGAAGCTTGCACACGGTCTGTGCTTCCGGCTGAGCCGGTTTCAGTCTCGGTGGATGGGGCCTTGGCAGGTGGTGGAGCGTCGGCGTCGCTGTTTCGGGTCGATCGCGGCCGGTGGGATGAACCACGGTTTGTGATCGGAACCCATTTTGATTTCCCAGATTCCGCGGAACCCGCTGGTGCTGTGCATCAACGTGTGGTGGCTCCGACAGAGCAAAGCGAGGTTGTCCATGATCGTCAAACCGCCTGTTGACCACGGTTTTATATGGTGTGCGTCGCACCAGGCCGGTACGGCATCGCAGTTGGGGAAGGCGCAGCCTTTGTCTCGGGCGATCAGCGCGATGCGTTGTTCGGCTGTGACGAGGCGTTTGAGTGGTGTCGCATCCAGCGGTGCGCCCTTGCCGTCCATCAAGACGGTCGAGAGCATGCAATCACACGCGAGCATCCGGGCTTTACTCACACTCAGCGGGCCCATCCACGGCATGTAGCCGACATCGAGATCCTCGAAATCGGGTTCATCGTAGTCTGCTCGTTTGGTGGCGCATTCACGATGCTCCGCAAGGTCTTTCGCGGTGATATGCACATTCACATGCGGACGCTGACCACCATCCACCCCGGTAACAGCATTATCCAAATATCGTCGAATCAACTCCGTGAACGCATCGGCGGTACGTTTAGCGGCCGACCGCTGATCCGGAGTCCCGTCCGCCGCCGGTTTCGGCATCGACAGACCCGACAGCGCAGACAGGAGCATTTCACCGGTCAACGCGTCGAAATCGCCCTTGATCACGACCCGACCATTCAATGTCGGCGCGATCCGTAACGCATTCAGGTCGTTATCCTCGCCAGGCGGGGGCTCGTCGGATTCAAAGATCCGCTCCAAAACAGCAATCGCGTACCGCACCTTGACAGTCGTAGCCTCTACCCCGGATGCGGCGGCGAGAAGTGTTTTCAGGCTTGGCATTAATGCGATGTCCGGCATCCCCTTTGGTGGGGATTCGCAGAACGCGGCGATCAATGCCGCATCGTCGAGTGAGAGGTCACCCGCTTCGAATTGCGCAGCAATATCGGGGAACGATCGCAGTGCGGCACCGAGGGCGGCGATCTTGTTGCCGGCCGAGTTCTGCAGCATCGTATTGGCCGCCAACCACCGACCGACACCTCGGTAGCAGAGCACTTGCTCGTCGGGATTTAGTGCTAACTCGTCGACTGCGGCAACCCGAATCGCTTCCAGCCGAAGAATTTCCGCCGATGCAGTGACGGCCACGTCCCGAACCTCGGACGGACGTAACTGCCACAACCTGCCGCGCACACCCACAGCCGAACCGGCTACAACATCCCCCACCGCAATTGAATCGCTAACTATGGTCATCAAGGCCTCCCCACCCGTGACCTAATTATACTCGAACGTCTATTCGAATCAAGGGATATATCGGGCACATTTGGCCCAGGGTGCTATGTCGACGTGGTCAATGATTTGAGACGAATGATGTTCGCATTCAAGAGTGTTGGCAGCAGTTTCGGTCAGTCCAACGACGCACACGCGGTGCACCATGGCCGACCATCGACACCGTCGATTCGATGTGACGGATCGATGCGCGCGGCAAGAATGCAGCTCTCGTTGTCGTGGTAGACATCGAGATCGGAAGGAACCGTCGAGTGAAACGCCGGGACCTTCATGTGCACCTCCGTTGTGGCTCGTCAGGATTCGAGCCGAATCTGTTAATGGTCCCACTGCCGGGATCGTTTCGCTCGGCGCACGACGCGAGCCGTCGGGTGCTTTCCCTCACTGGGGTTGTGATGTGTGATCCCTCCCTCTGTCTCGGGGGATCGGCACACGCGGAACTTCAGGTCTCATTCGGACAATTGCATTGAGAGGCATAGGGAGTGAGCATGGACGACGACGTCCTCACAGGTGTTTTCGCCTCGGTCACTATTTTCGCTTCGGTCATGTTGAGAGATATTCCGAGTGTGCGGCCGTGCTGTTCTCGCGTACTAGGTAGGTCATTGACTAGTTAATATCTGTCAGCCCCTCCGGGGAGGTTAGTGTGGCGGTTAGACCTGCGAAGAGGATATCGAGGCCCCGTTCGAGTTCGGCGGCGCCGTCATAGGACGCAAGAACCTGTGCGAGAGCACGAACCCGCGGGAATTCGCCGATTGGTAGCCGATGTAGCCCCAGTCGCAGCACGTTGTCGGTTTCGTCTGGCCGTTCTACACGCTCCTGCAGTTCTTCTAGGACATGTCCGACAAGAAACCCGAACAGGGCCCGGTAGACGCGCAACGCGTCGGTGGCATTGAAACCCGTTCGGTTGAGCAAATTCAGGATGTCTTCGAGTGGACGCAGGGTTCCTAGCGGTCGCATTCCTAGGGGCGTCGCAAGGGGGCGGGTGACCAGCAAAGGGACCACGTGAGGATGCGCCAGCGTCAACTGACGAAAGTCCCGGGCGATCGAGCGAAGCTGGGTGATCCAGTCGCTTGTGTCGTCGGGGTCGACGACAAGCTGCTCGAGGACTTTCTCGGCGACTCCGTCGAGGAGCGCCGCTTTGTTGGGTGCATGACGGTACAGAGTCATCGGATCCCGTCCGAGTGCTTTTCCGAGTCGTCGCATAGAGAGTCCGTCGATGCCGTCGCGGTCGAGGATCTCGAGTGCGGACACAAGAATTCGCTCCTTGGTGAGCGCCTCACCGTCTGAATCGTCGCCGGAACCCGTGCTGCGATGTGCAGGGGGCTTCGCCATCGCGGTCTCCTTTCGACTACCCACCACTGTAGGCCGAAAGTGTAGATATACAGCGTTGACAGCCGAGGAGATGCGGCGTTCACTGGATAGTGGAATTGGGGTTAGAAGATGCGTTCGGGCTTGGAAGATGACATGTGGCGCCCCCGAATCCGCCGACGACGCGGTGTGCCTGCGCATTGCGTCAACCACGAAATCAGGTAATTACCATGATCATTCTCGGTATCATCCTCGCCATTGTCGGCGTAATCATCAGTGTCCCCGTTCTGTTGTACGTCGGGATCGCACTCGTCGTCATCGGAGCGGTGATGGAGATCATGGGCTCGACGGGCCACGCAGTTGCCGGTCGACGCCATTACTACTGAGTATCCGTTAGGTACGGCGCCGTCATGACCTCGGCGCCTGCGGTAACTCACTGAAGAAACACACTGATGGCAATCTCGGATATCAAAGAATACGCACACCTCGCCGCAGCAGACGTCGAGTCACTCGGTGACGAACTGAACAGCATCCGGCGTACAGTCACGGAATCGCTCGGCGAAGCAGACGCCTCCTACATCCGCCGCGCCATCGCTTTTCAGCGTGTGCTCGAAGTCTTTGCGCGGCTGACTATCCACGGCGGCAGGACAAGATCCGCGTGGATAGTCGGAGCTACGACTCTCGGGGTAGCCAAGACTATCGAGAACATGGAGATCGGGCACAACGTCTCGCATGGTCAGTGGGACTGGATGAACGACCCTGAAATCCACTCCGGTACATGGGAATGGGACATGGTCGGACTCTCCTCACAGTGGCGCTACTCTCACAACTATCGCCACCACATGTTCAGCAACGTCGTCGGGGTGGACGACGACCTCGGCTACGGCGTGCTCCGCATCACGCGGGACCAGCCGTGGCAGCCGGTAAATCTCCTGCAGCCGATCCGGAATCTGTTGCTGGCAGCCATGTTCGAATGGGGGATAGCCCTGCACAGTCTGTACTCCGAACAAGGAAACGCCCGTACCGACTCGGAAAAGTCTGCTGAAACCCGAGCGCTAGTCGGTAAGATCGCCCGCCAAGTGGGCAAGGACTACCTGTTGTTTCCCGCCCTCAGCGGACGTCGCTGGCGACGAACTCTGACGGCGAACTTGTCCGCCAACCTGCTGCGGAATGTGTGGTCGTACGTGGTGATTTTCTGTGGTCATTTCCCCGATGGCGCCGAGAAATTCACGCTGGCGGAACTCGAGAACGAGACCCGGGCGGAATGGTATCTGCGGCAGATGCTCGGCGCAGCCAATTTCCGTGCCGGCGCAGTGATGGCGTTCCTGAGTGGCAACCTCTGCTACCAAATCGAGCATCACCTATTTCCGGACCTCCCCAGCAACCGCTACGCGGAGATCTCCATCAAGGTCCGCGCACTGTGTGAAAAATACGATCTGCCCTACACTACTGGTTCCCTTGTGCGGCAGTATCTTTTGACCCTACGAACCATTCACAAACTGTCTCTGCCTGACCGGTTTCTTCTTGCGACGTCCGACGACGCCCCTGAGACTGCGTCCGAACTCAAGTTCCGCACTACCGTGTCAAAGCCCGAGAGTTCGGCTCGAAACCCTCGGGTTGGGCTGCGAAGCGCGCTGCGATCGTCGCCTGGCAACCGTTGGGTACATGGACGGAGAAGCGCGCTTTTCAACGGCGTGACCACAGCCCTTGGCGTCGGCTTTTTTCGGAAGCGCCAGCAGATTCTCCGTAGGAGTCGCACGACAGCGTGACGGACCGCCTGAGGATTGGCACTCCAGGTCACCTTGTTGGGTCGCTTCCGGGGCGCGGTTGCCTCGGGGATCGCCGTCGCCTCGGGGATCGCCGTCGCGGTGGAAGGACCGCTCGCCGGGCGTTTCACGAGGCGTTCGCGCCCGAGCCCTGGTTTCCCGGTGGCTTGAACGCGCAATTCGCGTGAAATTGCGGACCGGACACTCGGATTCCTCTGCGAGGGAACGTCGTACCCGTTGCGGACGCCGAAGGCGTCGTTGCCGACACTCCGAAAATTCGACGCGGAATCGTCCCGGAACCGAGGGCTGAAGCGGGCGGCGCTAGGCTGAACAAATGCGCGGAGAGTACAAAGTTCCAGGCGGCAAGCTAGTTGCCGTCGATGTCGAGGTCGAGGACGGGCAGCTGTCCCACGTCGCAGTTTCCGGTGATTTTTTCCTCGAACCGGACAGTGCGCTGGACGACATCAACGGAGCGCTGACGGGCATGCCGGCAGATGCCAATGTCGAACAGCTCGCGGATGCCATCATCGCCACCCTCGACGAGTCTGTGTCGATGATCGGGTTCACCGCGGAGTCGGTTGGCATCGCGATCCGCCGCGCCCTCGGTCACGCCACCAGTTGGGCGGACCACACGTTCGACGTCATTCCGCCCGTGGTCCTCGATCCTGCGATGCACGTGGCGTTGGACGAGGTCATCGCGCGGGAGGTGGCGTCCGGTGTGCGTCCCCCCACTTTGCGTTTCTGGGACTGGGATTCGCCGCTGGTCGTGATCGGCTCGTTCCAATCCGTACGCAATGAGGTCGACTCGGAGGCCGCTGCGCGCCACGGTATCGGTGTTGTGCGCCGAATCTCAGGCGGCGGTGCGATGTTCATGGAGCCGGGCAACTGCATCACGTACTCGTTGGTGGTGCCCGCGTCGCTGGTGGAGGGACTGAGTTTCGAACGGTCGTACGCCTTCCTGGACCAGTGGGTGATGGGCGCACTTGCCGAAGTCGGAATCACCGCGCGCTACGTGCCACTCAACGACATTGCTTCGGACAAGGGCAAGATCGCGGGCGCCGCGCAGAAGCGGTTCGCCGACGGGACGGTTGTGCATCACGTGACCATGGCCTACGACATCGACGCGGAGAAGATGGTGCAGGTTCTGCGAATCGGCCGAGAGAAGATGTCCGACAAGGGAACCAAGAGTGCGGCCAAGCGGGTAGACCCGCTCCGCTCCCAGACCGGAATGACGCGCGCTGCGATCCTGACTTCGTTCGAGAATTACTTCCGATCGCAGCACGACACTCGCACCAGTGCGTACACCGAATCGGAACTCGCACAGGCACGTGAGCTGGTGGAGACCAAGTTCAACACCGAGAAGTGGACGCACCGCGTGCCGTAGGGTGCGTCCACCAAACCCGTGTGTCTAGCAAACCCGTGTGTCTAGCAAAGCTGGGGTGTCTAGCTCGAGTTATGCAGTGTGAGGAGCGGGTTGCTCCGCAGCGGATGGCGTGACGCCCGCCGCGGCACTGCGACGCGTCACGGTGAATGTTGCAGCGACGCACAGAATTGCGATGACGAAGCACGCCAACGTGTACCAGAGATTCCCGATCGGGTCTCCATTGCTGGTGGAACCGTCGACGGCACCGAAGAACTCAGGTAATGCCGTCGCCCAGAGAAATGCGAAGATGCACAGGTACACCACGCTGTAGTACTGGACAAACTTGTTGGTGTACGGGGGAGCGTCTGACGGTTGCGAGCGCAACCGCGTCCATTGGCGGACGAGAAGCACAATCGCAACAACTGTGAGAACCGCCAGTTCTGCGGCGTAGAGGAACCCGCGGAGGGTGTCGCTGCCCGCGCCGAATACCGTCGCGGGTATCGGCAGGATGAAAGTGCCCAATGATGCCAGGACGCCGATGACGATTGTGCGCCAGACCAATTGGAGTCCGGTGAAGTGTTTGCCGCTGTCGACGTGTCGGCCGACGAAGAATTGGACGCAGAACGCCAGCGACATCGGCCACAAGGCTGCGAACACAACCACGCTCGGCAGCGGAACAGCATCGAACATCGGTTGGTTGATCGGGTTTTCCGTCGACCATTCCCACCAGCGAAGCTGCGGTCCGAGGTGGTCGAAGATCTCGTAGAACGCGTGGTGGACGAAGCCTACGCAGACCGCGCCGGCGAGCACACCGTAGCGGCGGAAAACGCCCAGCATCTTGACGATTTCGAAGGCCAGCGTCGCCATAAGCGGATAGATTGCGATGATGTAGAGGGGGAGTCTGCCCCACAGGAAATCTACGGTGAACACGTTGTGCGCAAACATCGTATCCACGTGCTGTTCGATTCCGAATGCCGCGGGAAAGTACAGCGGCGGTTCGATGATGAAGAGATAGGCCGTGGCGCCGAACCAGAGCACGAGGTTGGTGGGATCGCCGGCTCGACGCAAACGCACTATCGCGAGAATCAGCGCGAGCACCGAGCCGATGATGATGGTCCACTCGAGGGCTGGCAGGGTCCAGTTCTCCAGCCCGAATGGGTTGCGGAACTCGACCAGTCCGCCCGCTTCTGCGCAGGAGAAGCCGAGCTCTGTAGCGAGTTGATCGAAGGTGGGTGAACAGAGGTCAGCCATCAGTCGACCGCCCTGCGGTAGTCGATTCAGCGCTGTTCGATTCAGCTGTGTACCAGCGTGTTACGTCGTAGCCGGCTTCGAAACGTTTGAACCATACGTCGGCCAAGGCGGGCAGATTCTCGTTGGCAGGGTTGTGTTTGGGCAATTGGCTGCGGATGACACCCTTCAAGGCAGTGAGTTGCTCGCCGAGTGGCAAGACGTCGAACGCGCGAGACATCGGGCCGTTGTCCTGCGCTTCGAGCATCGGCAATCGCTTGCGTAGAAACTGCATGTTGCGGTACGAAGCGAACATCGCCATTGCGTCGACCTGCCGATCTTCCAGGGGCACATGCTTGTTGAAGCCCAGCGAGGCCAGTCGGATCACCTTCATGACGTGCTGGAAGATCGACGGTGCCATGCGCATTCGGTAGAGATCGCTGCCGACAACGGAGTCGAAGATGATGAGCGCGGAACTCCGGTGTTCGACTTCCTCGACGAAGTGCCAGATGAACAGCGAAGCAACCCGGTCGTCTCCGGGGCGGAAGAGTGCTGATTCGTTGTCGAGCATCAGTTTGAATACCGAGGTGAAGGTGGCTTCGAGGTCAGCGGTATACGCCAGTCGGTAGTTCAACGATTTCTCTGCCGTGAGCTTGTCGAACTCTCCGATAACTTCGTCGAGAGTTTCCTGCAGGCCCGGATATCGCCTGATCAGACCCTTGACGTGCTGACGATGCGCCGAAGAGTGCTGCCCCTCTTGCCGCATGAACGCGTCGGCTTCCTCGGCGACTGCTCGATCCTTCAATAACGGTTTTGTCTGCAGGATGAGCTTGACGATCATTTTTTCGAAACCGATGGCCAGGAACGAGACGGCATTTGCCATGCTCGAGAAGGCTGGGTTCTCTTCGTTCCACAGGAAGGGGACGTCGTAGTCCTCGAATGCAAAATTCATCTTTCGGACGTGTAGATCAGTCACTTCTCGAAACCTCGTCTTTCCGGAGGAGCGGGTAGGTGGCCACCTGGATGCACCGAAAGCCACGCATTTATTGTGACCATACACAAATCGACTGTTGTGTATGGTCACAATTCCGTGATGCGCACAGAATTGGTCTGGACGGGCAGTGTTAGCCTGGGTTTCTCGATTCGAGTGAGGAATGCACGCAGTGGCGCGAAGACGTGGGTGGGGCGGAAATCCGCCAGTCGACGATGACGACGCAACTCATCGAATCGTCACCGCAGCAGTCGATTTGATCGGACAAACCGGTTCGGCAATCAGCATCGCCGATATTGCGGAGTCGCTGGGCGTGATCCGTCAGACGGTGTATCGGTACTTTCCCAACTCGGATGCACTGATGCGCGCAGCGGCAATCGCATCGGTCGCCGGATTTCTCGATCGGCTCACCGCACATGTGAGCGGCATCGAAGATCCCGTGGACGCGATGACCGAGGGCGTTGTCTACACGCTGACCGAGGTCCGCAGAATCCCGCATCTCGGCATCTTGCTGACGGGAACGTATTCGAATCTTCACCCCGACGGTCTTACATCTGACGAGGCTCAGGCCTTCGGCATCGCGATGATCAACCGCTTCGACGTTGACTGGGAGCAATACGGGTACGACGACGCGGCGCTTCGCGAACTCGTCGAGTACGTCCTGCGCACCATGCAGTCGTTTTTCATCTCTCCAGGCAATCCGCCGCGGAGCGACGACGAACTACGGCGATACCTGCGCCGCTGGATGGGCGCCGGGATCACTGCCCAATCAAAGTCCTGAACAACCACATTCTCAGATGACGGTCAGGACGATCGCTCCGGCGCACGCGATAACGACGATGGTGATAGCCATCAGATCGGCTCGACGCGGGCGCTTCGGGTAGGCGGCGATCAAGCCGGTTCCGCCGCGTGCGGAGATAGCCTCACCCATTTCGGCAGACCTGCGGATCGCCACCGACATCGTTGTCGTGATCAGATCGATGATCGTGTTGTCGGACGCGCTGTGCACGACACCCTTAGGCCGGAGCCTGCGAGCAGCGGCGAGGGTGACCATTTCTTCGATCAGAAGAGGGAGTGAGCGAATGCAGAGCGCTGCCGTTATTGCCCACTCGTCCACCGGGATTCGTAGGAACCGTAGCGGTCGGCCCAAAGTCGCCAGTGCCGGAGCGACATCGCTCATCGATGTGGTCCACGCCAACATCAGTGAGGCGCACAGCAATACGATTCCGAAGGTGACTGCCCGAAGGTAGAGATACACCGCGTCGAGACCGATGGGGAGATTGACCAGGGCTCCGCCCAGGAGCAAGAGCCCGATCCACCACGGTGGCCGCGGGATTGCCGTCGGAGGAATATGGCCGATCGCAGCGGTGACGACCAGCAGTCCGGTAATCACGGCAATGGACGGCCACGACGGTGCAATCACCATGACCAGGCTGATGAGCACCACGGCAATGATCTTCGTGCCCGCCCACAGTCGGTGGATCGGTGACGTAGTGGGAACTTCGCGCAGGAGTGTAGTCATCGCCGGGTCTCCTCCAGGGTGACGGGGTTTTCGGTCAGGACACCGTCAGCGAGATGAATTGTCCTGCTGCACACACTGTCCATGCCGTCGACGTCATGTGAGATCACAACCAGCGCGGTGCCGTTGCGCCTGATCCAGGTCAGGACGTTCATGATGGCAGCGCGCCCGGGCGGGTCGAGGCCGGCGAGTGGTTCGTCGAGAATAAGCATTTGGGGTTGGCGGACGAGCAGACCGGCGAGCACCACTCTGCGCATCTGCCCGCCGCTGAGTTGATCGATGCTGCGACTGGCGATGCGGCGGTCGAGCCCGACGGCGTCGAGTGCCCAGGAAACCTGAGTGGAGCCGATTTCGGGCCCGCCTGCGGCTTCGATGTCTTCTGACACTGTTCGACGTTGCAGTTGCAGTCGCGAGTGCTGGAACGTCAGGCCCACCGAACCCACCTGGCGGGCAATAGGTTTGCCGTCGAACAATGCCGTGCCGGACGTGGGGACCGTCAATCCGGCCATGATCCAGGCCAGCGTGGACTTTCCGGAGCCGTTGCCGCCCAGTACCAATACGCCGTCACCTGAGCCGATGGTCAGATTGACGTCGGACAACGCGGTACGCGACCACGGAGTGCGATTGTTGTAGGTGTGCGAGAGATTCTCGATCTCGAGGAGAGCTTTGGTGCTGGGCTGCCAGTAGGCGGGTGAAGCCGGCTGTCCGGTGCCGACCATCCAACCCGGCTCGTGCTCGATCTGCCGACCGTTCTGCAGCTGGACAACGCGGTCGGCGCGGCGAGTGTCTGCCTGATGATGGGTGACCAGGACAACCGCCATGTTGTGGCGACGGGGGAGAGTTGCCAACAGTTCCACCAGTTCTTCGCGTCCGGTGCGATCGACCATCGCGGTAGCTTCGTCGGCGATGAGCAACGCGGGACGACGAGCGAGGGCAGCGGCGACGGCCAGACGCTGCATCTCGCCACCCGAGAGTGACGACGTTTCACGCATCGCCATTCCGCCCAGTCCGACCTCGGTCAAGAGTGCCTCGATGTCCGGAAGGTGCTCGGGTTGTAGGCCCCACACCACGTCGTCGGCGACGCGGGTTCCGAGAATCTGGCTTTCGGGTCGCTGCAGGACCACCGCTGTACCGCCGTGGTGTCCGAGGCCTGCGGCGCCGGGTCGCACCAGGAGGCCGCTCGACGGTGCCCGACCAGCGAGAAGGCGCGTCAGAGTCGATTTTCCGGAACCGTTGTGGCCGACGACGGTGACAAATTCGCCGCGGTCGATCGAGAAGTTGATGTCCGTCAAGGCCGGTGACGGTGAACCCGGGTAGGTGAAGCCGACGTGTTCGAGTGTCAGCGGCAGCGGGTTGATCGTCCGGTCGTCTGGCGTCGTTGCCAGCGGATCCACCGTGGGCAGTGCAGCCAACCGATCGAGAACGGCGCCGAGAACAAAGTAGGAGACGACGGTACTGATGATTATGCCCAGCGTGGCGGACGCGGCAATCCAGATCCACCAGTAGTCGATGACGGCTCCGATGCTGCTTTCGATCCCTTCCGCGATCCCAACCAAAGACGGAGATCTTTTGAGAATTGCCGCGACACCGCGAACTGTGTTGTCGAGTGAATCCAACAAGAGGTTTCGCAGCGGCGAGAGAATGAGCAGTAGAACTATGGAGAAGAGGGACAGGAGCGGCCCGACAACACACGCCGCCAGTAGCGCGGAAAGGAATCCGCGTCCCCGCCTTTTCACATTGCCGATAATTCCGCCCAGCAGGGCGCAGAGTGCAACCGCAGAGGCAGAACCCGAACCGGCGGCAACAAACGCGACCGCAGTGGCAGCAACGCCGGACGCGACGACAGCGCGGATCCGGAACCGTTGAGCAACGATGCCCATCGGAACAGCGGCAACAAGATGGAGTGCACTTGCCAGAGGAATAACTGTCGCGATGACGGAAAGAGCGACCGTGAATCCAGCCATCACGGCACCGGTCGCCACCTCGAGTGGACGCAAGTTGCCGGTTGGCTGAATTTCTGGGCGGTTGCTCACCAACTCCAGTGTGCCAGTCGTGACGAAACTCCTGTTGCACTGATGGTGAGCCCATCTGCCCGGTTGCGTAGGCTTTACCTCACAACAATGCATCGGACGGAGCGTGGAAGACGTGAGTGCAGCACCCATCAGGGTTGGGGTTCTGGGAGCCAAGGGCAAGGTCGGCCAGGCAATCTGCGCAGCAGTCGAGGCTGCAGCTGATCTGGAACTGGTTGCGCAGGTAGATACCGGCGATCCGATCGAGACGTTTGTCGACACCCGCACTCAGGTCGTGGTCGACTTCACACATCCCGATGTCGTGATGGGAAACCTGGAGTTTCTCGTAGCCAATCGCATTCACGCCGTGGTCGGCACCACGGGCTTCGACGAGAGCCGCCTTGCCGCGGTGCAGTCGTGGGTCGACGCCCAGCCCACCACCGGCGTACTGATCGCCCCCAACTTCGCGATCGGCGCTGTGCTGTCGATGCGCTTCGCGGCCGCTGCGGCCCGGTACTTCGATTCGGTCGAAGTTATCGAACTGCATCATCCCTACAAGGCTGACGCCCCGTCGGGCACCGCGTACCGAACGGCGGCGATGATCGCAGCGGCACGCGCCGCAGCTGGTGTCGGCCCGAGTCCGGACGCCACGACCACCGAACTCGACGGTGCCCGCGGCGCCGACGTCGACGGTGTTCGCGTGCATTCGGTGCGCATGGCCGGGATGGTTGCACACCAGGAAGTCATTCTGGGCACGCAGGGCGAGACACTCACCATCCGTCACGATTCCATCGACCGAACCTCGTTCGTCCCTGGAGTGCTGCTCGGTGTTCGCGAGATCGCGGCCCGTCCCGGACTCACCGTTGGTATCGATTCGTTCCTGGATTTGTGAGCACTACAGACTTGTGAGCACTACGAACATGAACAACAAGACCACCCGCACACTCATCTTGATCACGGCGATCTGCATTGCCCTTGCCGTGTACTTCGTGCTGCTCGGTCAACGCGGAATCCAGCTCATCCAAGATGGGGGCGGCGCGGCTATCGGCCTGGGAATCGGTGTGCTCATCCTGCCGTTCCTCGGGCTGTGGCTGGTAATTGCGACACTGCGGGCGGGATTCACCCACCAGCGCCTGGCTCAGCAGATCCACGACGAAGGTTTGGCCGTCGACGCGTCGACGCTCCCGAAACTGCCGTCGGGCCGGATCGAACGTGCTGCCGCCGACGAGTTGTTCGCGAAGATCAAGGTCGATTGGGAAGCTGATCCCGACAACTGGAAGCAGAACTTCCGTCTCGCGCGCGCCTACGATTACGCGGGTGACCGGAGCCGTGCCCGCGAAACCATGCGCCGGGCAGTGGAATTGGAACGACGCGAGCGCGGCAAGTAGACCCGTCTACTCCGGAACGGTGGTGGGGGACGCCGGATCCGGAGTGGTGGGATCGAACGGCGGCGGGTTGTCGGGGTTGAAGATCGACGGCGGAATCGAGCACGTAGCTCCCACTTCGGGATACGTTGCGGGATTGAGCCGAAGTGCCGAGATGAACTGATCGATTCGGATGTCGGAGGCCTGGTCGAGTTTGAGCTGATGTCCCCACGACTGCAACGAGATCGGTGCGTCGAGCGTCGGATACGGAGACATCAGCATGTGGCTGGTTCCACTGACCCGTTCGGCGAGGACGTCGATATCGCCGGCGGAAATAAGATCAGGGTTGTACGTGATCCAGACCGCGCCGTGTTCGAGTGAATGAACAGCATTCTCAGTCCGGATTGCTTGCGGATACACAACTCCGGTGCACTTAGCCCACACCCCGTCGTGCCGACCGCCGAACGGTGGCGAATATGTGTATGCCACACGTTCATTGGGTCCGACGTGCAGCGCCGCCGGGTATTCGACAATCGCAACACCGTCGATGGCTTCCGACGGATCGGGGTTTTCGATGCTCGGAACAAACGAATCGGGGCGCGGCGTGCCGTCGAGGGTGTTCGCGCACCCACCTGTCACAACGACAGCTGTGCAGGCAAACGCAGCGCCGATTGCCCGAATTCGTGTATTCACTCAGCGATGATAGCGGGTGTCGATCGTCGAGAATTACGCAGCGACAACCGCTCACGCCCAACTGTAGAAGAACCCACGGTCCCGGTTGATCCCCAAAAGAGTGGTTGACAGGCAGATCCCTTCCTTGACGAACGCACCCAAGCGGCCGGAGACGACCAGCCTCGCTGAGACATCGGAGCGGGTAATGCGCTGAAACACCGCCTGCGAGCGTCCAAGACTGATGCACTGCCCGACGAACTTGGGAATTACCGGAGTCGGCATTGAACCCTGGAGTCTGAGTTCGACGGTTTCCGCGGCGTGAACTCCCAGAGGAATCGCAGCCTGGCAGCTCATTCGTAGAGAAAGATCACTGATCACCATTGCATCGCCCGCGCCCACGATGTTGGGGTGCGTCGTGCATTCCAGGTGTCGGTTGACCTGCAACCGGCCACGGCCGTCGACGGGTAGCCCACTGTGGCGTGCGAGTTCCGGGACGCCGAATTCCGTGGCGAGTACAGCACAATCGGTCGCGATGGTGCGACCGTCGTCAAGCGTGCACGACTTCTCGTCGATACGTACTACGCGCGATCCGGTGACAATGCGGATGTCGAAAGCCATCAGTGCCCCGGCGATACGTGATCTGGCCTTCTTTGAAAGCTCCGGGGCGATCTCGCTTCCCGTGACCAATGTGGTTCGACCCGTGCGATTCTCGGCCAATTCTGCCGCAGTCTCGATTCCGGTAAGTCCACCACCGACGACGGTGATCGCGGCATCGGTGGGTAGTGTCGTCAGCCTCGATTTCAGACGAACGGCGTCCTCGTATTCGGAGACTGCGAAACCGTGGGTGGCAGCACCGGCAATTGTGCTGCCTGTGTGGTGGCTTCCCGGGGCGTAGACAAGATAGTCGTAGGGGAGTGTGTCTCCGTCTTCGAGAATGAGATGGTTTGTGGCAGTGTCGATTCTGGTCGCTGTTGCGATGACGAGGGTTGCCTGCGGTGGCAGCGCCGCTTCCAGCGGAACCGTCACGTCGTAATTGCCGGCGATCATCTGATGCAGGCGAATTCGTTGTACCAAATGCTTCCTCGGATTTACGACGGTCACCGTGATGTCAGTCGGTTTGTGCAGCAGTCGTTTTGCTGCCATGACCCCTGCATAACCAGCGCCGACGATAACAACGTGCGCACCCATGGTTCCCCGTTTCGCCACTTGCCATGCGAGCCAAGATCTTGTTCGGCGACACTACAAAGGAAGCATTAGGTAGCGCTATGGTGAGCGACACATTTCTCCAGATCTGTGTGCCACATCTCCATAATTGATTGTGCCTGAGGCTACGAACCCGTCGAACCTAGCGATCCGGCTGAGCCGCCTGCCTCGGCAAGGGCGGTCGCCCCGCGAAGGATGAGCAGCGGCGGTAACGGACCCTGATAGGCCTCGGATCCGCTGATCAGATCGCCGTCGTTGTTGAACGTGATTGCCTCGCCCTGTGGCTCGTTCGGGAGGGGAACTCGAACAGCTTTGGTGGACAGGGCTTTCACTACGTCGCCGTCCGGTGCTGAATACAGGTAGACGTCGGTGTAGGTGCGCAGAGCGACGACGGTGCCGTCGTCGCTGACCGCGCCGCCAGTGACGGCCATTGTTCCCGCTCCGTTAACCGGGCCGCCCGGAGTGGTGGTCGGGGAGAATTGCAGGTGCCCGACCTTGTTCAGTTGTGTCGGAACTGTGGTGCTCAGGTCATGCACACTCTGGTTACCGACAGGGGTGTAGACATCGCTCGATCCGAGATAGTCCTTCGTCACGATGACAGGGAGTCCGTCGTTCGAGATGAGTAATGTTTCGGCGTCATGGGCGCCGTCCGGATATGTCAGCACACGTGGCGTGGCCGCTTCGGCACCGGTCGGATCGAACCCGATCAATGCGACGGATGGACGGACCTTGTTGTTGTCCCCGATGTCGGCAAGCCACAGGATCCCGTCAGGAGTGGAATCGAGATCTTCGACGTCGTATGTCGGAGTCCCCACCGGTATCCAGCGAGTGACCTGGCAGGTCGGATCGAGTTCGGCAACGCGGTCGTCGGCGCCGCTGTCGCCGAGTGCGTACATTCCGGCGCCCGTGTCTGCCAACCCGGACAGCTCTGTGAGACCGGTGTCAGTCGGGGTGCACAACACCTCGAAGGTTGGAGATACTTGCTGGGCAGTCGCGGTTCCGAACTGAATGCCGGTGACGAGAGCGGTCACTGCGCCGGCGATGATCGCGGCGCGGCAGGTCGACGCGTGTTGTCGATTCACAGGTGATCCTCCAGGCGAGAGGCCAAGGGACAAATTCGGACGTAGTACCCAAAAGGGTACTGAACGACCGACCTGTTGGTATCAAAATGAGTCTATCGACTGGAAGCGGGTCACTAGTCGGCTATTTCTTCGGTCAGGTCGAATGCACTGAGAATGGTCCGGAACTTGGTACTCGTTTCACGCAATTCCGTCTCGGGATCCGACGACGCAACTATTCCGCCACCTGCATAGGCCTTCGCCGACAGGCCGTCGGCCGCGATCTCAGCGCATCGGATGGCAACCATCCATTCTCCGTCTCCGGTCCGGTCGCACCACCCGATGGCGCCTGCGTAGAAACCGCGATCGTTCTCGGTCTCGGTGATGTGATCGCGAGCGGCATCGGTCGGCGTGCCGCAGATTGCCGGCGTGGGGTGGAGCGCGAGCGCGAGCTCGAGTGCCGTTATTTTCGGGTCGGCCAGTACGCCTTCGATTTTGGTTCCGAGGTGCCAGAGTTGAGGCGTGCGAAGTAGTTCGGGGGTGCTTGGCGCTGAGAATGATCGGCACAGCGGTGCGAGAACCGCGCTGATCGAATCGACGACAAATTTGTGCTCGGACAAATCCTTGGTGGATGCCAGGAGTTCCTGGGCGTGTTCTTCGTCGCGCTTCGAATCAGGTTGTCGTGCAATCGAACCCGCGAGCGGGTGACAGGTGACGATGTCTCCGCGACGTTCGATCAGGACTTCCGGCGTCGAACCGACCAAGGCTCGTCCGCGGTATTTCCCACCGGCGGGAGATAGGTCGACGCAGAACCCGTTGTGCGAGTGATCGAGCTCGATCAATTTCCTCGTCAGTGCAGTGGGCGAGATCGGCGATTCGGTTTCGATCGCGAGCGTGCGTGCAAGAACAACTTTGTCCAATTCGCCCGCCCGCAGTCGCGTGATCGCACCGCGGACTCGTCGGGTGTGCTCGAGGTGGCTCGGTTCGAATCCGGCAACTTCGGCAGGAGGAAGATCAACCGCGCCGGAGTGATGTAGATCACCCCGAATTCGGGTGAAACTGAGCGGCGCGGTCAGTGCGCACGGGGTTGACGGAGCGAACGGAATGGCGCCGACGACTGAGTCGATCCGCCCGGTCTTGAGTGCCTCCACGGCGTCGAATGCCGAGTCGAATTCTTCCACAACGCCGGAGGTTTGAACCGAGGTCTGCCTGCGGGAGAGCAGGAAAACTGAATCCGCCCCGTTGTCGGTTCGGTTGGTGTGCAACGGGTATTCGGCGACTTCGGCCAGTGCAAACATGGACGCCCTTCCAGATTGTCCGGAACTATTGCTATGTTGAGGCTAGCCTTAGTTGGGCGAGAATTGTGTGTCCAGTTCCCAGTTGGGTACTAACGTACCAATATGGTTAGGCTGACCTAAAGTTCAATTTTCGTACCAGGCGAGGAGACCGATGAGCAGCAGTGTGGACCGAGCCAGGATCGTGCGTGACGTCGCCGAAGTTCTGTCGATGAGGGTAGAACAACTCGGCGACGACACGGATCTGACCGATGAAGGCCTGGACTCGGTGCGGCTCATGATGCTGGTCGAACAATGGCGCGCGGACGGCGCGGATGCGGATTTTGCCGAGTTGGCGGAAGAGCAGACCATTAACGCCTGGGTTGAGGTTCTCTGCCCGCAGTAAGAGTCGTCGTATTCTCGTGGGCGTGAAGACTTTGTTGGTAGTTCACCATTCGCCCTCGCCTGCGACGCATGAACTGCTTGATGCCGTGCTGGCCGGCGCCCGTGATCCGGAGATCGAGGGCGTCGAGGTTATCGCGGTCCCGGCATTGGCGGCGACGGTGCCCGATGTACTCGGTGCTGACGGCTATATTTTCGGAACTACCGCGAACTTCGGCTATATGTCCGGAGCACTGAAGTATTTTTTCGATACCACGTATTACCAGTGCTTGGGCGCTGTTTCGGAGCGTCCGTACGGATTGTGGGTTCACGGAAACAATGACACTGCCGGCGCTGTGTCGTCGGTGCGGGCACTTGCAACCGGTCTGGGGCTGGTTCCGGTGGCCGCCCCACTCGAAGTGATTGTGCCCGTGGACAAATCCGTCCGTGAGCAGTGCTACGAGCTGGGTGGAACCGTCGCTGCCACGGTGATGGGCTGACGCGTTCTATTTTCAGCTTTTTTGTTATCGAGGCCAATCCCACATTTTGATACAACAACGGCTCGGCTCGAAATGAAGTAGTTGCTACTTCAATAAGATTCGGCATTTCACCTGCGGTAATGGATGGAATACGTCCGCTAGGCGCAAGTTGTGAAAATTGTCGTGAATGAATCTTCCACTTTGCCGCATATTTAGTTTAGGCTGCCCAAAATGAGGTTAGGCCACCCTTGCGTGGCATGTCCACGGCGAAGGGATCAGTGTGAGCGTTTTTCCAGGTTCGAACTCCATCGAGGCGAGCGAAAATTTGCTTGCATTGACAGGAGCTCAGCTCGGAATCTGGAACGCGCAGAGACTTGATCCGGAATCGCGGAGTTATCTCGTCGGCGAGGTGCTGGAGATTACCGGCGACGACGCTATCGACACCGCACTGCTGTCGGATGCCATCAGAGCGACGATCGGCGAGGCCGAGACCATGCGGCTGCGCATGATCGAGACGCCGGACGGGCCTCGTCAGATTATTTCCGACGCTCCCGTGGGGGATATCCCCGTTGTCGACCTGCGGGCGGAGCGCGACCCCGTTGCGGTTGCGCATGCTCTTGTCGACGCCGAACGTGGTCGGGCGTCGGAGTTCTGCCGGGCGATGGTGGAACGCCCGCTGTACACGTACTCGCTGATCAGACTCACAGATCGCGAAGTCTGGTGCATCCAGCTCTATCACCACCTGATCGTCGACGGATACAGCGCCGCAATGATCTCGCGTCGAGTGGCCGACCACTACACCGCACGCAAGCGCGGAAGTGACATAGCGCCAACACGATTCGGCTCGATCGAACAGCTGATTGCCGAGGACGAGGAATACCGCGGCGGTGAGCAGTTTGCCGAGGACCGGGACTACTGGCGTGACGCCCTGACTCCGTTGCCGGCGTTGGACGGTCGAGGTAAGCAGGTTGCCGGGCCCGCAGAGCGCACAATTGCGGTCCGCAGCGTGATGTCTGCCGACACCCTGACCCAACTCAAGGCAGTAGCTGCCAGGACCGGGACAACCTGGGCCGAAGGCCTCATCGCCTGTTATGGAGCCTTCCTGCACCGTCTGCTGGGCGAGTCGGATGTGGTCATCGCGATGCCGCTCATGGCCAGGGTCGGGCGCACGGCACTCCGGACTCCTGCGATGGCCGTCAATGTGCTGCCATTGCGCCTGACGGTCCGCAGCGGTGACCGACTCGGTGACCTGAGCCGGCAGGTCGCGGCGTCGATGAAGGGTATGCGTGCCCATCAGCGTTACCGCGGAGAGAACCTGGCCCGCGATCTCGCGGTGGCCGGCAGTGGCGCGTTGCTTCACGGAATCGGTATCAATCTCAAGGCATTCGACTTCGCCTTGGATTTCGCAGGCGGTGTGGGCGTGCTGCGTAACGTTGCGGGTGGACCGCCTGAGGACCTCGGCTTGACCGTCACTCCGATTGCAGACGGTGAAGTGCTCCTCGGGTTCGAGGTGGACGCTCGCACCAACACTCGGGAATCGGTGGAACGACGGCTAGCGGGATTTGTCAGCATCATCGACGCGATGGTGGGGGAGAACGACCCGGCCGTCGGGCAGGTGGACATACTTTCCGCGGCCGAGAGCGACCGACTCCTGGTCGACCGCGGCAGCGCGCCGACCGCCGAACCGATCGACCACGTCGTGGATGTGTTCGATCGTGTTGTCGCCCAACAGTTCGAGGCGACTGTCCTCGTGTGCGGCGACGACCGTTTGACCGGCGGCGAGTTGGGCGCTCGGGTGTACCGTCTGGCTCGCGCGTTGCGAGCCCGCGGCGTCGGACCCGACGACATTGTCGGGATCGCACTGCCGCGTACGGCGGACATGGTTGTCGTGCTTCTTGCGGCGCTTGAAGCCGGCGGCGCCTACGTCGCACTTGATCCGGAGCATCCGGTGGAGCGGCTGCGGGTTCTGATCGACGATGCGAAACCGAAGGTTCTGCTCACCACAGATGCTCTGGCGGAGCAGCTTTCGGGGGATTCCCGGCCGGATCCATTGGCCGTGGACTCCGAATCGCTGCGAGACGAACTCGCGGATTACTCCGATCGTCCTCTCGCCGCGAGTGAACTGGCTGCCTCGCGCCACGCGGACCACCTTGCTTACGTCATCTACACGTCCGGATCGACCGGGACACCGAAAGGTGTTCTGGTGCGCAGCGGCGGCCTCGCGCATTTGCTGCATCACCACAGTGCAACGATCTACCGTGACGCCGCGAATCGAGTGGGCGAGCGCCAACTGCACACTGCTCATACGGCGTCGTTTGCCTTCGATGCATCGCTCGACCAACTGCTGTGGCTCCTGTGTGGTCATCGCGTACACGTGTACGACGAAGAGCTTCAGAAGGACGCAGACGCACTGGTTTCCGCGTTCGCGCGTGATCGGATCGACGTCGTCGACACCACGCCGTCGATGGCTACGGCACTGGTCGAGCATGGATTGCTGACCGGCGCGCACCCGCTTGCCTTGTTGGTTGTCGGCGGTGAAGCGGCGCCGCCCGCGCTCTGGGACGCCATCATCGCCGCGAACGTGCCGGCCCAGAACCTGTACGGACCCACGGAAGCGACCGTCGACGCGATTGCTACTGCCGTTCAAGGCGCCGAACCCCGAATTGGCTACCCGCTCGCGGGAACCCGCGCGTATCTCCTCGACAGTGCGTTGAAGCCGGTGGCGGACGGCGAGCGCGGGGAGCTCTATCTGGCCGGCCCTCAGTTGGCCAGGGGATACCTCGGGCGGGAAGCCGCGACGTCCGAGAGATTTGTCGCAGACCCCTTCGGTGCTCCCGGTGATCGCATGTACCGGGCCGGCGACCTTGCCCGTTGGGTACCGGGGCGCGGATACGAGTTCATCGGCCGCGGTGACAAGCAGGTCAAGATTCGTGGTCATCGCATCGAACTCAGTGAGGTCGAAGCGATTCTGGGTAGCGTGCCCGGCATCGGCGGTGCTGCCGCCGTTATCCGCACGGACGGCGGACGGCCGAGTTTGGTCGGCTACGTCGTGGCAGTGGCCGGTGCCACTCTGCCGCCGCAGGACGAATTACGCCGTGATCTTGCGACCCGGGTGCCGGATCATCTGGTGCCGTCAGTTGTCGTAGTGTTGTCTGAACTTCCCGTCACTGTCAACGGGAAACTCGATCGTGCGGCGCTACCCGCTCCGATTCTGGAATCGGAAGGACGCGCAGCATCCACGCCGCGTGAGCAGATTCTCTGCGCTGTTGTCGCAGAAGTTCTGGGACGAGAACGAGTTGGTGTCGACGAGGACTTCTTCGGTCTCGGCGGCGACAGCATCACTGCGATCAGCGTCAGTAGTCGGCTACGTGCCCGCGGAGTGATCGTTGCTCCGAAAGAACTTCTGGCGCAGCGCGATTTGGGGACCATCGCAGCGGCAGCCCGTGAGGTGGACGAGGACGATAATCGTGTTGCTGCAGTAGTCGATGTTGCGACGGGCATGGTCATCGCGCCACCGATTGTGCGCGCACTGACCGACAAGAACCTCACAGACGAGTCGATTGCGGGCTATGCACAGTGGACAGCCGTGCGCCTCGACGAGGTGGTCGCGTTCGACGACATCCGATCAGGGGTCCAGACGATCATCGATCGTCACGATGCATTGCGACTTCTGCTGCGACGGGGATCCGACGGCGGCACTACCGAATTGATCGTTCGCGATTCCGGAGCGGTGGTCGCAGAGGGGCTCGTCGGTGAAATAGCCGGAAGCGGTGACGCTGAACTGATCCGGCGCACCGCCGAAGAATCCGCGGCGCAACTCGATCCGCGCGCGGGCAACCTCCTGCGCGTCGTGTTGCTGCGAACCCCCACCGATCAGCCTGATCAGTTGATCGTCATTGCGCACCACTTGATAGTCGACGGCGTTTCCTGGCGAATTCTGCTACCCGACCTGCACGAGGCAACCGATGCTGCGCGCGAACGCCGATCTGCCAAGCTCGGCGCCTCAGGAAGTTCGTGGCGTCGACACGCGGGCCTGCTCGCGGAGTTCGGGGCCGCTGGCACACTGCGATCAGAACTCGACTACTGGAAATCGGCTGCCGGCATTTCGGTAACCGGCGGCGCGCACACTGCACCGATCGGCGCTCGTCGACTCGATCCCGCGACAGATACCGTCAGCACCGCGGCTCGCACCGTAACCGTGGCGTCGGCTGCAGTGACCGAAGCGGTCCTGACCAGGCTTCCTGCGGCGTACCGGGCGCGGGTGGACGAACTCTTGCTGGCAGCGTTGATGTTGGCGGTCCGGTCGTGGCAGAACAGCCGTGGGCAGGAACTGGGTGATGCGCAGACAGTGACGGTCGAAGGACACGGGCGTGATCCGCTGACCGACGACACCGACTTCGCCGGGACGGTCGGCTGGTTCACCAGCGAGTTCCCCGTATCGGTTCCCACCGACGCGATCTCGAGCCGCGACGCACTTGCCGACGCTCTGAGCGGCGGAGCGGCGGCCGGGGCATTGCTGCGTAGCGTCAAGGAGTCGAAGCGTGCTGTTCCGGGCGGTGGCGTCGGCTACGGTGTGCTGCGCTACCTGGATCCTGTTGCAGCGCCGGAATTCTCCGATGTTGTTTGTCCTGAACTGTTGCTCAATTATTTGGGGCGCTTCCCGTCGTTGCCGGGGACCGGGTGGAGGTTACCCGAGCAGGACGCGTTCTCCGTGATCGAACCGGCATCCAAGGCGATGTCGGAAGTACTGGCGCTCAATGCGTTTGTGCGCGAGGACGGCGACCCCCAGCTTGCTGTCGAGTGGACGGCAGCGAGTCAGGTGCTGGGCGCCGCGGCCGTCGATGAACTGCAGAGGCATTGGGACCAGGCTCTCGCGGCGCTCACCGCGCATGCGGCGCTCTGTGCCGGTGGATTGACCCCCTCCGATTGCTCGGCTGATTGGGTCGATCAGGACGGCATCGACGAACTGGAGTCGGTTCACGGCCCACTCGCCGATCTTCTCCCGTTGTCCCCGTTGCAGGAAGGTTTGCTGTTCCACGCTGTTCGTGACGGCGTTGCCGACGTCTACACCCTCACCGCTCGATTTGATCTCACCGGTCCACTGGACGATGCGCGACTGGCCGACGCATTCGAGACGGTGATCGACCGGCACCCGAACCTGCGCGCCGCGTTCCACTACGAACAGTTCGATCGGCCGGTACAGGCAATTCCGCGTTCGGCCAAGGTCTCCTGGAGATCGGTCGATCTGTCAGCGGTGCCGAAGACGGCGGCGCTGCGGTCGGCGCAGCGGTTGGAGGACGAGGCTGCCGAGCACATCTTCGACGTCGGAAGGCCACCGCTGTTGCGCGCCCTCCTGATTCGGCTACCCGGTGACGTCCATCGGTTGATCCTCAATGCACATCACCTGCTCACCGACGGCTGGTCGACTCCCATCGTCCTGCGCGAGTTGATGAACGTCTATCACGACGGTGATGCTGGTCTGCCGGCGCCGACTCCGTACCGGGACTACCTGGCGTGGATCGCCGACCGTGACGAGGATGCGCAGCGGGCAGCGTGGAGCGAGCGTCTGCGTGGGCTGACCTCTCCGACGCTCGTGGCAGATGGGCGACCGGAACGAGGCGTGCCGGTGCAGGTCCCGGTTCCACTGTCGGAATCGGACGCCGCAGCGTTGATCGAACTCGGACGCGTCCGCGGTTTGACTGTCAACACTCTGGTCCAAGGGGCCTGGGCTGCAGTCCTTGCCGAGCTGACGGGGCAGTGGGACATTGTTTTCGGAGCCACAGTCTCCGGTCGGCCCGCAGATCTTTCCGGTGTGGAAGCAATGGTCGGATTGTTCAGCAACACGATTCCCGCGCGGCTCGACATTGTTGCCGACGTGCCTCTTCTCGACCAGTTTGCCGGTCTGCAGAACGCACAATTCGATATCCAGGACATCGAGCACGCGAGCCTCGCGGAGATCGAGCGAATCGCGGGAATCGGGCAGCTGTTCGACACTCTTCTCGTATTCGAGAATTTCCCGAATTCCGGAGCCGGTCAGCCCAGTTCGCACGAGCTGCGAGTCAGCAGCTTCACGAACCGTGGTGTCACGCACTACCCGATGACGCTGATGGCGCCGCCGAGCCTGGGCCTTGATCTTGTGCTCTATCACGATCCGGCTGCCATTCCCGCAGCAATCGCTGCGCGGGTGGTGACGCGGTTGGGTGAGATTCTGACCAGTGTTGTCCATTCGCCGTCGTTGCCAGCGGGGGACCTCCTTGATGTCGTGAAGCGCGCGCCGGTGCGCAGACCTTCCGCGCCGCCGATTGTGTCGGACGAGGTTGCTCCCCGCGTCGTCGACCCTGTCGTCGTGGATGTGTTGTGCCGTTGCGCTGCAACGGTGTTGGATCTTCCTGTGGTGAGTCCGGCCGACAACTTCTTTGCGCTCGGCGGCCATTCACTGACCGCCATGCGCCTGGTGGGAAGCCTGCGCAAGTTGGGCTTGCGGGTGTCGGTATCGGATGTGTTCGATACGCCGACCCCGTTGGGGCTGGCCGCAGTCGCGCGGATTGACAACGTAAAGTTTGTCGGGCTCGAGCAGGGCTCGGCTGTGACACCCGCTGTGGACGTCGTCGAGGTTCAGAGCGAGGTAGGGCGTAGCAGTGCAGCGCCGGGAAATCCTGACGACGAACGGTATTGGGTTCAGGCGCTCGGTGACCTGCCACTCGAAATGGAACTTCCGTACGATCGAACGCCATCTGCGGCATACCGCGCCCACACGTATATTCGGCACCTGGGCGTGACCGTCGACCGCGATTCGGTGCTGCTCGCCGCTGTAGCCACCACACTGAGTACCTTCGGCGCGGGACGCGACTTCGCTGTCGAGTTGGTGGACGCCGAAGCGGAGTCGATCATTCGGGTCGACCTGAGTGGCCGACCGACCTTTGCCCAGATCGTGGACCGCGTCGAGGATGCCATATCCGGCGCCCGCGCCCATAGTGATGTGAGTGTCGATCGACTCGCCAACCTCCTGGGTCGCTCGCGGGTGAGTCTGTGTGCCGCTCGCGTGGGTCGTACGGGTGAGGCTGTCGTCGATCTCGAGTTCAGCCGCGCAGGCTCCGAGGTTCACCTGACCGTCAACGCCGAGGTATTCGACGGATCGACCGCTGATGCGCTACTCGACACCGTGATGTCGGTACTCGAACACGGTGCTCGATGCGCGGATGTTGCTGTCGCCGAATTGCTACCGACAGGCGCTCATCCGCATGACGACCCGCCGCGGCGGCTCGAGGCTCCCGCCGGAATTTCGATCCAGTTCGAGCGGAACGTCGCCGCGGCGCCCGATATGGTCGCGCTGGTCTCCGGCGAGTCGACGCTTACCTACCGCCAATTGTCCCGACGAGTAGACGCCTTGGCGCGCGAACTTGTTGCCGCCGGTGCTGGGCCGGAGCAGGTAGTTGCCGTTGCCCTGGACCGATCCGCGGATCTGGTGGCAGGACTGCTGGCGGTGCTGCGCATCGGTGCGGCATACCTACCACTCGATCTCGATTACCCGGTCGAGCGGCTCGAATTCATGATCGAGGACGCGGCGCCTGTCTGCGTTCTGACGAGTTCGGATGCCGCAGGGCAACTTCCGTCGAGTACCCCGGCGGTGGTGCTCGTGGACGGCGCACTGACGGGTTCGGATGTTGTCCTTGCAGATCCACGACCGGCCGGCGAGCACCTTGCCTACGTCATTCACACCTCGGGTTCGACGGGCCGACCCAAGGGCGTGATGGTCAGCACCGCCAATCTCGCGGCATTCGCGGAGACCGTGATCGGCGATCATTGGATCAGGCCAGGTGATCGCATTGTTGCGGTGACCACGGTGTCGTTCGACATCGCCGCGCTGGAACTGTTGTGTCCGCTGGCAGCCGGTGCCACCGTTGTCCTTGCCGACCGCGGAACTGTCCGTGATCCGGATGCCCTGCTGGACTTGATCACGCGAAGCGGCGCCACCGTCATGCAGGCAACTCCGTCGCTGTGGCGAGTTGTCACGGAGCACGAGCATGCCTACCGACTTCGGCAGGTTCGAGCGTTGGTGGGAGGAGAAGCACTCCCACAGGATTTGGCAGACGATCTCGTGACATTCTGCGCCTCGGTGCGCAACGTGTACGGACCCACGGAAGCGACTGTGTGGGCGACGTCGGCGGTACTCGAACATGATGATCGGGTCACAATCGGGCGCCCGTGGACCGACGTCCACGTACGGGTGCTCGACGACGATCTGCGGAACGTTCCGGAAGGTGTTGCCGGCGAACTGTATCTGGGCGGTACGCAGGTTGTTCGTGGATACCTGAACCGGCCGGATCTGACGGTGGCCAGATTTGTGGCGGATCCGAGTGTGCCGGGTGCCCGCCTGTACCGCACGGGTGATCTGGTTCGGCGCAGGAACGGTGTCTTGCACTTCCTGCGGCGGGCAGACGATCAGGTGAAGGTCCGCGGATTCCGTATCGAACTCGGTGAGGTCGAGGGCGCTCTCTGCGCGGTGAGTGGCGTATCCCGCGCCGCAGCCACGGTCCGCCTGGACGCCGCCGGCATCGGAAGTCTGCACGGATATGTTGTGGCCGAAGCAGGTACCGGCCTCGATTCGGGCCTGGTTCGTAAGGAAGTTGCGTTGCTGCTTCCCGAACACATGGTGCCGCAGACACTTACGGTGTTGGACGCGCTTCCGCTGACGCTCAACGGAAAAGTCGACCGCAAGGCGCTTCCCGAAACGGCGCCGGAACGGTTGCGCCGGCCGTTGGTGACCGTCGACTCCGATCGGCGGGCACGACTCGACATCCTCAGCCCCGGTTGGTGGGATGTGTTGCCTCTCGGTCCGTTGCAGGAAGGCATGTACTTCCAATCGGTACTCGACGGCGCCGGCGGAACTGACGTCTATCACATGCAGCCGCGGTTCGAGTTCTCAGCGGAAGCCGATGTCGACGTGTCCGCGCTGCGTGCGGCGGGAGATGCACTTCTGCGTCGTTACCCGAACCTACGTGCCGGCTTCACTCACGCGGGGTTCGACGCACCGGTTCAGTTTGTTCCGCAGGCAGCCCGCATGCCGTTCCGAGAAGTTGATCTGAGCGACACCTCGGTCGGCCAGATCGACAGTGCAGTACGGGCACTCGACGAAGCAGAGTTCGCCACCGTTTTCGACCTGAACGCTCCACCGTTGATCCGAATGGTGCTCGCGTGGTTGCCCGGCGGCGGCGCGCACCTCGTCTTCACCCAGCACCACCTGCTGACCGACGGTTGGTCACAAACGCTGATGTACGCGGAACTGTTTGCGCTGTACGAATATGCTCGTTCGAACGGCACAGATCCGGTCCACCTGGATTCGGCGTTGGAAACTCCGGCAGATTTCCGTGATCACCTGCGCTGGATCGCCGAGGCAGATCGCCCGGAGGCGCTTGCATCGTGGAAGAGTTATCTGGCCGACCTCGAACAGCCGACTCTCGTCGGCGGTACCGGCTCAGGCGGTAGTGCGCCGCTTCCGGTGTTCACCCGAGTTGTTTTGGACCAGAGCATCAGTCGTGACGTGCGGGACCTTGCCCGCAAGACAGGTGTGACTCTGTCCACGGTTGTCTCCACGGCGTGGGGCCTGGCGCTGCGCGCGGTGACCGGTCGCGACGACGTGGTCTTCGGTTCGACGGTGTCAGGGCGCACGCCTGAGGTGGACGGCGCCGACCGGATGGTGGGTTTGGCGCTCAACACCATTCCGGTGCGCATGAATGTCCGGCCGGGGGAGCGGATTTCCGACCTGCTCGGACGATTGTTCCGCGAGCAGGGATCACTGCTCGAGCATCACCACGTGGGGCTCGGCGACGTTCAACGCGCTGCCGGATTTGCCGCACTGTTCGACACGCTCTACGTATTCCGCAATACCCCCCGCGATGAGCAGGCACGCCAGGACACGTTCGGGCGCAGCGGAATCGTCGGATTCGACGCGGTAGACGGCACCCACTACGCACTCACACTGGACGTTGATCCGGGTGTAGGCGACGCGTCGATGGCCCTTGTTCTCGAGAACCGACCGGACCTGGTTCCGGACGACGTGGCGCACGACGTTCTGGCTCGAACCGAATCCATCCTCGAACTGATGGCACGTTTCGATGCGGCGACGGTGGCCGACACGGCTGTTCCGCGTGCACAGACGCCCACCGAGTTCATGTCGCAGCGCGTCACGATGCCCCTTCCCGGCGAGCCCGGCGGCAGCGTAGACGCGTTGCTGCGAGAACGCGCGAGCGCAACACCTGACGACACAGCACTCGTATTCGGCGACGTCACATTGAGCGCCGCGCAGATGAACATGCGAGTTGATCGGCTGGCGCGAATACTGGCGTCGTCCGGTTCGGGTCCGTCCAGCGTCGTTGCGCTCGCACTTCCGCGTACAGCGGATCACGTCGTGGCGATCTTTGCCGTCATGCGAACCGGAGCTGCTTACCTTCCGCTGGATCTGGCGCATCCCACTGCCAGGCTGCAGGAGCTGATCGAAGACAGCAATGCTGCCGTGGTGATCACTACGGCCGATCAACGCGATCTCATCGCTGCCGAGGGGCGGACAAGCATTGTCATCGACCTGCCGAATGTCGCTGACATCCTTGACGGCCGCGTAGGCGCACCCACTGTTGCCGATGCAGCTGTAGGCGGTCCGACATCGGCGGATCAGCCTGCATACGTGATCTACACGTCCGGCAGCACCGGAAAGCCCAAGGGCGTTGTGGTGGGCCACCGCGGACTGACCACGATGTACCACAACCACAAGGTCGAAATCTTCACGCCGGCCGAGAACAGTGCTGCGGGGCGACGCTTGCGCATCGCGCACACGGTGTCGTTCTCGTTCGACATGTCGTGGGAAGAGCTGTTCTGGCTCCTCGCCGGCCACGAGGTCCATGTGATCGACGAGCAGGCGCGGCTCGATCCCGTGTCGTTGGTCAAGCACTACCAGTCCGTCGGCATCGATGTAGTGAACGTGACGCCCTCGTACGCACGGGAATTGATGGCGGCCGGACTTCTCGACGGTGATCACACTCCGGCGCTGGTCATGCTCGGCGGCGAAGCAGTTCCCGCGGAACTGTGGTCGCGACTGCGAGATCAGGACGGCGTCGACGGCTATGACCTGTACGGACCCACCGAGTTCACGATCAATGCGATGGGCTCGCCGGTTCGGGCAAGCGCCACTCCGTGCTTGGGCCGGCCGATTCTCAATGCGTCGGCGCGGGTGCTTGATTCAGGCCTGCGCGAAGTCCCGATTGGCGCCGCGGGGGAGTTGTACATGTCCGGTGACGGAACAGCACTGGGCTACCTCGATCGGACTGCACTGACGTCGTCGGTGTTTGTCGCGGACCCGTTCAGTATCGGCGGGCGCATGTACCGGACCGGCGACGTAGTGCGCCGACGACGCGACGGAGAACTCGAATATCTCGGACGCGCAGACCATCAGGTGAAGATCCGAGGAATCCGGATCGAGTTGGGAGAAGTGGAATCTGCACTGGCAGCGTGCCCAGGAGTGCTTCGCGCCGCGGCAACCGTTCGGCGTGACAACGGCGCGGCTCCACGGCTGGTCGGCTATGTGATACCTGAAACAGGTTGTGTGCCGGTAGATCTCCGATCCGCACTGCGGGAACGTGTACCAGCGCATCTGGTTCCGTCGGATATTGTCACGGTCGATTCGATTCCACTGACACCGAACGGAAAGCTGGACCGGGCGGCGTTGCCCGCGCCGCCGACGAGGGCTGCGGCACGCGAGCCCCGAACGGAGACCGAAAGGCAACTGTGCCAGGTCTTTGCGCGTGTTCTCGGTGTCGACGGCGTCGATCCGGAAGAGAGCTTCTTCGACCTCGGTGGAGACTCGTTGCGCGCCATGCGATTGGTGGGGGAAGTGGAACACGAACTCGGAATCGGAGTCGGCGTGGGAACGCTGATGGCACGGCCGAGCGTTGCCGAACTTGCCGCCCATATTGCAGACTGTCCACCTGACATGGACTTGCGCCGTGATCACCTGGTGTCGCTCCGGGCCGAAGGCGCCGCCGAACCGTTGTTCTGTGTTCACCCGGCCGGTGGATTCGCGTGGCCCTTCGCTCCGCTGGCCGGTGTGCTCGAGGCTGACCGTCCGGTGTTGGGCCTGCAGTTGCCGACCCTCACGGGCGAAACCCTCGCGGCTACGAACGTGGATCAACTGGCCTCGATGTACGTCGAGACGATTCGCAGTGTGCAGCCAGACGGTCCCTATCACCTTCTCGGATACTCGTTCGGTGGCAACGTCGTTCACTCGATGGCGGCTCAACTGGTGACAGCGGGATACACGGTAGCGTTCACCGGGCTGATCGACACGCACCCGCTCGGAACGTCGCCACGTGAACACCTGGAAGACCGCGGCGCTGAACCCGATTTGGCCGCAGCCTTGCCGCCGGAGCTCCTCGCGCAAGCGCCCGCCCTGGTGGAGTTGGTGCACGCCGGGTTTGATGCCACTCGTTCACTGGCGTCCGGTTCGGTTGACCCGAATTACGCTGGGTCAGTTACTCTGATCACCGCCGACGCGGGTGTGTCCGGAGAAGTGCTGGCCGATCGCTGGCGCAGAATCCGGGGCGACCAGGAACTTTCAGTCCACCACCTACCGTTCGACCACGCCGGATTGGTGACCCCAGCCGGATGGGCGGCAATTGCGCCACTGCTCGACAGTCATCTGTCGCAGCCCACAAACCACACAGTTGGAAACACAATGGGAGTTGAATGATGAAGTCCACACCGCCCTTCGCGATTCGGAGTTGGCGACGATTCGTCGCGATTGCGGGCCTGTTGATCGTCGCCCTCGTCGCGATGATCGGATGCAGCAGCGCGTCCTCGGACGAGCCTGCCAAGGCAGATGAACCTACGACGCGCGTCATCGAAACCGAGAAGGGTTCCGTCACCGTACCGGCGTCGGCCGAACGCATCGTAGTGCTCAGCGGTGGCCTCGCCGGTTACCTGTACGCGCTCGACGCGCCTGTAGTTGCAACCGACACACGCGTTTTGGGTGTCACGAACCTCGACGGCGGCTTCCCGCCGGCCTGGTCGGACGCCGCAAAGGCTCAGGGCACCAAGGAATTGCCTGCCGGTGAGCAGCTCAGTGTCGAAGCTGTCGCGGCAGCTGCGCCCGACCTCATCATCGGTGGTGGACAGGGTGTCACTTCGGTGCAGGCTGAGGAACTCTACGACCAGCTCACCGCAATCGCACCGACCGTCTTGGTCCCCAGGACCGTTGCCGCGTGGGACAAGCAGCTCGAGATCGTCGCCGACGCAGCCGGCCGCTCCGACCAGGTCCCTGCCCTGATGGATGCCTACAACGCGAAGGTCAAAGAGGTCAAGGGCAAGATCAAGGTCCCCGAGGGCAACGTCGTCTACATCCTCTCGCTCGCGAACAACAAGCCGTACCTCGTTCCGCCGACGGCAGCTCTGCCCGCCATGCTCGCTGAACTCGGATTCAAGGCCGACGACGTCATGACGAAGGCCGGAAACCCGCAGCTCTTCGGTTCGGGTGACTCGTTCGAGGTCAGTCCGGAATTGCTGTCGCAGGTTGCCGATGCTCCTGTCGCGTTTGTCATTCCGGTGTCCGGTCGCCCGATGGCCGAACTTGCCACCGATCCGCTGTACTCGCAGCTGCCGTCCTTCCAGACCGGAAAGACGTTCGAGCTCCCCGCCACCAGCTACCGTCCTGACTACGACGGCGCAATGGCAACGCTCGACCTGATTGGTCAGACCTTCGGATGACCCGACTCGGTGGGCTGGTGATCGATATATCACCATTGCGGACCAGCCGTCCCTTCCGGTACGCGTTCTCCGCACGAATGATCTCGCTTCTCGGGATCGGATTACTTGTCGTAGCCGTTCCCGCGCAGACGTACCAGCTCACCAAGTCGACCTTGCAGGTTGCCGGAGTATCCACGGCGATGGCCATCGCCATGTTCGTCGGCAGTCTGTTCGGTGGGGTGCTCGCCGATCGATACGATCGGCGACGCACTATCCAACTTGCCCGCAGCGCTGCGGGTCTCGGTTTTGTGATCCTCGGGTGCAACGCCCTGCTTCCGGATCCGTCGATGTGGGTCATCTATGTCGCAGCGGCGATCGACGGCTTGGCCGGCGGTGTCAGTAGCTCGGCATTGATGGCCTTGATGCCGGCGCTGCTGCCTCGCGAGAAGATGGCGGCTGCCGGCGCACTGGTGGCGTTGACCACCGATGTCGGGACGATGATCTCCCCGGCAATCGCCGGCGTGATCATCGCTTCCGGCGGGATCCCGGTGACGTACTTCGTCGCTGCAGCGGCCACGGCGGGCACGGTCACTCTCTTCCAGGCCGTCGGACCGACGCCGGCACCCGGAACCAACCACGAAAGCCCGGTACGCGCTCTTGTCACGGGGGTGAAGTTCGCGGGAACCCACACCGTGATCCGGGGAATCCTGATCAGTGGATTGCTGGTCATGTTCGTCAGTGGTCCGATGGTCCTGCTTCCCGCCTTTGTCGACGACGTACTCGGCGGTGGCCCGACGATGCTGGGTCTGCTGTACGCGGCACCGGCAGTGGGCGCAGTGATCGGTTCGCTGACCAGCGGGTGGACCGGGCGCGTTCACCGCAGCGGCGCAGCCATGCTGATATCGGTGGCGCTCATGCCACTCGGCTTGGTGATTCTCGGGGCTTCGGGGGCGGCATTCCTCGCCTTCCTCGGCCTCGCCGGATTCGGGCTCGGCCGAGCCCTCAACGACATCTTGCGATTTGCCGTTCTGCAGCAGAACACCCCGGACGAATTGCGTGGACGCGTATCGAGTCTGTGGATGGTGCAGGCAGTTACGGGTACTGCGATCGGGTCCATGGCAGCGGGATTCCTCGGGCAGTGGCTCGAACCGGGAACTGCGTTGCTGGCCCTGGGTCTCGCAGGCCTGGCGTTGGGATTGATACTCCTTGCAACCTTGGGTTCGGTGCGGCGGGTAACTTCGGAGGTAATCGTGCTCGATCGCCCCGAAACTGCGGTGCAGGATATTGCGGTGCGGGAAAAGGAAGGTAGTTCATGAATCGAGGAGACCACCTCGCGACCATCGCCGATGTGCTGGCGGGAACCAGTGGCGCAAAAGTGCCGTACCCCATCGGCATTCGTGAGCTCGAGGTTGTTCGTAGCACCATGGTCGGATCGGGGTTGTTGCGGTTGACGTTGGGTGGACCCGAACTCGACGGGTTCGAGTCGCATGCCCCGGATGAACATGTGCGGCTGGTCTACCCGAACGCGGACGGAACGCTTCGTCTACCCGAGCGCGAGGGAGACATGCTGAAATGGCCGAGGCCGCTGCCTGTCTCGCGTGAATACACCGTGCGTCGCTACGACGCGGACTTGGCGGAGCTGGACATCGACTTCGCGCTGCACGAGGGCGGCTTCGCCTCCGATTGGGCGCAAGCTGTGACGCCGGGAACTCGCATTCATGTGGCGGGGCCGCCCGGTGGGGTCATCGTGCCGTGGACGTACGACCGGTACCTCCTCGCGGGCGACATCACGGCGCTGCCGGCGATCGCCCGATGGCTCGAGATGCTGCCGGAAGCTGCAGCCGGGTGGGCGTTCATCGAAATCGCCGACGCTTCACAGGAAATCGAGTTGGCTGTTCCCGAAGGTGTCGAAGTCCGGTGGTTGCATCGCGGTGATGTCCCAGCGGGACATTCCGATCTGCTCGAGCAGGCAGTACGAAGCGTCACCGTGGCCGAGGGCGAACGCGTCTACGCTTGGATTTCCGGGGAAGCCACCAGCCTCAAGCCGCTTCGCAAGATTGTTCGCGACGATCTGAAGTTGGACAAGGGCGACTACCTGATCACGGGTTACTGGAAGCGCGGCGTCGCCGATTTCGACGAGGACGACGAAGACTGAACCGAGAAAGGCGTCCCCGCGGGGACGCCTTTCTCCGGTTTTCAGAAGAACGTATGGACCGATCCCACGACTCGATAGTTCGTATCGACCTCGGGAATCAGTGACCACTTGTCGAACGTGGTGCATGGGTGCGAGATCCCGCACCCCAGGAGATCACCTACCTGCAAGTCGAAATCCGCCGGCAGGTCGACGTACGCGTGCTGGTCGTTGAGGGCAGTGATTGTCAGTTTCCGAGCCGGTTGATTGGAGCCGTCGCGCCGTCGCAGGAGGACTTTGGGAAAGCCGGCGTCGGAACCCACGTCGCGACGACCGAAGCCCAGAATCGCACGGCCTGGCTCCGGTAGCGAGAGCACAACACCCCAGACCTCGGCAGCTGCCCGCAAGGTGCGTGGACCATCTGCCCAGGGAGAGGTATCGGCGTAGAGGCCGTGATCGTGAGTGACGTAGCAACCACTGCGCAGTACAACGCGCACACCGTTGCTCGCTGCCCAGCGGCCGGCGAATTCGCGGACAACCAGATCGTGGAATGCGCTGCCGCCGAAGGTGACCAGGGGGAGCGGTGCTCTCGGGGAGGTGTTCTCGAACAGGTTCTCTGCCAGGCAGATTTCGGTGAACACCCGCGCGGATGCGAGATACGAATCGACGGAGATGCGGCGGGCAGCAACCGAAGCGCCCGGCATCATGCCCTCGAATCCTTCGACTCCGGTGAGGACTAGAGACTGCGCGTGTGACGCTGCGCGGGCAACGTCGAGAGCCTGATCGAGTGTGCGCGTCCCGGCGCGTCCATTGTCGTATCCGAGCTCGACGAGAACTCTGATGCTGCTGTTCGGTGAGACTCTTGCGATCAACCTTTCCATCAGCTGGATGCTCTCGACGGAGTCGACCAGGGTGGCGACGAAGAATTCGGGATCATTTTTCTGCTCGTCACAGATCCATCGAATACCCGCTGGGTCGAGTACTTGGCTCGCGATGATGATGGACTCGACGCCGAACTCGCGGAGAATGCGGGCCTGCGCAACAGTTGCCGCGGTCATTCCCCACGCGCCGGCGCCCAGTTGTCGGCGAACCAACTCCGGACTCATCGTGGTCTTGGCGTGAGGTGCCAGGTCTACGTCGTGGTCGGCACAGAACTGCGCCATGACAGCGACATTGTGTGAGATCGCTTCACGATTGAGCGTCATCAGCGGAAATGGCAGGTCGCCGTCGAGAGCGGAAATTCCCAGACTCGCGAGGTCGGAGCTACGCAAACCTTGGAGGTCGGCTCCGAAGGCTTTGTGCTCCCAACTGATCGGTGGGTTGGTGTGGTCGGTCATACCGTCGATGTTCATGAGTGAAAGACCTTCTTTTCCGGTCACGAGCGGCGAATTGGTCGACCCGGCAGTGCATCCTCGACAAGGATGCCTCCATCTACGACGGGTATTCCTCCGACCAGTACCCGGCTGATTCCACTGGAAGGCCTCGTACCGTCGACGTAGGTGGCGTTGTCGGTAATTCTAGCGGGGTCGAAAATGACGATGTCGGCGTCATTGCCTGGGCTGATGCGGCCCTTGGACGACATTGCGGGAACTGACTCCTCCAGAATTTGTGCGGGGATCAGTGAGCAACGCGCGATGGTTTCCGACAGCGACAGTAGTCGGCGCTCGCGGTACAGCGTGCGGATTGCACGTGCGTAGGTACCCGCGCCGCGCGGATGGCCGAGCGCAGTCGGGGGCAGCGGCCACCGCAGTGCATCGGCCGGAGTGCGCCTCGGCCAGGTCAGTGGCATGGCGTCGCTGGCTATTGCAGATCGATCGAAAGTCATTGCCCGTTCCAGGATCTCGCGTGTGGGATCCTCGTTCTCGTCGAGGAACTCGACGAGAACCAAAGCGCCGGGGTCGGTGGCACGCAAATGCTCCAGCTGCTTGCGGTCCGCGATACGTTCACCGGTGGGCACGAATGTCAGCGATCGTGGTGTCAGATTCATCAGGTGCAGCTTGTCTGGATCGAGAAACGCAGCTCCGACGGCAGTCGACCCGGAACCGTACGGATACGCCTCCGTCGTGACGCGCGATCCGGCCGCCTGGACCTGCGCCACCACCGACAGCGCATGGTCGACGTGCGCACCCGAGGTGCTGTTGACGTGGCAGTAGTGCATATGTGCGCCGGTTTCGGCTGCAGCACGGGCGATTTCGGCGGCGCCATCCACCGGGCTCGACGGATCCATCGAAATGAGCGGGCGTGCATGGGTATAGGTAGGCACACCCGCTCGGGCGGCGAGTGCCGCGACCTGCAGGTACTCGGTAGGATCGGATTTCGGAGCGTAGCCGACCACGACACCGATACCGAGAGCTCCTGCGGCAAGATCATTTTCGAGGAGCTCGAGAATGTGTGAGCGCTGGGACAGCGTCGGCTCGCCCTGCCAGCTCGGTGCACCGAGGTGATGCAGAAGTGTTCTGATATCACCGTCGGGATCGGCGCCGGCGAGCTCGATCATGCGGGCGTGTGCCCACGATGTTGCGTAACCGTAGTTGATCGGGCGTCCTTCGGACGCTGCTCGCGCGTACGCCTTCGCGACGGGTATGACGCCGGCCTCCAGTTCGAGGGCCGTAGTGACGCCGTCCATCGCCTGCAGTCGTTGTTCGGCGATTTCCTGTCCGTGGCTATGCATGTCGATGAATCCGGGGCAGATCACCTGACCCGTCACATCGATCGTCTGGAGGGCTTCGATCGTGTCGTGGCCCCATGCGGAAACCGTGCCGTCGGTGATCGCGATGCTGCGGACCTCGTCGATACCCGTTGCCGGATCGACCACGCGGCCGCCGGTGAACACGATGTCGTGGACCTGCATAAGCGTTGCACTCCTGTCGTCGGTCGCTAGTGTCCCGATGGTTTCACGGGCGCCGCTGCGGATTCTGGTGTGAACGTCCCAAATGGAGGCGTGCTCACCGTTCGACAGAACAAGATTCTGACGCGCACGAGTGTGAAGGTGAGGGGGATCGACCAACACGGCTGATTCGGATTTGATGGAGGGCACGAATGCACGTCTATATTTCGGTGGACATGGAGGGTATCGCGGGTATCGCGACGCTCGATCAGACGGTTCGCGGTGGTAGCGGATATTCGCGGGCACAGGCGCTCATGACCGCCGAGGCCAATGCTGCAATTGCCGGCGCGTTCGACGCCGGCGCGACAAGCGTCCTGGTCAACGACAGCCATGGAACGATGGACAACCTGATTCATGCTGATCTGGATCCTCGGGCTCGGGTGATTTTCGGTTCTCCGAAGTTGCAGTGCATGGCCGAGGGTTTGACGTCGGATCACGACATTGCACTTTTTGTGGGCTATCACGCGCCTGCGGGTGGGCCCGGCGTTCTGGCTCACACCTTCTCGAGTTTGTTCGCTGACGTTCGACTCGACGGTAAGTCGGTGTCCGAGACCGATGTCAACACTCTGTATGCAGCGACGCAAGGTGTTCCGGTAGGTCTGGTGACCGGCGACGACATCATCTGTGGGCTGGTGGACGCAGCTTCGCCGACGACGGAGACGGTGGAGGTGAAGAAGGCGCATGGTTGGTCGGCCACGAACTCGCTGCCCCCGTCCCTCGCGTGCGAGCACATCCGGGCAGGGGCGGAACGTGCGGTACGCAAGGCCGACACGCTGAAACCCGTTGCGCTCCGGGATGAATGGACGCTCGAGATCGTTCACCCCACGACTACCGCTGCCGAACTCGCGGAGGCTGTACCAGGTTCGAGGAGGATCGCGGACCGCACCATCGCGCACACACTGGGCAGTGTCGACGACATACTCGGTTTGATCACGGTCAACTCACGATTGGCATCGGTCGGGGTCCAGACGATCGTGACGGTTGCCAGTCGTACCTGAGACCGTGGCGAACCTGGGAATGCGGCGAACCTGCGAATTTGGTGACGTACGACGAATTCGAGTCGGAAGGACAGTAGTCCTGCACAAGATCTGCAGGGGTCAGTTCAGCCAGGCTTGACGGTAGTAGTCGATGGCAGTGACAGGAGTACCTGAGAGTGGACAAGAAGACAATGGTGGCGGACTTGGCCGCGTTGGTGAACGCCGAGTCACCGAGCTCGGATCTCGCAGCGGTCGACGCCTGTGCGGACGTGGTGGCCGAGATCGGGGAACGCCATCTCGGAGGTGCGCCGGAACGCATTCGTATCGACGGACGGCAACACTTGCGGTGGTCGTTCGGCGGCGAGCCGAAGGTCATGCTTCTGGGTCATTTCGATACAGTCTGGCCGCTCGGAACACTCGCAGAATTACCCTGGTCGGTCACCGGCAGCATCGCCACCGGACCCGGAGTCTTCGACATGAAGGCCGGCATCGTCCAGCTCTTTCATGCGCTTGCATCTCTCCCGTCGCTCGACGGGGTAGTCGTGCTCCTCAACTCCGACGAAGAGATCGGCTCGCCGACCTCGCGCGCACTGATCGAGGAGCAAGCGCGTCAGGTCGACGCGGTGCTGGTTCTCGAAGCCGCTGCCGATGGTGCGGTGAAGACCGCCAGGAAGGGCATGTCGCTGTACTGCCTTGATATCGAGGGACGCGCGGCGCACGCCGGTCTGGAACCGGAGCGGGGTGTCAACGCTGTCGTGGAACTCGCGCATCAGATTCTGGCTGTGGCAGCACTCGCGGATCCGGCGGCGGGAACGTCGGTGGTTCCCACAGTGATCAGCGGCGGCACCACAACCAATACCGTTGCAGCGCAGTCGCAACTGTGGTGTGACGTTCGGATGTGGTCCGTGAAGGAACAGGAGCGCATCGATCGTTCGATCCGCGAGTTGGCACCGGTACTGGCCGGAAGCCGAATTTCGGTGACCGGAGGACCCAACCGCGGCCCACTCGAGGCCGTGTCGTCGGAAAAGCTGTACTTTCTCGCCCATCAGATCAGTAGCGAGAGCGGGCTGGGGATGCTGCGCGACTGCGCGGTCGGCGGTGCCTCGGACGGAAACTTCACCGCTGCCGTCGGAACCCCCACGTTGGACGGCCTCGGTGCTGTCGGAGGTGGCGCCCACGCAGTTACCGAACACGTGGAGATAGATCAGATGATCCCGCGCGCCACGTTGTTGGCCGGTGTGGTGGCCCGCGTCCTGGAGGGAGGACTGTGACGATGACATCGCCGAACAATGTCCAGCGCCAGAGCGTTCGACTAGCCGGAGGTGTTGTGCCTTCGCGGATGCGGCACGCGATCAGCCAAGCTGAGCACGCCGCTCTCCTTGCGGGCGTCACTGTCGACACCGTCACCGGTCATGCCGAGTTGGAACAGGTATTCGGCCTGTTCGAGAAGGTATGGCAGCCGGAGAACGGAAATCCGCCCGTGCACCGGGACATGATGAAGGCGCTTTCTCACTCCGGTAATTACGTGGCCGGCGCTTTTCGTGGCGGAGACCTGATCGGTGGGTCGGTCGCATTCTTCGAGGAACCGCAGCACCGTTCGTTGCACTCTCACATCACGGGAATCCTACCGACCGTCCAGAACGGCCACATCGGCCTGGCACTGAAACTGTTCCAGCGGGCGTGGGCGCTGGAACGGGGAATTCTTCACGTGCGGTGGACTTTCGATCCCCTCGTTGCGCGCAACGCCTACTTCAACGTCTCGAAACTCGGCGCCTTCCCGATCGAGTATCTGCCGCGCTTCTACGCGCCGATGAACGACAGTCTCAATGGAGGCGCAGACAGCGACAGGTTGCTGATCGACTGGGCAATCGGCAGTAGCAAGGTTTCCGATGTGGTCTCCGGCGTGGGCAAGATCCCGACTCCCGAGTCCTTGGGGGCGAGTGAACTGCTGTCCGTCTCGGCTGCCGGTCTGCCCTTGCTGACGCCGACCGAGAATCGATTTGTCACCGTGGCCACGCCGAATGACGTTTATGCACTGCGTAAGTCAGACCCGGCAGCGGCGAACGATTGGCGACTGGCAGTTCGCGAGGCTCTCGGTGGCGTGCTCGCCGAGAACGGGGTGGTTGTCGCCGTCACCCGGACCGGGAAGTACGTCCTCGATCGTGCGCCGGGAGCAGAATGCGCCAGCGGTTGCGTCGGGATGGAGCGGCTGTGAAAAATCACTATGACACACTTCCTTCAGCGGACGAAGGAGTGATTGACGTGGGCACCGTGCGACCTCGCATCAGTTTGGTGCGGCTTCTCGAAGACGTGGGAACAACGGTGCTGAACCCGGTTGTCGGTGATCCTCAGTCGATGGACGAGGTTTCGTCGGTAGTCATTCACGATCCCGACGACGAATCGCCGTCGACATCAGACTCGATGGTATTGCTCGTCGGGATCAGCGGCGGTGAACGTATCGCGGAATTCGTCGTCGATCTTGCCGAGCGTGGTGTCAAGGTGGTGGTCGCGCGTGTCGGCACTGACCTGAGCACTGTGGACCGGGAGGCCATCGAATCCTCGGGAGCGGTCGTGCTGGCGCTGGCCAGGGGAGTCTCGTGGGTTCAGCTGACAAGCCTGCTCCATTCGGTGTTGGCAGCGCGCAACGAAGTCGGCCACATACATTCTCGTGGCGGCGGCCCGGCGGGGGATCTGTTTTCGTTCGCCAACGCCGTCAGCGCACTCCTGGACGCGCCGATCACGATCGAGGACAGAAGCTCACGGGTCATTGCGTTCTCCGGTCGTCAGGAGGAAGGTGACGGTCCGCGTATCGCGACCGTGCTGGAGCGGCAGGTCCCTGATCAGTACATTCGAGTACTCGAAGAGGCGGGGGTATTCGACCGGCTCTATCGCAGCGACGAACCGGTGTGGGTGCCGGCGGAGACCCTCGGTACCAAGATGGGACGTATCGCAGTGTCCATTCGGGCCGGCGACGAGTTCCTCGGTTCCATGTGGGTGGCACTCACCGCACCGCTGTCGGAAGACCGAACGCGCGCGTTGCTCGATTCGACAGGGTTGATCGCGTTGCAGATGTTGCGGCTACGCGGCGGCGCCGACGCCGAGCGGCGACTGCGCGCAGACCTGATCGCGACACTACTCGACGGCGGGTCCGGTGCGGTCGACGCGATGAATCGTCTCGGCCTCGGGAACGGTCCCGCACTCGTAATGGCCTTGGGCCGAAGGTCTTTCGAAGTATCCTCGAAACCGGATGACGCCGCCCAGGTTGTGCGGCTGACCGACGCTCTGGCCATGCACCTCGGTGCCGTCCACTCGCAGTCGGCGGCTGCCCTCGTCAACGGAACCGGCTACGCGGTGCTGTCGGTACGCGGACATTCCCCCGCAGAAGCCGAGCTACAGGCGTTCCGCGTGGCCTCGGATTTCCTGGACCGCACGGGAGCGTCCGGCGACACGATCATCGGGATCGGCCGCGTGGTGACCAGGCCGGCCCAGTTGAGCCGATCGAAGCGCGACGCCGAACACGCCCTCGAAGTGTTGTTGGCAGGACGAGCGTCGGGCAGCGTTGCTACTTTCAGCAGCGTCCACGTTGACGCCATTCTGTTGGAGATCGCGTCGGAGGCCGCAGCCGAAGGATTCTCGGACCTCGGACCCATCGAGGCGATCGCCAGTCACGACGCCGCGCACGCGACCTCGTTCGTCGACACCCTCGACGCGTGGCTCAACGCATTCGGTGACGTCGGTGACGCTGCGGCGTCATTGCACGTGCATCCCAACACTTTTCGGTATCGACTCAGCAAGCTGAAGGGTATGGCTGCGCTGGATCTCGATGATCCGGACGTTCGCTTCCGGTTGATGGTGCATCTTCGTCTGCGCGGACCGCGCTAGTTTTCAGCCGAAAAATGCGGGTCGCGTTGAATTCTCAGCGCGACCCGCATTCTTTGCATCAGCTGTTGTTACGGAGTGCTTCGACGGCGATACGGCCGACAGTTCCGATCGAGGCGTCGATTTTCGGTGCCCGTTTGGTGAGTTCGTGCGACTTGGTGAAGACGCCGACGGCGTAACGCTTGCCGTCCGGGTACGACACGACACCGGCTTCGTTTCGTACCAGTCCCAGGGTGCCGGTCTTGGCGGCGACAGTGACCTCGTCGGGGAAACCGGAAGAAAGGCGGTGCGGCCAGACCTGCTTGCTCATGATCGTTCGGACCTCGTCGCAGGCCGATGCCGGTCCGGCTTCGTCGCGCCAGATTGCAGCCAGCAACGCGGTGATCTCACGAGGAGTGCTCGAATTGGTGCGGGCCGGATCCATGACGGAAATCGTTCGAAGAATTTCGATCTCGGGGTATTCGAGCAAGGTACCTGCGTCGACCCCGAGATCTTCGTAGACCGTCTTGAACAAGCCGCGGCAGTCGCGGACCAGGTTGGTCTTCTCCAGACCCAGACCGCGCAGCGTCGAAACGATGTTGTCGAGTCCGAGTCGGTGGTAGATGAAGTCGGTGGCGGCGTTGTCGCTGAAGCTCATCATGAGCAGAGCGAGGTCTCGCCAGCTGGCGGTGACGTCATCGGCACAGCCGCCGACACCGATGCCACCCGAGCGGAACTCGGCGGTCACCGTGGCGTGCTCGGTCGGATCAAGGGTGCCGGCCGCTACCGCGCGGGCGTATTCGAGGACAACGGGAATCTTGAAAACGGAGGCGAGGATGACACCGTCGTCAGCGCCGTAGCCGAACTCCTCGCCGGAATCGATGTCACGTGCGTGCACGAACGCATCGGTCTTCGCTTCGGCCAGAACAGCAGTGATCTCCTGCTGTGCGCTGTCAACGTGGGTGGCAGTGTCGGTCATTCGAGGGGCCTTTCGTCGGTGTCCGTAGATTTGAGGATAGTGAGCTCGCGAAGTCCGGTCTTGTACGAATCAACGAAGCTTGGCGCTGAGTTCAGTGGTGATCTACGGACCGAAGTGCTGATCTACGGACTGAAAAGGTCCTCGACTACTTCGAGAAAAAGCCGGAGCGCGAGGTTCGGATTGTCTTCTCGGAATGCGAGACCGACCGTCAGATACATTGGCGGACCCTCGATCTCGCACATGTGAACTCCGGGAACCCGGTAGGTTGCGGCGCGTCCAGCGGGCATTGGCGCTACTCCGACACCGGCCGCTACCGCGTGCAGTACCTGCTCGTCATCGGCCTCGCGGCGGACCACATCCGGACCCCGTGTGGGCCAGAACATCTCGACGATAGCGTCGTACATGCCGGGACCGTTCGCCCGGGGCCAGAACACCACCCGCTCGTCGGCCAGTTGTGCCAGGTCGACTGCATCGAGTGCGGAGAACGGATGCCCGGACGGTACCGCGAGTAGGAGTCGCTCACGATCGAGAATCCGAACCGTCAGCTGCGACTGGTCGACCGGCGGCCTCACCACCGCGATGTCCACGGCGCCATCGGTGGCAAGCGCCGTGTTCCGGGTGGTGTAGCCGCGGTGCTCGGTGATCGCGACCCTGGGGTACTTGGCGCGAAATTGGTTGACTGCCAGTGCAACTGCACCGCCTGCCCAGGACCGTGTGTGGGCGATGCGCAGTTCGCCCTCGGACCCGAGCGCGGCGGCTCGGATCCGTTCTACGGCTCGGTCAGCTGATTCGAGTAGGAATTTGGCTTCGCGAACCGCGACGATTCCGGGATCGGTCAAGCTGATTCTGGGCCCTCGTCGATCGAATAGCACTACGCCGATCTCGCGTTCGAGCACTTTGATCTGCTGGCTCAGCGCAGATTGTGCAACATGGAGCTCAGCGGCCGCGCGTGTGAAGTTCAGGTGGTCGGCGATTGCCACCAGATATCGCGCCCGTTGCAGGTTCACGCTGTAACTATAAGTGAAGGTGATCGAATAAGCGGGAATGTGACTTGGACTTTCGTGTGTGCGCTGAGGCATGCTCGGTGCTGATCGGCCCGCTGTCGAAATTGGATGGGTCGAATCCCTCGCGGACCCCACCTGGCAGAAGACTCCCACGTGTACCTGCTGATCACGGTCATCGAATCACGTTAGGAAACAGCATGGACTACGACTTCACGATTACCGGGGGAACGGTCATCGACGGAACCGGATCACCACGACGAACGGCGGATGTGGCCATCGTGGGAGATCGGATCGCGGCGATCGGTCCGGGTCCGTTCTCCGCCGCCGAGACCATCGACGCGACCGGGTGCATTGTGACTCCCGGCTTCATCGACCTGCACTCGCACGCCGACTTCACTCTTCTCGGCCACCCCGGCGCCGAAACTCAACTGGCACAGGGCGTCACGACGCTCGTGACCGGAAATTGCGGGCTGTCGCCGTTCCCGGTGCCCGCCGCCGGGCAGGCAGAGGCTGCGTGGTCCGACGCCCGCGGGTTCGGTGCCGCGGTCACCGCCGCACGCCCAGCTGTCAACGTGGGCTTGCAGCTAGGGCACAACACGCTGCGGGTTGCGGTGATCGGTGACGAGGATCGGCCTCCGACGGCGGCCGAACTCGAGCAGATGTGCGCGATCATTTCCGAATCTGCGAGCGCGCCCGGCGTCGTCGGCTTCTCGACCGGCCTCATCTATATCCCCGGCCTTTTTGCCGAGTCCGACGAATTGCGCACTCTGGTGGCAGTCGCCGCGACCGCGGGATTGTTGTACTCGACGCACATGCGCAACGAAACGTCTGAATTGGCGGCTGCAGTCGAGGAAGCCATCGAGACCGCGGAGCGAGTCGGCGCCCGCTTGCAGATTTCGCATCTGAAGGCAATGGGACCGGAGAACTGGGGGTCAGTCCACCGCGCTCTGGAACTGATCGATCAAGCCCGGATACGCGGAGTGGACGTCACCGCAGATGTGTACCCGTACACCGCGTCGAGCACGGAACTGTCCTCGAGGCTGGCGAGATGGGCAGTCGACGGTGGCGTCTCGGCGCTGCTGGAACGGCTTGCGGACCCGGAGACCCGGATACGTATCGCAGACGAGTTGAGGTCGAGATTCGGCCGGGATATCGACCCGGCCGGCGTCGTGATCGCGGCTCTGTCCGGCGGCGAGTTCCACCGTTACATCGGGCACTCACTCTCCGAGATCGGCGCGGACCGGGGCACCGACGCCGCCGACGCGGCCCTTGATGTACTTGCTGCACATCAGGGTTCGGTGAGCATCGTGAATCACGCGATGAGTGAGGACGACATGCGGTCGGTGCTGACGCATCCGCAGGTATCCGTCGCCAGCGATGGCGCGATGCTCGCCCCGGACGGTCCCGGTCGCCCGCATCCACGCAGCTTCGGTACCTTCGCCCGAGTGCTCGGCCGGTATGTCCGCGACGAGCGCACTCTGACGTTCGAGGACGCTGTCCGGAAAATGACCTCGCTACCGGCATCTCGAATCGGTGTGACCGACCGCGGTATTCTCGCGCCTTCCGCGGCCGCGGACGTGGTGGTCCTCGACCCCGACACAATCGAGGACACTTCGACCTTCGATGCACCCTGGCAGCTCGCCCGCGGTGTACGCGGCGTGTTCGTGAACGGAATACCCACTGTGATCGGCGGAGACTTCACCGGCCGCCGCGGCGGGCGTCTCCTGGAGAGGAACACAGCGTGAGCACATCGACTACGACGCTCGTCGACGAACTCGCTCGCATCGTCGGATCGGCCCACGTCTTGACAGATCGCGACACGGTCGCGGGCTATGTCACCGACTGGACAGGGCACTGGCACGGCGCCACCGCCGCGGTGGTCAGGCCCGCTGATACCGGGCAGGTCTCGGCGGTACTCGCCTGTTGTCACCGCGCCGGCGTTGCCGTGGTGCCGCAGGGCGGCAACACCGGGCTTGTCGGTGGGTCGGTTCCGATGCGAGGTGAGGTGGTGCTCAGCACGACCCGTCTCGCTGCGATCGAGGAAATCGACGAGGTCGGTCGTACGCTGGCCGCCGGCGCAGGCGTCACCGTCGCGCGGGCGCAGCAGGCCGTCCGCGAACACGGGTTGGATCTCGGTGTCGATCTGGCCTCGCGTGATACCGCGACGCTCGGTGGGATTGTCTCCACCAACGCGGGCGGGGTGCGAATGATCAAGTACGGCAACACTCGATCACGGCTTCTCGGCGTCGAAGCGGTTCTCTCCGACGGCCGGGTGCTCACCAGATGGAAGGCCTTGACCAAGGACAATGTCGGCTATGATCTGCCGGGTCTGCTGACCGGCGCCGAGGGCACGCTCGCTGTTGTCACCCGTGTCCTGATGCGTCTGGTAGTTCCGGCCGCTGCGACTCAGGTCGTGATGATCGGGGTCGACTCGGTAGGGGCCGGTCTGGAGCTGATCCACAGGCTCGAGCGCGCGGGACTCACTCTCGAAGCTGCCGAGTTGATGACTCGCGCAGGTATCGGTCTCGTCCGGAAGCATCGGCAGTTGCGGCCGCCGCTCGACGCGGATGCGCCGTTCTACGTCCTCGTCGAGGTGTCCGGATCGGCGGGGGCGCAGTCGCTCCTGCTCGGCGTGCTCGCCGAAGCCGACGGCATGGTGCGCGACGCCGTCGTCGAGACTGGGCCGGCAACAAAGCTCTGGCAGTACCGTGAGAATCACACCGAATCGGTCAGTGCCGAATCATCCACCCCACCAGTGAAATTGGATATTTCGACCCCGCTGCGAGAAATCGAACCCTTCCTCGGGACCTTGACCGCAGGGCTTGCCGTCTCTTTTCCCAGTGTCTACCCGATTTGTTTCGGGCACATCGCCGATGGCAACATCCATGTCAATCTGCTCGACGTAGCGGACCACCAACGAGATGCCGTTACCGACTTCGTGCTTCGCTTGGTTACCCGACACGACGGCAGCATCAGTGCCGAACACGGAGTGGGCCGCGCGAAGGCTCCCTGGATCACACTCGGGCGAAGCGACGTGGACCTCGACCTCATGGCCTCGATCCGCACCGCGCTGGATCCGGCAGGCCTGCTCAACCCGCACATCCTCTCGGGATCATCTGACTCCGAGGGTAATTCAGCGATACAGCTCGAACGAGAGGTTGCCCGATGACTGGCACAACGACCTGGACCGACCGCATGCGGGATCTCCGCCTGACACTGCCACCGGTTGCGACACCGGCCGGCGCCTACGTGCCGGCTGTGCGCAGCGGGACCCTGGTTTATACGTCAGGGCAGTTGCCACTGGTAGGCGGCGTCAGCACCTGTACCGGCAAGGTGGGCGAGGACGTTTCGGTCGACGACGCCGTCGCGGCTGCGCGGTTGTGCGCACTCAACGGGCTTGCCGCGGTCGACATGCTCGTCGGCCTCGATCGCGTCGTCCGGGTAGTCAAGATCGTCGGCTTTGTCGCGTCCGGTCGTGGGTTCACCCTGCAACCGCAGGTCATCAACGGCGCCTCTGACCTGCTCAACGAAGTTTTCGGTGAGGCCGGTCGGCACGCACGCTCCGCGGTCGGGCTGGCCGAACTGCCCCGTGGTTGCGCCGTCGAGGTCGAATTCGTCTTCGAAATCGACGTCGACGGACTCTCGTAGCTGCATGCACGAGCACCCGCTGGTGCGTAGCGACGAGATTGTAGGAAGGTGGCGTAATCTCCGAGTGAGCGTGCAACAAGAGGGGGATCTCCGATGACGAAGCGAATCCTGAACGTGGTCACCAATGTCGGACACTACGATGATCCGTCACACGAGACCGGATTGTGGCTCTCCGAACTCACCCACGCCTGGCAGGTTTTCGAAGACCACGGCTTCGAGCAGACACTCGTCAGCCCTCGCGGTGGGGAAGTGCCCTTGGAGCCGCGATCTCTGAAATTTCCCAACTACGACAAGACCGCAAAAGCCTGGCGAGCGGACCCGGCGCGAATGGCTCTCCTCGAGACCACCGCCAGCCCGGATCAGATCGACTCGGCGCACTACGACGCCATCTTCTTCACCGGCGGTCACGCCGTGATGTACGACTTCCCCGACAGCGACGGCCTGCAGCGCGTCACCCGAGAAATCTTCGAGCGCGGAGGAATCGTCGCCTCTGTATGTCACGGCTACTGCGGACTCCTCAACACCACCCTCTCCGACGGCACGTACCTCGTAGCCGGACGACGTGTCACCGGATTTGCATGGCTCGAGGAAGTCCTCGCCCGGGTCGACAAGCTCGTCCCCTATAACGCCGAAGAAGAAATGAAGAAGCGTGGCGCACTGTACGAGAAGGCCCGATTGCCCTTCGTTTCCTACGCCGTCATCGACGGTAACCTCGTCACGGGCCAGAATCCGGGATCAGCAAAAGAGACGGCTCACAAAGTTGCAGGCCTTCTGTAACCTCTTGTATTCCACAATCGTTCGAGTGTCGCTTTCCTGAGGTCGGGCTCGTCGAATCGCACCATTTTCGGGTGCAAGTTCGGTGCAATCGACCAGGACGTGACTGCAACGAGGCTGAGATCATGGACTGATGGTTTTTCCGGACAGATTTTGTGAGACGTCCTGCGCCACAAAGTGGATCGCATCCACGCCATTGACTTCACGATCGAAGGAGTTCGACCAGTGACCGAATTGCCCAAGGACCTACTTGTCGCCCCGAAGTGGCAGGCACGCCTCGACGAACTGGCGCAGAAGCACTCGGTGCCGGGCGCCCAAGTGGGTGTGATCGCGCTCGGCGGCGACGGAACTGCGGATATCCGCGTGATCACTACCGGGCTGACCAGCTTGAACACACGCGTCGACGTCGATGCCGACACGCTGTTCCAGTACGGATCCGCGACCAAGATCTGGACGACAACTCTGATCATGCAGCTCGTCGACGAGGGCAAGCTGACGCTGGACACTCTGGTGGTGGAGGTCCTACCGGAGTTCACGATCGAAGACCCGTCCAACACGAAGGAAATCACGATCCGCCAGTTGCTGACGCACACCAGCGGCATCGACGGCGACCTGTTCAACGACACCGGCGACGGCGACGACTGTGTCGAGAAGTACGTCGACGAACTCGCGACCGCGATCAGCGTGACCAAGCCCGGCGGCCATCTGAGCTACAGCAACGCCGGCTTCGCAGTGGCCGGCCGCATCGTCGAGGTACTCCGTGAGATGACGTGGGACGACGCATTGGTGGAATACCTCTGGAAGCCACTCGGATTGACCCACATCATCACCAAGGCCAAGGATGCCCCGCTGTTCCGCACTGCCGTCGGCCACGTGGCAAACCCCGATCGGACGTCACCGGACACGGTTGTTCCGACGAAGCAGTGGCTGCTCCCACGCGGCATCGGACCGGCGGGCATCATCATCGGCTCCGTCAGCTCTCTGCTGACCTTCGGCGCTGCACACATGCGTGACGGCCTGGCTCTGACGGGCGAGCGCATCCTGTCCGAAGAATCCGCACGCCTCATGCGAACCCCGCAATTCGACCTGACAGCGGTGTCGAGCGTAGACCAGGCCTGGGGGCTGGGGTGGATTCTGTCCGACTGGGGCGGAGTGACATCCGCGCAGCACGGCGGCGCGACGATCGGCCAGATCACCCGATTCCACACGTTCCCCGAACTCGGCCTCGCCATGGCCGTCGTCACGAACGCACGTGGCGGCGGTGCCCTGGCTCACGACATCGAGAAGGAGATCGCTGCGGAGTTCGGCCTCGTTCTCCCCGAGCCGAAGCCCGAATCGGATGCGGCAGACATCGATCTGTCACCGATTCTCGGGACCTATGAATCGACAACCGTGCGAATCGAACTCACGCGCCGCGAAGAAGGCGGATTCCAGGTCCAGAACTTCGCCAAGGTGGAGATCGACGGTGAGCCCCCCGCGGCGCCCACCAAGGTCGTGCCGTTGTCCGGTTCCAGGTTTGCGGTCAGCAACGAGAGTGCCTCGGGCGAGATGGCTCACCTCACGATCGATGGTGAGGAATATTTGTACATGACAAGGCTTTTCAAGAAGATCTCGGAATAGCTGCGGTGAGATGATTCTCTCCGCTGAATGAAATCTCGGGCAGGTCGAGGGCGACGAGGGCCCTCGACCTGCCCGCACTACTTTCTCGAGGACAACTCATGCTGAAACCTCTCGCTCCTTTTCCGAATGTGAATCATCCTGCTGCACTTGATGCGTATGGTCTTGCCCCGGTTATCGACGGTCACAACGATCTGGCCTGGGCCGCTCGTGAGACTGCAGGATATTCGGTGGAAAACCTCGAGAAGGATTCCATCTTCCAAACAGACATCGACAAGCTCGGGCGCGGGGGAGTCGGTGCGCAGTTCTGGTCGGTGTACGCGCCGTGCGACATGACCGAACCCGAGGCAGTTCAGTACACCCTCGAACAGATCGACTACGTGTACCGGATGATCGAGCAGTATCCGGATACATTCGAATTCGCGCGAACCGGTGACGACGTGCGGCGTATCTGGAGCGAGGGCAAGGTCGCGTCGCTGATCGGCGCGGAAGGTGGCCACAGCATCGGCAGTTCCCTCGGCGTCTTGAGAATGATGGCGCGCCTTGGCCTTCGGTACCTGACACTCACTCACAACGACAACACCGGCTGGGCGGACTCCGCGACGGATTCTCGAGTTCACGGCGGTCTCACCGACTTCGGCCGGGAGATCGTACGAGAAATGAACCGGCTCGGCGTACTCGTCGACTTGTCGCACGTCTCGGTGGAGACCATGCGCGATGCCGTCGAGACGTCGTCGGCACCAGTGATCTTCAGTCATTCGTCCTGCTCGCAGCTGTGCGGGCACCCACGTAACGTTCCCGACGACGTCATGCGGTTGCTCGCTGCCAACGGCGGCGTGATCATGATCGCGTTTGTCCCCATGTTCCTGTCGGCCGAATACAACGAGTGGTTCACGGGCGGGCGTGTCGGCGATCGGCCGGCGATGACGGTCGACCATCTTGCTGATCACGTCGAACACGCCAGGCTGGTTGCCGGGATCGATCACATCGGCTTGGGCAGTGATTACGATGGATTCGACGACTTTCCGGACGGCATGCAGGACGTGTCGGGATTCGCCGTGTTGATCGACCGTCTCGCTGAGCGCGGTTGGTCTGCCGACGACTTGGCAAAGCTGATGGGCAACAACGTGTTGCGTGTGCTCGACCAGACCAGTGCGGCCTCGGTATCGAGCCTTTCCTAGTACCCGACTCCTAGTACCCGACGAAAACGAAGATGAGGATGAGAATGAAGAATATCCGAACTGTTGCGCTGAAAGCTCTTGCTTCACTGTCCGTAGTTCTGGTTGTACTTGTGTCGGTTGCGCTTGTATTCAACGCCGGTACCAGCAAGGCCAACGTCCCGAGCGGGGAAGCGGGCAACCAGTTCGTATCCGTCGACGGGAAGAACATGAGCGTGTCTGTTCGGGGGAACGGAGATCAGACCATCGTGCTCCTTCCCGGGTTCGGGACCTCCGCACCGATTCTCGATTTCACACCGCTGATCGACGAACTCGCGCCTGACTACCGGGTTGTTGCGATCGAACCCTTCGGCTACGGATACAGCGACGCAACGGACAAGGACCGCACCACGGAGAACATCGTCGAAGAGATACACGCGGCTGTGCAGTCTCTGGGGATCGATCGGTACATCCTCATGGGGCACTCCATCGCAGGAATCTATGCGCTGGACTACACCGAGAAGTACCGCGACGAGGTCACCGCGTTCGTGGGAATCGACAGCAGTGTGCCGGGGCAGCCGAACATGGACACGAAGTTTCCGATCGGAGCATTCAGAGTGGCAAAGCAATTGGGCCTCTCCGACGTTCTGGCGAAGTTCGCGGGTAACGAAGAATCAGACGCGTACCTCGATGACGCGGAAAAAGAAGAAATGAGCCGTCTGGTCGCGAAGAACAACTTCAGCGACACGTATCTCAACGAGATGGACCATCTTTCCACCAACTTCGCTGCGTCGATCGGCAAGACGTTCCCGGCCGATCTTCCGATTCTGTTGTTTGCCGTACAGAATTCGAAGGTCCAGGGTTGGACAGAGTTGCACGAAGGGCAAGCAGCTTCCGTCGATCATGGTGAGTTGGTGCTGCTGGACGGGGACCACTACCTGCACCACACCAAGTCGAAGGAGATCGGCGAACACGTCACGTTGTTCCTCGGCGAACTCGACTAGGTTCACCGGCAGTCGAGGTGGATTCACGGCACACGGTGAGCGGTGTTGGTCAGCACTACCTGACCAGCCCGACTCCGTAGGCGAAGATCACCGCGTGCACGCGGTTACGCAAATCGAGTTTGGTCAGGATGTTGCCGACGTGAGTCTTGACGGTGACCTCCGCGACCACCAACCTGTCTGCGATCTCGGTGTTGGACAGCCCGGTTGCCATCGCGAGCAATACTTCTCGCTCACGCGGGGTGAGTTGCCCGAGAGCGGCATCCGCTGACACTGTCTCGCCTCCCACCGCCGGCAGGCGAGGAGCGCAGACGTCGAGTAGTGACCGCGTCGCTCGCGGCGACACGACGGCGTCACCGCTCGCCACGGAACGGATTGCCCGCTCCAACTCGTCGACCATAACGTCCTTGAGAATGAATCCGCTTGCGCCGGCTCGCAACGCCGAGAACGCGTACTCGTCGAGGTCGAAGGTAGTCAGGACGAGTACCCGCGCCGACGCGTCGCGGGTCATTATCTGCCGCGTAGCCTCGATGCCGTCGAGGCCGGGCATTCGAATGTCCATGAGGATCACGTCCGGGTTCAGCTCGGCTGACAACCGAACAGCTTCGACCCCGTCCTGAGCCTCGCCGACGATGTCGATCTCGTCGGTCTCCTCCAGAATCATGCGAAACCCGGCGCGAATCAGAGCCTGGTCGTCAACCAACAGCACACGGATCCTGCTCACGGGGCATCCTCTACTCGAGTAGTGACGGGGAGGTGGGCGTGGATTCGCCAACCACCGGCGGAATCCGGACCGGCATTCACCGTGCCACCGTAAACTGCAGCTCGCTCCCGCATACCAATCACGCCGTGACCGGCGGTTTCGGCGCTGACACCCGAAGTGGCAGCGCCGTCGTCACGCACGTCTACCGTCACCGCGTCAGTCCCATAAGAGATGCCGATACGGACACTGCTGGCGTCCACGGAATGTTTGAGTGTGTTGGTCAGCGCTTCCTGCACGATGCGGTACACCGCCAACTCCGCGCTCGGCGGCAACGCGTCGGGAGCGCCTGTGACAGTGACATCGACATTCAAGCCCGTCTTTCGGACCCGCTCGAGCAGGGAGTCGATCTCCGCCACACCTGGCTGCGGCGAACGCTCCTGCGGTGCGGTTTCGGTGCGGAGCACTCCGAGCAGTCGTCGAATCTCCGTCAAGGTCTGCCTGCCTGTCGCCGATACCTGACGCATCGCTTCGCCGGCCCGCACCGGTTCGCGAGCCTGTTTCATCGCGGCTCCCTCCGAGAGAGTCACCATGACCAGAAGGCTGTGTGCCACAACGTCATGCATTTCCCGGGCGATCCGGGTCCGCTCCTCGGCCGCAGCGATCACAGCCTGCTGGTCACGCTCACGTTCCAACTGTTGTGCTCGTCCGACCAGCACGTCCAAGGAGTTTCGTCGGTGCCGCACGTACACGCCCAACAGTAGGGCTGCCACCACCGGCCCGGTCAGCAGAACGAGCATCTCCGTCCAATGCAGGTCGCGCGGCCATCGAATCGACGCCAGCAGCACACCGAACTCCATGACCACGCCGGCGAGGACTGCCACGCGCATCGGGTATCGACTGGCCACGGTATACAGGTAGACCAACAGAGTGATGTCGGCCGCCAACTCGAGGCCGACGATCCACTGAACCAGCGCGACTGCGGCAGAAAAAGCGAACGTGGACAACGGGAATCGTCGACGCCAGATCAGGGGTACCACCAGCAGTACGCTCAACAACAGATAGCCGAAGAACGACGATCCGGAATGCCGGGCGTGGTAAATCATTTGAGGGAGCGCCCACAAGCCCATGACCAGGGCGAGCGCCGCGTCGGTTCTCGTGGGATGGCGACCGATCAATGTCTTCACCGTCAGGTAGGCCGACGGGAGCCGACCGGACATTGCAGCTCGCGGTGCGTCGGAGATCCACTCACGCCACCAGGTGAGTACGCGGTCGGTCATGTCAGGCTCCCTTCAGCGACGCTCAGAGCAGTCCACCGTCGAAGAAGCCTACGAGGGCCGGGCCCGGATCGGCCGCGGTACCCATGTTGGCTAACGCTGTGACACCGGTGGCCAGCATCAGGAGAACCGACAGGATGCTGAACGAACCCAACACTCGCCTGGCCCGCCGATCTGCCGAATCCGTACGAACATACTTCCGTAGCAGCAGGGCACTCGAGCAGAGAAAGATGACAGCTACCACGGCCGCGATCACCGCCATCACCGCGTGGTACCACCCGAAATCGCTGTTCATCATGTCGATGACAGGCGAGGTTCGACCGGCAGCCAGTTGTGCTCGCACGTCGGAGAGAGTCGCTGCGAGGTCACCTTCGGCACCGCTCATGGGCAGCAAGGACAGCAGAGAGGAGAAGGGGGCCAGCGCGCCCTGAATATTGGCCATCAGAACCAAACCCGAGAATGCCGCGACCGTCGTGACCGAAACGCCGAACACCATAACGGCGCTGCGCCTACCGACTCCGACAGCGCCTGTATGGGAATAGGACTTCCACAGTCGCATCCCGAGCGGCACGGTCACGGCCAACAGCAGTGCCGCGATCACGGCCTTGGCGATGTGGAAGCGAGACCAGTAGTCGACCGCGCTCTCCAGTTGCGGCGGAAGTTCGGCGCTACCCAGATTCCAGTACTCGGCGAACCCGTCGCCGAGGGTGCGGGTGAGGCTCTCCTCGTCGAAGGTGTTGCCCGCCAAGAAGGTCGGAGCGGCGAACAGGGCGATGACGAGAACGGCGGAAAGAACGCCGAGGGAATGTACGGAGAGGCCTGCGGATCGCAGTGGGGATACGGTGAGATGCACGGAAATACCTTCCATCGAGCGTGGATGTGGCGGCTCGTCGGCCTGTGCACCAAGCCTAGAAATCTGCGCTCTCGCACACATCGGGCAACGGGAGGAACTTCCCCTCGGATCGGTCTCCGCCTTTAGTCGGAGATCCTCCACCTCACGAAGGAACACCGAGCCAACAGAAACAGCCACCTCCACCAGGTGACGGTGGAGATGGCTGTCGATGAAACTGTGAAATTTACAGAATCTCGGTTCCGACGGTGAAGCGATCCATGACGCCCTCACGTGGAGTCACACCGAAGCCGGGTCCCTGCGGCACGGCGATGTGGCCATCCTCGATCACAAATGGTTCGGTGATGTCTTCCTTGTAGAAGCGGTCGGACGCCGAGATGTCGCCGGGCAGCGTGAAGCCGTCCAGGGCAGCGAGAGCGGTGTTGGCCGCGCGGCCGATGCCGGTCTCGAGCATTCCGCCGCACCACACCGCAATACCGTGGGCGGAGGCGAGATCATGGATGCGCTTGGCTTCCAGGTATCCGCCGACGCGGCTCGGCTTGATGTTGATGACCGAAGCGGCGCCGAGTGTGATGGCGTCGGCGGCGTCCTTTGCCGACTCGACCGACTCGTCGAGGCAGATCGGAGTCGAGAGGGTCTGTGCGAGCTTGGCGTGCTGCACCAGGTCGTCCTCGGCCAGTGGTTGCTCGATGAGGAGCAGTGCAAATTCGTCCAGGCGGCGCAGCAGTTGTGCGTCGACGAGGGTGTACGCGGCGTTCGCGTCGACCTGCAAGGGGACGTCGTAGCCGAACTCCTTGCGCACTGCTGCTACGGGTTCGATGTCCCAGCCCGGCTTGATCTTCAGCTTGATGCGCACGTAACCCTGCGACAGATAGTTGTCGACGGTTTCGAGCAACTGCGGAATGCTGTCCTGGATACCGACGGATACGCCGGACGGAACCCGCGTGCGAGTGGCGCCGAGGTACCGAGCGAACGACTGTCCGCGAGCACGCAATTCCGCGTCGAGGATGGCCATTTCGATGGCCGACTTCGACATCTGATGACCCACGATGGGATGAAGCACGCTGCCGACGGTCTCGGCGGTGAGCGGCTGATCCGACTGCGACTTACGCAGCGTGGGAACAAGATACTCGCGCAGCATCGCCCGCGCCCCGGCGGTGTACTCCGAGTTGTAGTACGGATCGCTCAGCGAACCGCACTCGCCCCAGCCGACAGTCTCGACCGGGCCGTTGGGACCGTCGGTGGTGCCGCTCACCTTCAGGACGAGGGTGTTGCGCTCGAGCTGGGTGCTGAAGGACGTGGTGAAGGGGGAGACGAGAGGGATGCGCAGCTCGCGCAATTCGACGGACTCAATGTGCATGGACTTGCTCTTCTCCGGTTGTCTCGCAGATTCTTGTGAACATGTAATAGCCGCTCGGGTCGAAGCCGGTCGATTGCCATTCCTTCGAGGCGATCAGTGGCTCGAGGTACTCGCGAAGCGCGTGTCGCCAGGCAAATGCGCAGGCGCGGTCGACCGTTCTCAGACGCTCGATGTCTCGGGGTATTCCGACTGCAATGTCGATGCTGTCAGGTGGGATCGGGAGCATCCGAGGTGCTCCGTCCTCGGTGGGTTGGAGCACCTTGAATGTATCATCCACGGCCACAGCAGAACTCGGGTCTGCGTCGGCCTCGAGATTCCAGCTGACGAGCATGCGATCGCTGGCATCACCGGCATTGATGCCGTCCGCCATGGAACCGTAGAAATCCGGATTGTATTCTGCCGGTTGGGCACCGAGGCGTTGGATGTTGAAGTAGGCGTTTCGGGCGACGAGTGGATCGAACGTCCAGCGGATCGTCCTGACGCCGCGCTCGATGCACCAGTCTCGCTGATGATGCTTCAGAGCCCGGCCGATTCCCTTGCCAGCATGCCCCGGTAGAACTCCGGCGATGTGCGAGTGCAGGACCTCGCCGAGAGGCTCGACAAAGAATCCGACGCATCCGCCGATCATCTGACCGTCGGAAAAGGCTCCCACGACGTAATGTCCGCCGTGATGAAGTGCAACCAGCATTGCCGTGCCGAAATGGGCCGGTCCGGGACTGGTAGCCCAGATCTCGTCGAAAATTGCAGAGAGATCGGCTATTTCGCGATTGTCGACCAGTTCTCGAAATTCAATCGCAGTGCTTCTCGACACAAGTGCCCCCTTCACGTGTCACGGTCACGCCGCCGATGGAACCGATCACCTCGGCGAGAAGTTCGCCCGAAAGTGCGTCCATTGCGCCCCCGTTGGTTATCAGGACGGCAGAGATGCCGCGTGACGGGAGCAGCCAACTGATGCCCAGTGAATCGGCCGCCGCGTCACTGATTTCGAGGCATCCGTCGATCATGGCCAGATGGTTGGATCGTTGGAGCAGAACCGAGTCACCACTCTGGCCTCGGAGAACTTTGTCGATCGACTCCCTCTGGAACAATGCGTCACGAGTAGCCGCGGCGCCGGTGGTGATCACAGTGCGCTCGAAACCACTGCGAGTGGTGGTCACAATCCCCAACGAGGCACCGGCAACACCGTATTTCTCGGCGAGGGTGTCGAGGCGGTACTGCCAGTAGTCGGGGTCGACTGCCATCCGTGCAGGGGTCGGCGACAGGTGCCGCTCGATCCAGGCGACCAGACGCCGGCTGTAGTCCGACCGGTGTGACGGCCGGCCGGTGGAGACAAACGCGTGCGAGGCATCGGGGTAGACGACGAGTTCGGTGTCCACACCCGCGAGGCGCAGACCGGCGAACCACTGCTCGGCCTGGTTGACCGGGCATCGGACGTCGTTGCCGCCGTGGAGTACCAGCGTCGGTGTGGTTACCTCGGCGACTCGCCCGAGAGGTGAGATTTCCCGTATGCGAGGAGAACTGGAGTCGAATTCGACTGTCTGCAGCAGTATTCCCTCGTCGGAGGGACCGGCGGTATTCGCGATGTCGCACACGAGTCCACCGGCAACCGCGACGGCAAATCGGTCGGTGACGGACGTCAGCGCGCACGTCATGAATCCGCCGTAGCTGTAGCCGGTGAGTGCAAGCTGCTTCGGATCGGCGATACCCTCGGCGACAAGAGTGCCGACAGGTTCGAGTAGGTCGGCTCGGTCCAGCTCACCCCATCCGTCATGGACGCCGTCGAGGAACGAATTTCCGTAGCCGTCGCTCCCGCGCGGATTGAGAGTCAGCACTGTGTATCCGAGGCGCACCAAGTCCGCGTGGTACGCATGTGTCAAGGTCAGAGTGCCGGTCCAGGCATTGTGTGGTCCGCCGTGTACATCGAGTACCAACGGGCCTGCACTTGTGAGGCTCGGGTCACGCAGGATCCAGCCCTGAACGCGGGTTCCGTCACTGATGTCGAACCAGCGTTCGGTTGCCACGGGAAATGCGACCGACGATGTCAGCGTCGTGTTCACATCGGTGACCGTGTCGACGGACCGAGTATCGAGGTCCACGACAGCAATCTCGCCGAACGATGTTGCCGTTGACAGCGCGACCACAGCATGACCCGCAGTCAGAGCGAAGCCGGAAACAACTGTTTGCCCTCCGGCGAGGATCGGCACAACAGTGCCCGTCTCGAAATCGACCTTGTGAAGTTCGGTGGAACCGTAGTTTCGAACGCAGAACACAACGTGGCCGTCAGCAGTGAAATACGGTGCCCCGCCAGGATATCCGGCAAAGCCAGGCATCACGTTGCGGTCGAGATCCGCAGTAAGGCTGCGATCCGCCACTCGCAGGTCACGGTGGAGTACGAGAAGCTCGTTGTTGTGGACGATCGGAGAATGCCAGCCGACCGCGACGACGGCACCGCCATCGGGCGTCCATGCGAGGGGGCCGCAGATTCCCCGCGCGTGACCGAGCCTGCTCGGAGTGCCGAGACGATCGGCCAGCGAAATGGTCCAGGCCGAGCTGGCCCGAGTGACGTCGGCGTCGTCGTCGATCCTTGCGGTGAAGGCCAATTCGGTGCCCTCGTGGTTGTACACCGGATTCGATGCGTCCCAGTCGCCGTCGGTGAGCCGGCGAAGTGAACCCTCGACCAGATCGAGTTCGAACAGGTGCGAACGAACACTGCCCCGGACGCCGGCGCCGGCGCCGTCGACCTTGTAGCGCAGTCGTCGAGTCACCAGCGGGCGAGACGATCCGGTAGCAGTGCGGTCGACCGGCGCGCTGAAGGCGACCCGTGCGCCGTCGGGGGAGAACACGGGCGCACCGGCGCCGAGCGGAAGCTGCACTGCCGTGGTCAACTGGGTCGCCGCCCCACCGGCCGCGTCGATCTCCCACAGTTGCGGCGTGCCCGCGGAATCCGGCCGAACGAATATCAACTGCGTCGACTTCGGATGCCAGACCGGAGAGGTGTCCGATGGGCCTGCCGTGAGCTGCTGTCGGGGTGAAGCCAGCCAGATCGAGCGGTCGTTGGTGTCTTCGACCGGATTCGACTCGGTACGTACATAAGCGATGCGGCCCGAAGTGGATACGGCGACATCGCCAGGTGTGATCACCGATGCGTAATCCTCGATCGTCGCCGAGCGGCGCGACTGTGCACGCTGCTCGACGACCGGCGATTCGAGGGATATCAGCCTTTTCAGCATTGTCTGTGTTGTTTGCGTTGTCTGTGTTGTCTGCGTTGTCATCGGAACATCGGCTCTCCGAATTGCGGAATCGCGGACAACAACTTGGCGGTGTACGCCTCTCGAGGCGAATCGATCACGTCGAGAATCGGCCCGTGTTCGACGATCTCGCCGCCGAGCATGACTGCGACGTGGTCACAGACGTAGCGGATCACCGCGAGATTGTGACTGACGAAGAGAACCGTCAGACCCAGCTGTTTCTGTAGATCCACCAACAGATTCAGGACTGCGCCCTGCACGGAAACATCCAGCGCAGAGGTGATCTCGTCGGCGAGCAGCACGGAGGGCGCAGCGGCGAGCGCCCTGGCCAGTGCGACGCGCTGACGCTGCCCACCGGACAACGAACCCGGGTAGTCGTGGGCCTTCTCCGTCGGGAGTTGGACCGTGGTGAGCAACCGGGCCACCTCGGTGTCCCGCGCCGAACGGCTGCGCTTGGTCTTGTCGCGGCGTTCGGTGGAGCGCAGCGCCTCGGCCAGGGACTGGCCGATTGTCATGCGGGGGTCCAGGCAGGAGTAGGGATCTTGGAACACCATCTGAATTGTGTGCCGGAGGCGTGCCGTCGCCCCGCGGGCATGTGCAACATCGACGCCGTCGAGGAGTATCTGCCCGGAACTCGGCTCGGCCAGACCGACCGTAGCCCGTGCGAGAGTGGACTTTCCGGAACCGGATTCACCCACCAGTCCGACTATCGACCCCGAAGGGATGTCGAGGTTGATGTTCTTGACGGCGTGGAATCGTGTGTTGCCGTTTCCGAGATGGACGTTGACGTCGCGAAATTCCAGCCTGCTCATCGGATCTCCTCTGCGGCGGTAACCAGCTCTTCCAGTTCGGCGTCCAGGTTGTTCGCCGATGTACCGAGGTTTTCGACCTGCCAGGCCTCGTCGACGGTGGCGAGCGGCTTGTCACGATCGGTGGTCATCGTGGGGACGGCGGCGATGAGCGCACGGGTATACGGGTGCTGTGAGCGTCCGGCAACCAGATCGTCCACGGAAATGTCCTCGACGATGTTTCCGGCGAACATGACCAGGACGCGCGTGCACATTCCGGTGATGACGGCCATGTCGTGCGAGATGAGAAGGATTGCGGCACCGGTCTCTTCGCGAACGTCGTGCAGCAATCCCAGAACCTCGCGCTGGACGGTCACGTCGAGTGCGGTGGTGGGTTCGTCCGCGATGATCAGTGCGGGCTTGCCCATCAGACCCATGGCGATCATGGCGCGCTGACGCATACCGCCGGAGAACTCGTGCGGGTACTGCTTCGCCCGGCGGGGAGCGTCAGGGATCTTCACTGCGGTGAGACGGTCGACGGCAGCCTTCTTGGCTTCGGCCTTGCTCATTCCCTCGTGCAGCCAGCCGATCTCCGCGACCTGGTACCCGACCTTGAGGGACGGGTTCATCGAGGACATGGGGTCCTGGAACACCATGGACATCCGAGTTCCGAGTTGGCGGGCGATCTTGCGTGCGGCAGAACCTTCCGGCCGCTGTCCGTCCTTCATCAGGACGGTGCCGTCGAATTCGATCAGACCCGCGTCGACGACCGTCGGGTGATCGGTCAGCTGCGAGATCGCCATGCAGCTGAGCGACTTTCCGGAACCGGATTCGCCGACGATACCGACGGTTTCACCGCGGTGGACTGTGAAGCTGATGTTGTCGACAGGTCGACGCCATACGTTGCCCGCAGGAACCGCGACGGACATGTTCCGGACGGTGAGAACAGCGTTGTCGTCCACCGGAGCCGACTGTGCTGCACCTTCGGGCGGAGTGGAGGTGAACGCGCTCGTGGCCTTGTTGATCGGGTTCCACTTGGGGAGCTTGCTGCTGATCGGGCTGCGAACACCCGAGCCGCGGGCGATGGCCTCACCGACCAACGTGAAGGTCAGGCCGGAGAGCACGACGGCAATACCGGGTGCCAGTGCGGTGGCGGGGTTGACGAAGATCTTCGACAGACCCTCGTTGAGCATCCGACCCCAGTCGAAGGCCGGCGGCTGGATCCCCAGGCCGAGGAAGGACAGGCCGGCGAAGACGACGAGTCCGCTGCCGACGGAGATGCTGGCGTTGACGATGAGCGGTTCGCGGATATTGGGGAGGATGTGCCGGAACAGCAAGCCCGGCTTGGTGACTCCGAGGATACGTGCAGCGTCGATGAAGTCGCGGCCGTTCACCGAGGAGGACAGTGCGTAAGTCAGCCGGGCGAACGGTGACGCCATGGCAAGACCGATCGCTATCACGGCGCTACCGGAGCCCTGTCCGAGCACGACCAGCAGGAAGATGGCGAGGAGCAGTCCGGGAAAGGCGATGGCGAAGTTGAGGAACGCCACGACGAACCGACCGATCCAGCGGGGAGCGAGCAGCGGGAGTGTTCCGAGGAACAAGCCCAATGCGACGCCGAGGCCTACGGCGCTCAGTGCCATGAGGACGGACAACCGTGCCGCGGTCATGGTGCGGGCGAAGACGTCTCGTCCACCGGCATCGGTGCCGAAGATGTGTTCGGAACTCGGGCCCTGGGAGAGCGCCTTGGGGTTGCCGACGACAGCGGCGTCGCCCCAGATGATCGGTCCGAAGATCACCAGTGCGATCAGGGCTGTCAGAAAGGTGAGAGCCAGCATTCCCAGGGGTGTACGGAAAGTCTGGACCAGCCAGTGCCGGCGAGGAGGCGTCGTTGCGGCCGTTTCGACCGTAGGTGAGGTGCTCACTCAGTTCTCCCGGATGGTGGATCGTGGGTCGATCAGAGCGAGCACCACGTCGACGATGAAATTGATGAGGAGGACGATGCTGCCGTAGATCACGACCAGTGTCTGGGCCAGTGGATAGTCCTTCTCGGTGATGGCCTTGACCAAGGCCAAACCCATTCCCGGCCAAGCGAAGATGCTTTCGATGAGAACAGTTCCGGCGATCAGGCCGCCCAACAGGAGACCGGCCAGCGTCAGCGTGGAGGTCAGGAGATTGGGCATTGCGTGACGGAAGTACATGCGCGCCGCGGACATTCGTTTGGCGCGTGCCGTGCGGATGTAATCCATGTCCAACACGCTGAGAGCCTCGGCGCGCACGATGCGCGACATGGAGGCAATGGCGCCGATGGACATGGCGGCAACGGGGAGGATGTAGCTTTCCGGTCCGCCCCGTCCGGCGACCGGAAGGATCGGGAACGTGACGGCGAACAGGTAGACCAGGGCCGTGCCGAACATGAACTCCGGGATGACGGCGACGGTGCCCGACGTTGCGGTGTAACCGATTTCGACTCCGCGGCGACGACCGCCCCGGGTCAATGCCGCGAAGATGAGCCCGATCGGGATACCGATGACCAGCACGGTGACGACCGTGAGGAAGGCCAGTTCGAGTGTGGCGGGCAACCGGGTCCCGATCACCTCGAGGACCGGAGTCCTCAAGGTGATCGAGTCACCCGGATTGCCACTGAGTAGACCACCGATGAAACGGAAGTACTGCTGGTAGAGCGGAAGGTCGTAACCGAGTTGCGACCTGGTCGACTCGACAAGCTCGACCGGGGCGTTGAGTCCCAGAGCCAACCGGACGGGATCGCCCGGAATCAGCTGGAGCATCAGGAAGGCAGCCGTCACCAGCGCCCAGAGAGAGACCACGAACGTGCCTAGGCGGCGCAGAAGGTATGCAGGCCAGCTGCCTGACTCGAATAGCTTCTTTCGAGCCGAAGGTGCCGCTTGTGGTGTCGCGGCTTCAATTGTTTGACTCATGGGCTGTCTTTCCGAGGGGCGGGATGCTGGGACGGTGAATCGGCCTACTGGTAGACGCGCAGTGCGGACCCGATGTAGGTCTTACCGAAGGCGAGTCCGGACTTGGAGAAGTAGGTGTTGTTGACCGAGTTCGCGAACGGCACGGCGTCGACCGACTTGACGATCTCGGACTCGGCCGCTGCCCAGGCATCACACGCTGCGTCTCCGGTCAGGTTGGTAGCCTTGGCTGCGCCTGCTTCGTATGCGGCATTGCTGATCTCGGAGAAGTTCTTGCCCGCCGCCGGAACCGGTCCGGTGAAGAAGCTGGCGAACGCGCTGGGCAAGGTGTTGTTGATCTGAATCCAGCCGATGTCCCAGGCAGAGTTGTCCTTGCCGCTGACCATAACGTCGATGATCTTGTTGGAGTCGCCGCCGGTCACCTCGACCACTGCGCCGAGGGAATTCCACGCGGTCTGTGCCATCTCGACTGCTGCATTGCGCGAGTCGTCGACGCCGTCGTAGTACATGCGGAGCTTGAGGGCGGTGCCGTCCTTGCTGCGCTTGCCGTCGGAGCCGGCAGTCCAGCCTGCTGCGTCCAGGGTCGCCTTGGCAGCATCGAGGTCGGACTCCGGAAGGTTGCCTTCCACCGAGTCGTAGATGCAGGCGCGGGGTTCGAGGGCAACGAAGCTGGTCGCGCGGACGCCCTGTCCGGCGGTGAGAACCTGAGTGATGTCGTCGAGATCGACAGCCTGAACCAGAGCCTTACGCACGGCGGGGTCGCTGGTTGCGTTACCGGCGATGTGGTTGAAGTACATCTGACCGACCGGAACTGGACGCTCTACGACGGTCAGATTGGCGGAGTCGACACGGGCCTTGTCCGGTCCGCTGATCGGTGCTGCGTTGATTTCGCCGTTCAGCAGCTGGTTTGCCGCGGTGCTCACGTTCGGAATCATCGACGCGATCACCGTTTTGGGGACGCCCGGTGTTTCCGAGGTGGTGTCGTCCGGGCCCCAGGTGTAGCCGTCGCGGCGTTCGAATGTGTAGTGGTCGTTGGGAACGACCTCGGTGACCTTGAACATGCCGGTGCCGAGTGAAGCCTTGTTCGCGGCGGTCGGATCCTTCAAGGCGGCGTCGCAGACGATGGGCAGCCGGGAGAGGTTCAGGAGCAGGAACGGGCTGGGCGCCGGGGTGGTCACCGTGACCGTACGGGTCGCGAGGTCGGCCGTGGCCGTTGCTGTCGACGGCACGGTGGTGCCGCGCATCTGCGAGCTGTTGGCGGGGTCCGCGACGAAGTTGACGTTGTCGGCGACGGTCTGAGCGGTCAGGGTGGACCCGTCCGTACAGGTCACACCGTCACGAATGGTAAAGGTCGCCGACGTGGGCGTCTCTTCCCACTTTTCTGCGAGCCACGGTCCGACGACACTGGTTTCGGGGTCCTGGAAGACCAGGTAGTCGTACGCCAGCTTCGAGATCTCCGCAGTGGCCGTCGAAGCTGCCATGATCGGGTTGAGTGCGCCGGGGTCGGCTTGAAGTCCGAACCGGAACGTGCCGTCCGTGACGGGATCGCCACCACCGGAGCCGCCTGCAGTGGTACTCCCGGAGCCACAAGCGGACAACACGAGCGCGAGCCCGGCGACTGCCGCAAGGGTGGGATAGGACCGGTGTTTCATAGTGCCTCCGTGAACGTGCGTGGGCCCGAGAGAATCGGTTGGACGCGGGTTGACTTACTGACTGCTAAATCTTCACGACAGGCGTGACTTGTGTCTCGGCCGATTCTCAAGAAAATCAAGCCACTTTTCGTCCAGTCCCACCAAACCCGGCCGATGGTCTGCGGCGGTTGCCTGGTCGCTGGGGTCACGCATCTACAGGTCTCGAGAGTTATTGCAGAGACGTTGACGGTACTGGAGGACTAGACGATTCAGTACCTCAGGTTGAGTATCCCTGCACCGCAAACCGATGTGCAGAGGTGAGAATGCTGTTGAGATGTGAAAGTGCATTTCGACAACAATAGAAGGAAAGCCGCCCGCCCCGCGCTGGGGACAGTTGCCTCGCCAGTATGAGCATATCGCTGGCCTTGATACCACGCGATCCGGATAGGATTGAGCCACAGTCGATTACGGAGCAATGAAGCGTCAACGATCGCCGTAACCGGCCGTTCGGGTTGACGACGATTCGGGTTTGGTGGCACTCGACAAAAAATGGGTGGATCTTTTTGAGGATCGGCTGAGACACGTGTCACGCCGGCTGTCAAGATTTGGTAGGCACCGGTCGGTGGCAGACTGATCGGACCGCGTCTTCTGAACAAAGCTTGACGACAACGTTTTACACAATTTCGATCTTTTCCAAAAGCAGTTCCTCCGATTCGAAGGGCATACATGACCGACCGACCTCCTGTCCCCGACGACCGTCACCCCAGGTCTATCCCGACTGAAGAAGCAGCAACACAGAACGCCGGCGAAATCGAGGAATCAAAGATGCAAGAACAGTTGCAGGAACTGGTCGACCAGTGGCGGATCGAGGCGGACATCCCCGGCGTGTCGGTCGGCATCGTGCACGGTGACAAGGACATCGTCGTCACCAGCGGTATCGAGAGCGTCGAGACTCAACTTCCGGTCACCGACAAGACCATGTTCATGATCGGTTCCACCACAAAGGTTTTCGCCTCGACTGCTGCCATGGCACTCGTCGAGGACGGCTTGCTCGACCTCGACACCCCGGTGATCGAATACGTACCCGAGCTTGTCCTCGCCGATGAAGAAGCCACCCGCACAGTCACGATGCGCCACCTCCTCACCCACACCGGCGGATTCACCGGCGACGCCAGCCTCTCGGCAGGCTGGGGCGAAGATGCACTGGGGCACTCGGTTTCACGACTCGATGAGCTGCGGCAAGAATTCCCGGTCGGTGAGGTCTTCTCGTACAGCAACTCCGGTTTTGTTCTCGCCGGGCACGTCTTGGCCAAGATCAGCGGGCTGACTTTCGAAGAGTTGGTCAAACAGCGAGTCCTGGAACCACTCGACATGAAGGATTCGGCCTTCCTACCCTGGGACGTGATGACTCATCGGTTTGCACTCGGCCACTACATTCGCGACGGTGTCCCGTTCATTTCCAACGAAACCGGACTTGATCGCGGTATGACGCCCTGCGGCGGTATGTGGTCCTCGGTGCGGGATCAACTGGTCTGGGCGCGCTACGCACTGTCCGGTGAACACCCCGGAGAGGGCCGGCCGCTCGACGAGTCCACCCGGTTGCTGATGCAGGCGCCGCAGCGGCCGGCAGCGATGATGTTCGAAGAGGTCGGTCTGGGATGGCTGCTGACCAGATACGGCAGCACACAGGTAGTCCGTCACGGCGGAAACGTCAGCAATCTCCAGGTCTCGGAGTTCATGACGGTTCCCGAAAGGAACTTCGCCGTCACCGTGCTGACCAATGCGCTCGGTGGAGGAATCGCCAAGAAGATTGTCGATTGGTCCATGAGCAACATCGCGGAACTTCCCACGCCCGTGTCCCTCGACCTGGTGGACCTCACTCCCGCTGCGGTCGACGCGGTTCTGGGCAAGTATCAGGCCGGATCCCTGACAATGACGGTCGCCCCTGGTGACGAGGGAATCGGCATCCGGATGGGGGGCGCACAGGATCTGGGCGAGTACGAGGACATCGTCTGGCCGCCGGCGATCCCGATTGCCTTCGTCAACGGCAGCAACTTCGCGGCTCGTGCGGACACCACCCGGGCGTTGGGACGCTTCGTCACCGACGACACCGGACGCGCTGTGATGCTGGAATTCGGTGGCCGTACCGCCAAACGGGTGGCGTAGGCGAGTTCACGCAGGCCAATTCCATTCAGGCCAATTCCATTGTGGAACAATCCGATTGTTTCGGCGGAAGCGGGTAGCGTGGAGGATGCCGAGGGCACATCGAACATGCGCTGCCACGCCATGTCGTCCTCGGTGTCCACATCGGTCGGAAGTCGAACGGCCGAGAACGGAGAACCGTCATGGCTTCGAACCCGACTGATATGTCGAATTCCGCCGACGTTTCTCGGTCGCATGCCTCGCAGCAGGTAGCGGGATCGACAGACTCGGCGCCATCCTGCCCGGCCTGTGGGCACAGTCTGGATTCCCACGATGCGCTCGGAATTCGATTCTGCGGCGTGACCTCGGACCGGAACCTCGACCGAAAGTGCATCTGCCCCGAGGAACATGCGAGCACGCATCACTACACCCGGTACTGAATAAACGGCTACTCGGCTGTTGGGTTTGCGCGTGAAAACACAGCGACCAAGAAACCGGAATCGTCGGTGAACGGTCGCAGATCCCACGTGGAGAGCAGCAGATCAACCGCAAGCCCGCTGTCTGAGGCGTCGGCCAGGAAGTCCGAGAATTCGTAATCGCGGCCGGCGCCGAAACCGATGACGACTCGGCCGGTCGGACCGAGGTGGCGGGCAAAGCCGGCGAGCACTGTCTTCCTGGTGGACGGTGCGAGGAAGGCCATCACGTTGCCGGCGCAGACAATGACGTCGAAATCGGCCGCAATCCCGCGTGATGGCAGATCCAATTCGGCGAGGTCTCCCACAAGCCACGTCGGGCCCGGGTAGTCCTCCTGCGCCGCAGCGATCAGCACCGGGTCGACGTCAATACCGACAACCTCGTGACCGGCTTTGTGCAGGTGACCACCCAGTCGGCCGGGTCCACACCCCGCGTCGAGAACGCGACCGCCGCGGCCGAGCATTGCATCGATCAGTCGGGCCTCACCGACGATGTCGTTTCCCTCTGCCGCCATCGTGCGGAACCGCTCCACATAGCGCGACGAATGTGTCGGGTCAGCCGCGGTGATCTCTTCCCACTGGCTGGGGGTGCGCTCGCTGGGAGTCGGTGTAGTCATCTCCGGATGGTACCGAGAGATCAACCGGTCCCGGTCAGCGGCGCGGGGTCAGTGTCAGCGGACCACACGGGGTCAGTGTCAGCGGACCACCAGGTCGTGGTCGGTGGCGCTGAGGGTGATTGCCGCAATGTGCCGCTCGCGCATCCAGTCCCGAACGAACGCGTCCAGGGCGGGATTGGATCCGCGGGCTGCGTACGCGTCTTCGGGGATCTCGATCGCCCCGACGAGGTGGCGTGGATTGTCGTCGAGGCCGGGTCCGCGGGGTGTCATCCGGAGCCCGTCGGCGGTGTGCAGAATGACCGGTATACCAGTGCCGTCCGGTGCGGTCACCGTCGCTGTCCGGGTGGTGGCGACCGGGTCGAAGTGGTCCACGTCCAGTCGGTAACCGGACGGCTGTGCCTGCTGGCCGATCGCATCCAGCATGCGCGGGTCAAGCACCGTGTACGGAAATCCGATGTCGATCAGGGTCTGACCGTCGATGACGCCGTCGCGGGCCGGCAGGGTAGTGGACAAGTGCCAGGGGGCGGCTGGGGCCAGAGTGTCGGTAGAGCGGTTGGTCGACGCATTGTCGATCGGCGAGCCGAGGAAGGCCGCACCGGTCGGTGTGAACTCCCACGCGCCGCCAACGAGATCCTTGTGCCAGAAACCGGATTCGGCATCGCGGCGGCCCTCCACCCGCAATTCGCGCCGATTCGGCCCGGGGCCGAGGGAGTGCACGCTGATCGCGGACGTGATCTCGCCGGGAATCTTGGGTTGGTACACCCAATCCGGGGCCGGCAGCTGGATCGCGGCGGTGCTGCGGTCGAGCGTCTCGACGACGAGGTTGGGTGCGCTCGGCTTGTCCGACTGGTCATCCCAGCTGTAGCGGAAGAATATCGAGTCCGATCCCGAGGAGTCGAAATCGAAGGTGCGGGTGTACATGTCGCCGTACTTGTTCATCACGAACGTGGTCGATCCGGCCGCCGACAGCGATTCGGCCTGGAACCGTCCGCCGAGCGGCCCGCCGATCTCGTAGCTGTCGTCGTTCGGCAGCCACGGGTCCGCGTAAGTGATGCGGCTGCCGTCCCCGGTCAATGCGGGGAGCATCGTCATCTTGCCGAATCCTACGAAGTGGATTCGTCCCGCGATGTCCGCGAACGTCTGGGTGTCCCACGGCGACGACACACTCAGTGCCCATCCATTCGGCCGATCACCTGGCAGTTGCCGGCCCGGGCCGGCCCACAGGGGTGCTCCCCACGCGGACGTCCAGTTCCGCACCAGCGGATGCTGAGACGCGTTGTCCATCGTGTAGATCCAGCCGTTGTCGTCGACCGCGACGAGTTCGTCGTCGTCCAGCGATATCCCGACAAGTCGGCCGCGCAGGCACTCTGGCATCGGTACGAAACGCCAGGGCTCGGCCGTCGGCGCACCGGCATCCCGCGGCCGGGTGAGCAGGTCGTGGCCTACGAGCGCGAAGTCCCAGAACCTGTTGAATTGGGTGGTCGGCGTGCGAACCTCGACAGACACCGGGGCGGCTTCGCCGGTGAATACCGGCAGGAGGTCCAACCCCGCGCGGCCCCCACCGGAAGGCGCCCCAGGCGGCAGCTGCGCGGTCCCGAACGGTACACAGCCGGCCGGTGCGGTCGTCGTGGGCGTGGCCGCGGCGAGCGGGGTGGGCAACAGCAGAGCTGCGGCGACGAGGATGCCGACGCGTAGCAGTCGCGGTCGGTACGGGTGCAGGTTTCCACGGCTGGCGTCGTTCACTGTCCGAGTCTCGCACGATTCTGCGCGTCGACCGCGCTGATGGGCGATGTTCGGCGTTCGCCGCTCAGGATGCCGACCGTCAGGAGGAGCAGCGCCAGGACGTACGACGCCATGATCCAGATATCGGTGGGCTCTGGCTGCCACTTGTCTGCCTGGCCGAGCAGAATGACGGCGTCCGAGAAGAGGAAGAGCGCGCCACCCAATCCGGTGATCTTGTTGTAAGCCAACGACGTTGCCGCAGTTCCGACCAGGATTGCGGCGTAGATCGGGACGGGAATCTGGAGATCGCCCAGGCCGGACCAGGTGTAGACGACAAGGACGACAGCCGCGGCTACGTAGGCGAGGAGAACCCACGGGTTCTTACGGATCCCGTGCAATGCACCGCGGGAGATGAAGAATCGGATGAAGCAGATATGGCCGATCGCGAATGCTGCCATCCCGACGATGAAGGTGGCGTCCCAGAGGAGAAACAGATCACCGAAGGCGCACGCGACAAGTGCAGCGGCAATGATCTTCGGTCCGTGGTCCGCGAGAACCCAGGCGGCCAAGAGGGGAGCGAGCATTACTTTGGTGATGCCGTCCCAAGGCGCCACGTCAGCGCCGTTGAGGATGAGGTGCGCGGCGGCAACAATCGCGAAGGCGATGAACAACGGATTCCGCACGATGAGTTTCTCCACTGTCATCGATCCACCGTATCGGGAGTTAACGGACGAACTCCGCTGCACGCTCGGCAAGGTCGAGTGCCGGCTGCGGCAAGACTCCGAGAATCAGGGTGACTCCGGCGCCGAGGCCGATGACACTGCTGGTGAGCGCACTCGGAACAACGACGGTGGGGGCGTCGTCCACAGGATCGGTGAAGAACATCAACACGATGACCCGCACGTAGAAGTACGCCGCAATTGCGCTGCACAGAACACCCACAATCACGAGCGGGGCGGCGCCGCCCTCCGCGGCGGCTTGGAACACCGCGAACTTGCCGATGAAACCACTGGTCAAGGGAATCCCGGCAAAGGTCAGAAGGAACAGGGCGAACACCACGCCGATCAACGGGGAGCGTCGACCCAATCCCGCCCAGCGGTTCAGTGTGGCAACTTCGCCGTCAGCATCACGCACCAGAGTGACAACGGCAAACGCGCCCAGGGTACTGAATCCGTAGGCGAGGAGGTAGAACATCGTCGCGGACAGACCCGCATCCGAGTCGGCGACCACTCCCGTCAGGATGAAACCGGTGTGCGCAATAGCCGAGTACGCCAGCATTCGCTTCATGTCGGTTTGCGTGAGGGCGACAACCGATCCGACAACCATCGTTGCGATCGCAACGCCCCACATCAGTGGACGCCAATTCACGTACTCGTTGGGCAGCGCTACGTAGAAGACTCGCAGGATGGCCCCGAAGCCGGCGATTTTGGTGGCGGTTGCCATGAAACTGGTGATGGGGGTGGGTGCGCCCTGATACACGTCGGGAATCCACGAATGGAAGGGCACTGCACCGACTTTGAACAACAGGCCCACGGCGAGCAGTGCGGTGCCGAGCCACAGGAAGGAGTCGTTCTCCGTTCCGATCCGCGCCGCGTCGGCGATACCGGAGAGTGTGACCGTGCCGGCGTAGCCGTAGAGCAGGGCGATGCCGAAGACGAAAAACGCCGACGAGAATGCGCCGAGCAGAAAGTATTTCATTGCGGCTTCCTGCGACAGGAGACGGCGTCGTCGCGCCAATCCGCACAGCAAGTACAACGGAAGCGAGAAGACCTCGAGCGCAACAAACATCGTGAGGAGGTCGTTGGAAGCGGGGAAGAGGAGCATTCCGCCCACCGCAAACAGGGTCAGTGGGAACACTTCTGTCTGTGCAACACCGGCTTTGGTTGCTTCTTGTTCGGCAACGCTGCCGGGAACGCTCGACGCTTGAGGCGTGAAACTCCCCAGTGCGTCGTCGTGATTCTCTGCTGGCACGGTATCGCCTGATCCGCGTTCGCCGATCAGCAACACGGCCGGAATCGCAACGAGCAGAATCGTGCCCTGCAGAAACAGTGTGGGACCGTCGACGGCGACAGATCCGGCCATGGCCAGTGATCGGGTGCCCGCGAGCGCGATGACAGCCACAAATGCTGCAGCCAATCCGCCGATACCGAGAACCAATTGAACGGGGTAGCGCACCGCGCGAGGTGCAAAGGCTTCGACCAACACTCCGACCACCGCGACCCCGAACACGATCAGCATCGGTGAGAGCAAGCCGTATTCGACACTTGTGGAATGGGTTGCCGGCTCCGCGAGGAGAGTCAATCCGTCGAAGGAACTCATGGGTGGGCACCTTCCTCGGCGTGGGGATCGGCGATCACGGGTGTGGGCACTTCATCGACAACGGTGTGGTTGACCGCCGGTGTGATGATGTCGAGAGCAGGTTTGGGATAGATGCCCAGAAAGAGCAGGAGCGCAATCAACGGCGCCACCACGACAAGTTCACGGCGCACCAAATCCCGGATCTTGTCGGAGCCTTCCTTCTCGGGACCACCCATCACCCGTTGGTAGAGCCACAGGATGTAGATCGCGGACAAGACCAGTGCACTTGTCGCGACAATGGCAGCGACGTGATAGCGCGTGTACGTGCCGATCAGGACCAGGAATTCGCTGATGAACGGCGCCAGGCCGGGAAGCGAGAGAGTGGCTAGCCCCGCAATCAGGAAGGTGCCGGCCAGAACGGGCGCAACTTTCTGCACACCGCCGTACGCCGCGATGGCCCGTGTACCACGCTGCGAGACAAGGAAACCCGCGATCAGGAACAGGGCAGCCGTCGAGATTCCGTGGTTGACCATGTACAGAGCCGACCCGGCCTGGCTCTGACTGGTCATCGCGAAGATTCCGAGAATGATGAACCCGAAGTGCGAAATCGATGTGTAGGCGATCAGGCGCATGATGTCGGTCTGCCCGATCGCGAGAATCGCGCCGTAGACGATGCCGATCACGGCGAGCGTGATGATCCACGGTGCAAACGTCGCCGACGACTCCGGAAACAGTTGCAGGCAGTAGCGAATCATCGCGAAGGTGCCCACCTTGTCGACGACGGCCATCATCAGAACAGCCGTCGACGGTGTGGACTCCACCGCCGAATCAGGCAGCCAGCTGTGCAACGGCCACAGCGGTGCCTTGACGGCAAACGCAAACATGAAGCCCAGGAACAACGCGTTGAGGACGCCGGGTCCGACCCCCAGGTCGCCGTTCGCGGCCGCGGCGGCGATGGCTTGGAAGTCGAAAGTTCCTGAGGTGAAGGGACTTTCCGCACGAGCGGTCACAACGTAGAGGCCAACGACCGCTGCCAGCATGACCAACCCGCCGAGCAGGTTGTACAGCAGGAATTTGACGGCTGCACGCGAGCGGTTGGCGCCACCGAAACCGCCGATCAGGAAGTACATCGGTATCAGCATCGCCTCGAAGAAAATGTAGAACAGCAGAACGTCGAGCGCGCTGAACGAGAGCAGCACCATCGACTCGACTACGAGGATCAACGCAAAGTACGTGTGCGGCAGTCGTCGTGGTGGCTCGTCTGAGGTCTCTGAGGTCTCTGGGGTCTCCGACGGCACCGCGGGGACGTCGTTCCAGCCGGCAATCAGCAGCAGCGGCACCAGAACGGCCGTCAATAGAACGAGAACCAGCGCGATGCCGTCAAGCCCCAGGCTGTAGCTGGCCCCGAATGCGGGTATCCAACTGTGCCTTTCGACGAATTGGAACTGCTGCCCGCCGCGGTCGAACGTGATGCCGAGAACTACAGCGATCACGAGGACACCCAACGACACTGCAAGCGCAACGGATTTGGCGACATGAGACATCCGGGCCGGAAGCGCGACCACCACGGCGGCGCCAACCAGGGGGAGTAGCCACAAGATCGTCAGAGCGGGGAAACCGGTGTTTGCCACAGTTTCGTTCACCAGATTTTCGGTCACCACAGTGTCACCGCCATCATCGTCGCGACCACCAGCGCTGCACCCACGAACATCACCAGGGCGTAGGAGCGTACAAAGCCTGTCTGCAGCTTGCGCACCAGGGCAGAGATTCCGCTGACCGCCCCGGCAAAGCCGTTGACCGCGCCGTCGATGCCTTTGGTGTCGACTACCGCCAGAGTCTGGGTGAGTTGCTGTCCGGGCCTCATGAACACCGCTTCGTTGAATGCGTCGCCGTACAGATCACGACGGGCCGCGGTGGTCAGCGCCGATACGGTTGTCGGCGCCTCCACCGGGATCTCCCGAGTTGCATACTCGCGATAGGCAACTCCGACGCCCAGCGCGACCACGACCAGTGCCATCAGGGTGATGCTCCACGCGGGTATCGGCGGCTCCACGTGATGGGCCCCGACAACGGGTTCGAGCCAGTTCTGCAAGCTGGAGCCGATGGTCAGGAGTATGCCGGCGCCGACGGATCCCACCGCGAGCACAATCATCGGAGACGTCATCACCGAAGGGGATTCGTGTGGATTCTGGTTGTCCCACCGAGGTTTACCGAAGAACGTCATGAGCATCACGCGGGTCATGTAGAACGCGGTGAGCGCGGCGCCCAGCAACGTGACCACGCCGAGGACTATGCCCTTGACCCCGCCCTCTCCGATGGCAACCTCGATGATCTTGTCCTTGGAGAAGAAGCCCGCGAACGGTGGAACACCGATGATGGCAAGGTAGCCGAGTCCGAAGGTGACAAACGTCAACGGCATGAATGCGCGCAGTCCGCCGTAGCGCCGCATGTCGGTTTCGTCGTTCATCGCGTGCATGACCGAACCGGCGCCGAGGAAGAGGCCGGCCTTGAAGAATCCGTGGGTGATGAGATGCAGGATCGCGAACGCGTATCCGGCGGGTCCCAAACCGGCTGCGAGAACCATGTATCCGATCTGACTCATGGTCGACGCGGCGAGGGCTTTCTTGATGTCGTCCTTCGCGCAACCGATGATCGCGCCGAACAGGAGCGTGACCGCGCCGACGATCACCACCACCGTTTGGGCGTCGGGTGCCAGGTCGAAGATCGGATTGGAACGCACGATCAGGTAGACACCCGCAGTGACCATGGTTGCCGCGTGGATCAGCGCCGACACGGGAGTGGGGCCTTCCATCGCGTCGCCCAGCCAGGACTGCAACGGCACCTGAGCGGACTTCGCGCACGCCGCGAGCAACAGCATGAGGCCGATCGCCGTCAGAACTCCTTCACTTGCCCCCGAAGCGTTGCCGAAGACCGTGGTGAACGACAGGGATCCGAAAGTGTTGAACATCAACATCATTGCGATCATCAGGCCGATATCGCCGACTCGGTTGACCACAAACGCCTTTTTGGCCGCGGTTGCTGCTGTCGGCTTGTGCTGCCAGAAGCCGATGAGCAGGTACGACGCCAATCCGACGCCTTCCCAGCCGACGTACAGGCCGAGGAAATTGTCGGCGAGGACCAGGAGCAGCATCGCCGCCAGGAACAGGTTGAGGTAGGCAAAGAACTTGCGTCGCTCGGGGTCGTGGTCCATGTACCCGACCGAATAGATGTGGATCAGCGAGCCCACGCCGGTGATGAGGAGGACAAAGCACATGGAGAGTTGGTCCAGTTCGAGGCCGAACTGGACCTGCAGACTGTCAACGGGTACCCAGCTGAACAGGTGATCGTTGATGCTCCGATCGGCGGTGTCGCGGCCGAGCATGCTGACGAAGAACACCACTCCGACGGCAAACGACGCCAGCGCCATGACACACGCGAACAGATGCCCCCACGCGTTGGTGCGACGACCGGCAAGGAGTAGGACGGCTGCGCCGCACAGCGGCAGTGCAGGCAGTAACCAGATGGCGGACGTGATTCCTCCTGACATATCAGTACTTCAGCAGGTCTACGTCGTCGACGGATACAGAACGCCGAGATCGGAAGATAATCATGATGATTGCCAGGCCCACAACCACTTCCGCAGCGGCGACAACCATCGTGAAGAAGGCAAAGATCTGGCCGTCGAGGTTGCCGTGCATCCGCGCGAACGTGACAAACGCGAGGTTGGCGGCGTTGAGCATCAGCTCGATGCACATGAACACGACAATGGCGTTGCGTCGTAGGAGAACTCCGGCCGCGCCGATAGTGAACAGCAGAACCGACAGATACAGATAGTTCTCGGGATTCATCGATTGTTCTCCTCTCTGCTTGCCTGATCCTGCGCGCGCGGCGTGAGGGCGCTCGAGACCGAGATGTCCGACGGCGAACCGTCGGGAAGCCGCGCCGGTATGTCGACAGCGTTGTTCCGGGCGTAGACGCCGGGACTTGGAAGTGGTGTGGCCGAGCCTTTTTCGGGATTGTTCTCGTCGCTGCCCAAATACTTGAAACGCTGTTGTGAGAGTTCGCGTTGACTCATCGACGCCGCGATCTTCTCCCGATGTGCCAGCATCATCGCGCCCAGTGTGGCCGTGATCAGCAGCGCGCCGGTCAACTCGAAAGCCCAGACGTAGCGAATGAAAATCAGATCCGCGAGCGCATCGATGTTGCCCTGCTCCAGGTTGGTGAACCCGGTGAATCCCGAGATCGACGCGTTGCCGAGTCCGCCGATCAACAGCAGACCGAAACCGAGACCGATCACTATTGCGCTGATACGTTGCCCCCGCAAGGTTTCGACCAGTGAATCCGAGGAGTCCACGCCAACCAGCATCAGGACGAACAGGAACAGCATCATCACCGCACCCGTGTACACGACAACCTGAACAACTCCGAGGAACAAGGCGCCTTGAACTATGTAGAACACGGCCAGGATGATCATCGTCATCGCCAGGAACAGCGCTGAATACACAGCTTTCGGGGCCGCAACAACTCCGAGCGCGCTGATCACGGCGAGAGTGCCGAGAATCCAGAACTGCACGGCCTCACCCGTCGACGTCGACGTCAGTGTCTCCTGTGCGAGAACCGTCAGTGTTCCTTGTGCAACAACGTCAGTGGTGAGCGCGCCGATCATTGTTCCGGCTCCTGACCGGCCGCTGTGATATCGCCGCGGTAGTAGTCGTCCTGGGTGGTTCCCGGGCGCAACGCGTGCGGGGGCGCATCCATGTCGGGCTTCAGGGGGGCGAGCAATCGGTCCTTCTCGTAGATCAAACCGGCGCGATTGTCATCTGCCATCTCGTATTCGTTGGTCATGGTCAGCGCGCGGGTAGGGCATGCCTCCACACACAGACCGCAACCGATGCACCGTAAGTAGTTGATCTGGTACACCCGGCCGTACCGTTCGCCGGGGGAGTAGCGCTCGTCTTCGGTGTTGTCCGCGCCTTCGACGTAGATCGCATCGGCGGGGCACGCCCACGCGCAGAGTTCGCAACCGATGCATTTCTCGAGTCCGTCGGCATACCGATTAAGTTGATGGCGACCGTGATAACCCGGCGCAGTCGGCCGCTTCTCTTCCGGGTAGAACTCGGTTTCCGGCTTCTTGAACATTGTCGAGAGAGTCACGCCGAATCCGGCAAGGGGTCCGAGGAATTCAGGCATGGGAGTCCTCCGATGTTTCGGTGGGTACAACTGTTTCAGTGGATGCACTCCTGGTTCGGCTGAATGCGGAAACCGTTTGCCCGGGCATCGGCGGAACGGGGAAGCCGCCGGCCATGGCATTGAAATGTGCGGGCGTTGCAGGTGGTTGCTCGAGGTCGCGTCGACGGCCCCGGTAGAGACCGCCCAGTGCAACAAGAAGAACGCCGCCCAGAACCACGCCGACGCACAGCAGCACCAGCCAGGTGTTGTAACCCGCGTTGCGGAAGGCACGGACCGAGGCGATTGCCATGACCCACAACAAGGCTGCCGGAATGAGGATCTTCCATCCCAGATTCATGAACTGGTCGTAGCGCAACCTGGGAAGTGTGCTGCGGAGCCAGATGAAGACGAAGAGGAAGAACCAGACCTTGGCAACGAACCACAGCACCGGCCACCACCCCGAATTTGCGCCGTCCCAGAGATTGAACGGGAACGGTGCGTGCCAGCCACCGAGGAAAAGCGTGGTGGCGAGGGCCGAGACCGTCACCATGTTCACGTATTCCGCGAGCATGAACATCGCGAATTTGAGTGACGAGTACTCGGTGTGGAATCCGCCCACCAGTTCGCCTTCAGCTTCGGGCAGATCGAACGGTGCACGGTTGGTTTCACCGACCATGGCAACCACGTAGATGAGGAACGAGGGCAGGAGCAGGAAGACGTACCAGGATCCTTCCTGGGCGCTGACGATTCCGGACGTGGACATGGTTCCGGCGTAAAGGAATACGGCGGCAAACGACAAGCCCATCGCCACTTCGTACGAGATGACCTGCGCCGTCGATCGAAGAGCGCCGAGCAGCGGATAGGTCGATCCGGACGACCACCCGGCAAGAACAATTCCGTACACCCCCACGGAGGTGACGGCGAGGATGTACAGAACGCCGACGGGAAGGTCCGTGAGTTGCAGCGGCGACCACGTTCCGAAGATCGATACTTCGGGGCCGAACGGGACGACCGCAAACGCCATGAACGCGGGAACGACGGCGATAATCGGAGCCAGCATGTAAATCGGTTTGTCGACGTCGGACGGTGTGATGCCTTCCTTCAGAGCCAATTTCACGCCGTCGGCCAGGCTCTGCAGCAATCCACGCGGGCCCACCCGGTTAGGGCCGACACGCATCTGCATTCGGGCCATGACCTTGCGCTCGACATAGATCGCGATCAGCGTCGTGAGCAACAAGAACACGAAAATCACCAAGGCTTTGGCGATCACCAGCCACAGCGGATCGTGCCCGAACGCCGAAAGGTCCACGGGTTCAGCGATATGCGTGACGGTGCTCATTGCGGTACCTGATTCGAGATCGTGACTGTGTCACCCGGAGATACTCCCAGCGTTCGGTTGACCTCGCTGCCGGTCGAATTGAGGGGGAGCCAGACAACCCGCGGCGGAAGATCTGCAATGACCAGCGGCAACGTGATCGTTCCACGATCCGAGCTGACCGATACCGGTTGGCCGTCCGATGCTCCGATTTCCTCGGCGGTATCCGCGCACAGTCGCACAACGGGTGAGTGGGCTGTTCCGGCCAGGTTGGGATCACCGTCCTGAAGTCGCCCTCGGTCGAGGAGCAGGTGCCAACTCGCCAGGACGGCTTGACCGGGTTGCGGTTCGGGACGGACCGGCGCGGGCGAGTGAGGTGCGGGAACCCGCTTGCCCGACCATGTTCCGAGCGCCCGGATCTCGGCCCGCGCGGCATCGGCGTCGGGCAGTCCGAGATCGATACCCATCTCCGCTGCAATCGCCTGGAGGACGCGCTGATCGGGCATCACACCGGTAGTGCGCAGTGCGGTCTCGAAAGGACGTTCGCGGCCCTCCCAATTAAGAAATGTGCCCGGTTTCTCGGCGACGGGCGAGACCGGGAACACCACATCGGCCAGTTCGGTGACGCTGCTGTGCCGAATCTCGAGGCTGACGACAAAGCCTGCGGATTGGACGGCGGTGCGGGCCGCGTCGGTGTCCGGCATGTCGGCAAGATCGACCCCACCGACCAGCAGGGCGCTCAGCGGCGAGTCCGATCCCAACATCTGTTGTGCACTCAGTCCGTGCTCGGCGGGAAGTTCCGCCGACCAGATCGAGGAAATATCCTCTCGTGCAGCAGAATCGGATGTCGGTCTGCCGCCGGGAAGTAGACCCGGCACAGCGCCGGCGTCGAGGGCGGCTCGATCTCCGGCGCGACGCGGAATCCACGCGAGCTGGGCACCGGTGATGTCAGCCAATTGCAGTGCTGCCGACAGTCCGCCGTCGATTGCGCCCAGTCTTTCGCCGACCAGAATGACTGCGCCGGGTTGTCGCAGAAGCCGGCCGACCTCGCTGGTGGGATCACCCAGTGAATCCAGAAGGACGGGCTCATCACCTGGTGCCGCGCGCAGCAGTGTGCCTGCCATTTTCTCCAGTCCGCGGGTGGTAAACGGAGCGAGAGACAGAATCCGCGTCCGGTGCGTCCGCGCAGCCTTGCGGAGGCGGAGGAAGACGATGGGTGACTCTTCCTCCGGTTCGAGTGCCACGAGAAGGGCGACCGGGGCGGCCTCTAGGTCCGCGTATGTGACAGATTCATCGAGTGAACGTCCGGCCACCTTAGCGCCGAGAAACGCGGACTCCTCCGCAGACTGTGCGCGAATCCGGAAGTCGATATTGTTGGTACCCAGCGCGATACGCGCAAACTTACTGTAGGCGTACGCGTCTTCCAGCGTCGATCGTCCACCCACGAGCACACCAGCATCGCCACGCGATTCGGCGAACTTTCGGGCCACCAGGTCGAGTGCGAATGGCCACGACGCGGGAACCAGTGCACCCTCACGGTCGCGAATCAGGGGAGTGGTGATGCGATCACGTTGCGTTGCATAGGAGAAGGCGAATCGGCCCTTGTCGCAGTTCCATTCTTCGTTGACGTCCGGATCGTCCCCGGCGAGACGCCGCAGTACCTTTCCGCGGCGATGATCGGTCCGTTGGGCACATCCGTCGGCGCAGTGTTCGCAGACACTCGGACTGGACACCAGATCGAAGGGGCGAGCACGGAAGCGATACGACGTGTTGGTGAGAGCGCCAACCGGGCAGACCTGAATGGTGTTTCCGGAGAAGTACGACTCGAAAGGTTCGTTGGCATAGATTCCGACCTGCTGCAACGCGCCGCGCTCGAGGAGATCGATGAACGGGTCGCCGGCGATCTGCTGCGAAAACCGGGTGCACCGCGCGCACAGAACACACCGTTCCCGATCGAGCAGAACTTCGGACGAGAGGGGAATCGGCTTGGGGTACGTCCGCTTCTCCTCGCCGAACCGTGATTCCGTCCGGCCCGTCGACATCGCCTGATTCTGCAGCGGACACTCGCCGCCCTTGTCGCATACCGGGCAGTCGAGAGGGTGATTGATGAGGAGTAGTTCCATCACTCCGCGCTGAGCCTTCTCGGCAACGGGCGAGGTGAGTTGGGTGTTGACCACCATGCCGTCCGCGACCGTCGTGGTGCAGGATGCAAGCGGCTTGCGCTGGCCCTCGACCTCGACGATGCATTGGCGGCAGGCACCCACCGGATCGAGCAGCGGATGATCGCAGAATCGGGGAATGACGGTACCGATCATTTCGGCGGCGCGAATGATCAACGTGCCCTTGGGAACTTGGACGGTGGTGCCGTCGATGGTGAGAGTGACGAGATCTGTTGGCACCGCGTCGCCGGTCTCCACATCAGCCGCTGCAGTCATGAGGTATACGCTCCTGTCGCCAGAACGGACCGCGCGGGATCGAACGGGCAGCCGTCTTGATCGAAATGCTGCAGATACTCGTCGCGGAAGTACTTCAGCGACGACATGATCGGGCTTGTCGCACCGTCACCCAAGGCGCAGAAGGACTTTCCGAGAATGGTGTCGGAGATGTCGAGCAGTTTCGCCAGGTCGGACTCTGTGCCGCCACCACTTTCGAGGCGACGCAGAATCTGTACGAGCCAGTACGTGCCTTCGCGACAAGGCGTGCATTTTCCGCACGATTCGTGGGCGTAGAACTCTGTCCACCGCAGCACCGCCCGGACAACGCACGTGGTGTCGTCGAAGATCTGCAGAGCCTTGGTCCCCAGCATCGATCCGGCGGCGCCGACACCCTCGTAATCCAGTGGAACGTCCAGGTGTTCATCGGTGAAGATCGGTGTCGACGAACCGCCGGGAGTCCAGAACTTGAGAGTGTGGCCCTCCCGGACGCCGCCCGCGTAACCGAGCAGCTCGCGCAACGTGATGCCGAGAGGCGCCTCGTACTGCCCGGGAGTCGTCACATGGCCGGATAACGAGTACAGCGTGAATCCGGGCGATTTTTCCGTGCCCATCGACTTGAACCATTCAGGGCCACCCCGGACGATGGCCGGGACGCTCGCGATGGATTCGACGTTGTTGACCACTGTCGGGCACGCATACAGGCCCGCCACGGCCGGAAACGGTGGACGCAATCGCGGTTGCCCGCGGCGGCCTTCCAACGAATCGAGCAACGCGGTTTCCTCACCGCAGATGTACGCACCCGCGCCCGCATGCACCACCAGATCGAGGTCGAAACCGCTGCCCTGGATATCGCGCCCCAGGTAACCGGCCGCGTAGGCCTCCGACACGGCAGTCTGTAGGCGTCGTAGCACCGGGACAACCTCGCCGCGTACGTAGATGAACGCCTTGGCTGCGCGAATTGCGTACGCCGCGATGATGACTCCCTCGACCAAGGTGTGGGGAGTTGCCATCATCAACGGCATGTCCTTGCACGTACCCGGTTCGGACTCGTCGGCATTGACCACGAGGTAGTGCGGCTTGTTGTCGCCCTGCGGAATGAAACTCCACTTCAAACCGGTAGGGAATCCGGCGCCACCACGGCCACGGAGGCCCGCGTCCTTGACGGTTGCGATCACGTCGTCGGCTGTGCCCGCGAGTGCCTTGCGCAACCCCTGATAACCGTCGTGCCGCAGATAGGCGTCGAGAGTCCACGAATTGGGTTCGTCCCAGTACCGACTCAGTACAGGCGCAAGTGCCATGTCATTTCCCTTCGCCGGAGCTGGGATCGTCTGTGGACTCCGCCGCGGCCACTCGCAGTCCTGCGACACTGGCGGCGCCGCTGGTCTGAGCCTCGGCTGCTTCGACGCGAGAATCAGCGAAACCGGCCAGGGTGCGGGCGGTTTCGCGGAACGAACACAGCGTGGCGCCGCGGCTGGGAGTGACACGTTCGCCGCCACGGAGTGCATCGACCAACGTGCGTGCCGACTCCGGAGTCTGATTGTCGAAGAACTCCCAATTCACCATCACCACCGGTGCGTAGTCGCAGGCGGCATTGCACTCGATGTGTTCGAGAGTGACCTTGCCGTCCGACGTGGAGAGTGAATGTGACGCTTCGTCACGGGAGCCCGCCGATTCGAGGTGCTCCTCGAGAGCCTCGAAGATGGCGTCGCCGCCCATGACCGCGCACAGAGTGTTGGTGCAGACGCCCACCAGATACTCACCGGTGGGTCCGCGTCGATACATGGAGTAGAAGGTGGACACAGCGGCGACTTCGGCGCCGGTCAACCCGAGTTTGCGTGAACAGAAGTCGATTCCGGCCGGCGTGATGTAGCCGTCTTCGGATTGCACAAGATGCAGCAGCGGCAGCAGAGCGGACCTGCTGGTAATGGTCCCTTGGCCTGCCGAATCGTCACGGTATCGCGCAATGACGGCCTCGGCGTCGGCGTCGAGTCGCGCCAGGACATCGGCGGGGTAGCTGCTTCGAGCCCCTGGCCGCACCAACTGCGTCGGCTCGTCGGGCCGTGGACCGAGTTCGAGGAAGACGCGGGTACCACCGTTCGTCGTGGAGTCTGTCATCGGTCCACTCCGCCCATGACTGGATCGATGCTGGCCACCGACGCGATCACATCGGACACCATGCCTCCCTCGCACATTGCTGCCACCGCTTGGAGATTCGTGAACGACGGATCCCGGAAATGGACGCGGTAAGGACGGGTGCCGCCGTCGGACACCATGTGGACGCCGAGTTCTCCGCGCGGTGACTCGACAGCGGTGTACACCTGACCGGCCGGAACGCGGATACCCTCGGTCACCAACTTGAAGTGGTGGATGAGGCCTTCCATCGACGACTCCATGATCTTGCCGACGTGCTTCTGTGAATTGCCGAGCCCGTCCGCACCCACCTGGAGATCTGCCGGCCACGCAATCTTGCGGTCGTCGACCATGATCGGCCCCGGCGTCAGCTTGTCGAGGCATTGTTCGACGATCTTCAGGGACTCCTTCATCTCTTCCACCCGAATGAAGTACCTTCCGTAACAATCGGACCCGGTATGCGTGATGACGTCGAACTCGTAGTTCTCGTAACCGCAGTAGGGCTGCGCCCGACGCTGATCGTGGGGGAGTCCCGTTGCCCGAAGAATCGGACCGGTGATGCCGAGCGCCATGCATCCGGTGAGGTCCAGATACCCGATGCCGCTGGTGCGCGCTTTCCAGATCGTGTTGTCGGTGAGCATCAACTCCATGTCGCGCAAGCGATTCGGCAAAACCTTCAGTAGTTCGCGGATCTTCGGGATCGCGCCGGCGGGGAGGTCCTGAGCCAGTCCGCCCGGACGGATGAACGCGTGATTCATCCGAAGTCCGGTGATGGTCTCGAAGACGTCGAGAATCAGTTCGCGCTCGCGGAACCCGAACAACATAGCGGTGACCGCGCCCAACTCCATGCCGCCCGTAGCCAACGCAACAAGGTGCGAGGAGATCCGGTTGAGTTCCATCAACATCACGCGCACAACGGTGGCGCGTTCCGGTACGTCCTCGGTGATGCCGAGCAGCTTCTCGACGCCCAGGCAGTACGCGGTTTCGTTGAAGAACGGCGACAGGTAATCCATGCGGGTCACGAAAGTGACGCCCTGAGTCCAGTTCCGGTACTCGAGGTTCTTCTCGATTCCGGTGTGCAGGTAGCCGATTCCGCATCTCGCCTCGATGACCGTCTCGCCCTCGATTTCGAGAATAAGACGGAGAACGCCGTGCGTTGACGGGTGCTGCGGACCCATGTTGACGACGATGCGTTCGGCACCGGCATCGGATCGACCCGCTGCCGCCGCGGCGACAATCTGGTCCCAGTCCTGTCCCGAGGCGGTGTAGACCGTCTCCTGCGATGGTGTGTCAGCCGTGTTGTTCATCAGATGTACGACCTGCGCTCGTCGGGTGGCGGGATATGTGCTCCCTTGTATTCGACGGGGATTCCGCCCAGCGGGTAGTCCTTGCGCTGGGGGTGGCCCCGCCAGTCGTCCGGCATCTCGATGCGAGTAAGCGACGGATGGCCGTCGAAGATGATGCCGAAGAAGTCGTAGGTTTCGCGCTCGTGCCAGTCGTTGGCCGGGTAGGTGCCCACCAGTGAGGGGATGTGCGGATCGGCATCCGGTACAGACACCTCCAACCGGATACGTCGATTGTGGGTGATCGACGAGAACGGATACACCGCGTGCAGTTCGCGACCGGCGTCCTCGGGGTAGTGAACGCCGTTGACTCCGAGACACAATTCGAACCGCAAGTCCGGTTCGTCGCGAAGACGGCGCGCCACCTGGGGCAGGTACGAACGTTCGATGTGCAGCGTCATCTCGTCGCGGAAGATCACCACCTTCTCGACCGCATCGTCGAAGGCAGTTCCGTTGTCTGCCAGTGCGGCCGACAATCCGTCCGCGACCTCGTCGAAATATCCGCCGTATGGCCGTGTCGCGGCGTCCGGTGCAACGGCGGCGCGAGCCAACCGGTTGTATCCGGAGGTGTCGCCGCTGCCACGGGCGCCGAACATTCCGCGGCGGTCGAAGGGTTCCCCGGTCATCGCAGCAGCCCTTTGATGTCGATCAGGGGAGTGGACGCCAGAGCGGCGCGCTCGGCGGCAGCGCGCGCTTCTTCGCGGTTGACGCCCAGTGGCATGTCCTGAATCTTTTTGTGCAGTTCGATAATTGCGTTGAGCAGCATCTCCGGACGTGGCGGGCATCCAGGCAAGTAGATGTCGACCGGCACGATGTGATCGACGCCCTGGACTATCGCGTAGTTGTTGAACATTCCGCCCGACGACGCGCAGACACCCATGGAGAGCACCCATTTGGGTTCAGCCATCTGGTCGTACACCTGCCGCAGCACCGGCGCCATCTTCTGACTGACCCGGCCGGCGACAATCATCAGGTCTGCCTGCCGCGGCGACGCGCGGAACGCCTCCATACCGAAGCGCGCCAAGTCGAATCGCCCGGATGTGGTCGACATCATCTCGATGGCACAACAGGCAAGTCCGAACGTTGCCGGCCACAGCGACCCTTTGCGAAAGTACCCGGCCAGGCCCTCGACAGTTGTCAGGAGAAAACCGCTTGGAAGCTTTTCTTCAAGACCCATATTCGACTCGATTCGGTCGTAAGCGTTTTCGTCGTGTGAGAAATCAGGTCAATCCCAACTCAATCCGCCTCGTCTCCACTCGTATGCGTACGCAACCGAGACATTGACGATGAACAAACCCATGGCTGCCAATCCGAACAAACCGAGCGAATCGAAATGGACTGCCCAGGGATAGAGGAAGACGATTTCGATATCGAAGATGATGAACAGCATGGCTGTCAGATAGAACTTGACGGGAAACCGTCCACCACCGGCGGCGCGGGGTGCCGGTTCGATGCCACACTCGTAGGCTTCGAGTTTCGCGCGGTTGTATCGGCGGGGCCCGACGACAGAGGCAAGGACGACGGACACCACGGCAAAGGCCATCGCGATGGCACCCAGAACGAGAATTGGCACATACGCGTTCATGTCCGCACCGAACCCCTCTCCGTTTAGCGTGACGCCGGTGAATGGCGCTGCCCCAGAAGACTCTGCTGTTCCTGCCAGATCGATACTGCCAGCATCTCGCCGATCGTGTGACCTGTGACACTTACCCTAGGTGGTGCCCCCGACATTGGGGCTGATTTTCGAACTGCGGAGTTTTGCTCCCGAGATGCCGAAGTGCTCGCCGCCGCAACGGAAACTGTGTGCCCGTAACCGATCAGAGGTTCAGGCGAACGCGGAGCAAACGAATGACAGCCGACGCCAGTTCGATCGGGTCCAGCGGTTGGGAAACGGCAGCTTCTGCCCGTGACCACGACGCGAGCCACGCGTCATCGGGTCGACCGGTCAGAATCACGATCGGCGGGCAGTCGGCGATCTCGTCTTTGAGCTGCTTCGCGACGCCCATGCCCCCGGCGGGGCTGGCCTCGCCGTCGAGAATGGCGAGGTCGATGCCACCGCGGTCGAGTCGATCGATCACCACCGGTGCGGTGGCCACCTCGACGTAATCGATCGACGGGAGATCAGGATGCGGGCGCTCGCCGAGAGCGAGGCGGACCTGTTCGCGCGTGTGGGCGTCGTCGCTGAAGACGAGTACACGCACGGTCGGTGGGGTGCGAGGAGGAGCTGCCGCGTCGGACACGAGGCCGACGTTACCCCGCGACTATCCACCGCGGCGGTGAATCCTGAACTTCACCAAGGACTTTCCGTCCAACGCGATGATCGCCGGGCGCCCGTGAAAAGCCGCAACCCTCGCGTCCGGGCTGGCCGGAGGCGAGGGTTGCGTGCGAATGCTACTGGCGCTCAGAAATTTTCGACGAACTTCGTCAATCCCTTGCTCGCGGTCTCGAGTGCAGTCTTCTGAGCCTTCTTCACCAGGAATCCCGGCAGCGGGATCTTGGGGTCGATGGTCAGTTCGAAACTGATCTTGGTTCCGCCATCGGTCGGGGTCAGGGTGTACGAGCCGTCCTGCTGGTTTTGCTGCCCGCTCTCGACGAGCGTCCAGCTCACCTTCTCGTCGCCGTCGAAGGTGTAGTCCACAACCTGCTCGTCGTTGATACCGAGAATCGACACGGCCATCCGGACGCGATGCGGCCGACCGTCGTCATGCGTGGTTTCGATCGTGATCTTCTTGTGCGCCGACGACCATTCGGGCAACCGGTCCACCGCCGCTACCGCTGCCATGACCGTGGCCGGATCGGCCTTGATCTCGAATTCCTTGACGCCCGAAACGGCCATACGACTTACTCCTCCATGCCTGACGGCAACAATCTTGTGGACTTGCTCGGACGCAATTAGATCAGTCCATGCCGTTCTTACGCATCTGATCCCGCAAAGCGCCTTGCACAGCTTGCGACACCCATGAATTCAAGGAGACGCCGTTCTGATTTGCAGCTTCTTCGGCGCGGGCCTTGATCTGCTCCATCATGCGCAGGGTGACCCGGCTGATATC